>NZ_JOBX01000081.1:0-26799 GCF_000720645.1 Streptomyces sp. NRRL S-378
GAACCCGACATCAGGTTCGTCAGAACCTGCGTCCCCATGTCGAACTTCATCCCACACTCCCCCGCACTCTCGAACGAACACCAGTGTGACCACTACAACCAACATACATCGCATCTGCAACCAGCAACGGCTAACGAGTGTGTTGTGACTTACCCATGACAAACCGCCAGCCGCGAGCACGCTCGGGGACCCCGCGGCACGCATCCGGCGGACGGCCGGTCAGGAGCGGTCCGCCGAGGCCGTCGAGGCGAGGAAGCCCAGGAGGTGGTCGGCGTAGCGATGCGGGGCGGTGAGGTGGGGGACGTGACCCTCGCCGTGCAGGGTCCGCGCCTGCGCCCCGGGCAGCACGCGCGCGAGCCGGTCTACGATCGCGCCGAACCACGCCGGGCTGTCGGTTCCCTTGCTCAGCATGGCCGGGCCGGTGTAGCCGGCGAGCCGGGCGAGGTCCACGGTGTCCCAGTGCGGGTCCCCCTGTTCGTCGGCGGCCGTGGGGGCGTTGGTGACGAACGTCCGGCGGGCCGCGTCCGGCATCCCGTCCCACGCGCCCGGCCCGAACACGACCTCCTCGACGAACCGGCGCGCGCCGACCTCGGATTCGCCCGCGCGCACGTCCGCCATGACGGCGTCGATGGGCGCCTGCGCGTCCCGCATCAGCCGGTCGAGCTCCGGATCGCCGGCGACGACGGCGGTCAGGGGCGGCTCGTGGACGGCGAGGCTGCGCAGCAGTTCGGGGCGGCGGGCGGCGAGGCCGAGCGCGACCGAGCCGCCGAAGGAGCTCGCGGCCACGTGGGCGGGTGCGCCGAGCATCTCGATGAGCGCGGCCAGGTCGTCCTCGTCCTGGGCCCGGGTGCCCTGACCCGGCGGGCGCTCGCTCCGGCTGTGACCGCGGCGGTCGTAGACGAGCACGCGGTGGGCGCGGGTGAGGTGCGGCAGGACGGCGTGCCAGCTGTGGTGGTCGGTCCAGGAGCCGTGGACCAGGACGAGCGGTTCCCCGTCACCCTCGATCTCGTAGAAAAGCTCGACGCCGTTCACCTGAGCCCGTGCCATAACCGGTCCCCCTTGCCCGAGATGCCCTGCCGGCCGCCCCCGCAGAGCCCTGATCATCCTCTCAGACGCGGTTCACCGTCGGGTGGGCGTTGTGACCGAGCAGCACGCGTCCCGCTCGCCGGGGCGCTGGGCGGAGGGACCGCTGCGGTGCGGGGTGTTCGCCGGCGTGGTGGGTGCTGGACGTCGGCGCGCTCGCCCCTGCTGCAGATGCACGCTGTCGCCCCTTCCGGCCGGTCCGGCACAGGCGCCCGGGCCGCAGCCCGCGACGAGAGCCGGCGGGACGAACGGCGCGACTGCAGCGCGCAGTGACCCCATCGGGGTTCGTCGGTGCCGCGCCCTGGGCACGGGTTGCCACCGAGGCCTGGTCCAGGGGCGGGCGTACCCGGACCCGGGACCAGGCCTGGTCCAGGGGCGGGCGTACCCGGACCCGGGCTCGCGTCTGACTGGCCGCACCCATGCGCCCGTTCAGAGGATCCGGCGGTCCTCCGCGGTGATCGGTACGTCGTTGATGCTGGCCTCGCGGCGGCGCATCAGGCCGTCGTCGTCGAACTCCCACTGCTCGTTGCCGTGGCTGCGCCACCACTGGCCGGAGGCATCGTGCCACTCGTACTCGAAGCGGACGGAGATGCGGTTGCCGGTGTGGGCCCACAGCTCCTTGCGCAGCCGGTAGTCGAGTTCGCGCTCCCACTTGTCGGCGAGGAACGCGCGGATTTCGTCGCGGCCGGTCAGGAAGCGGTCGCGGTTCCGCCAGACGGAGTCCTCGGTGTAGGCGAGGGCAATGCGCTCGGGGTCACGGCTGTTCCAGGCGTCCTCGGCGGCCTGGACCTTGGCTCGGGCGGATGCGTCGGTGAAGGGCGGGAGGGGCGGACGGGTCATGGTGCGTGCGTCCTTCCGGAAGGAGAGAGGAGAACGGTCGTTCTCCAGTTCCCGCCCACCCTAGGAGAACGAGCGTTCTCACCGCAAGGGACATCGGGTTACCCTGCCCTCATGGACGACGAAGAGGCACGGACCCGACTGCTGGACGCGGCGGAGGAGCTGTTCTACCGGCACGGCATCCAGGCGGTGGGCATGGACCGCATCCGCACCGCGTCCGGCGTCCCCCTCAAGCGCCTGTACCGGCTCTACCCGGCGAAGGAATCCCTGGTCACGGCCTACCTGGAGCGCCGCGACCGCCGCTGGACGGCGAGCCTGCGCGAGTCGGTGGCGACGTCCGCGCAGCCGCCGGTCCTGGCCGTCTTCGACTGGCTGGCGCGGTGGTTCTCCGAGCCGGACTTCCGCGGCTGCGCGTTCCTCAACGCGTACGGGGAGCTCGGCGCGGCCGCACCGGAGGTCGTCCGCGTCCACAAGGCCGAGCTCCGCGCCCTCCTGGCCGAACTCGTCCCGGCCGCGGCCCCGCCCGCGCTCGCCGACCAGCTGCTGATCCTGGTCGAGGGCGCGACGACGGTGGCCGCCCTGAGCCCCGGCCCGGAGCCGGCCCGCAGGGCGCGCGAGGTCGCGGAGGCCCTCCTGCGGCAGTGACGCAGGTCACTCACGGGGGGCGCGTCCGGCGGTCACATCCGTGCGACGGGATCCGTCAGTGGTGTGTAACCACCGACACGGCAAGCAGCCCCGAGACCAGGAGACCGCCATGGACGCACGACTGAACTTCTACGGAAACGCCGTCGCCACCAAGTTCGCGAAGTACATCAACTCCGCGGGCAAGGTCGTCTCGGACTCGACCCTCCCCGCGGCCACCCAGGAGCTGGTGAAGATCCGGGCCAGCCAGATCAACGGCTGCGGCGCCTGCACCGACATGCACACCAAGGACGCCGCGCACGCCGGGGAGACCGCGCAGCGCCTCCACCTGGTCGCGGCCTGGCGCGAGGCGAAGGTGTTCACCGATGCCGAGCGGGCGGCCCTGGAGCTGACCGAGCAGGGCACGCGCATCGCCGACGCGGCGGGTGGGGTCACGGACGAGGCGTGGGCGAACGCGGCCAAGTACCACGACGAGGACCAGATGGCCGCGCTGGTGTCCCTCATCGCGCTGATCAACACCTACAACCGGATGAACGTGATCATCCAGCAGCCGGCCGGCGACTACCAGCCCGGCCAGTTCGGCTGACCTCTCCCACCGCACGCGTACCCGGGCCGGCGGGCCCCCGGGCCGACGGGCCCCCGGGCCGACGGGCCCCGGGCCGCCGGCCCACACCGGTCTGGGTACGCGTACTCACGACAGGACGCCGGATCCTCCCGACCATGGAGCCAGTCGCCACACACCTGGGGGAACCGATGACCGCCCGCACGCTCGTCCGCCTGACCTTCGCGAACCCCGCTTCGGCGATCTACCTGGGGCTCGTCGGCGTCGCCGTGGCCATCGCAACGGCCGTCACGCTGTTCGCGCCGGACCCCGGCTTCATAGGGGTGCTGCCCGCACTGTTCGCGTTCCCGCTGTTCCTGTTCGTGTCGCTGATCCAGGGGCCGCCGGCGCCCGGGGGTGGCAGCCAGCCCGGGACGTGGCTCTTCCTCGGCGAGCTCGTCCTGTGCGTACTGGCGCAGTCGCTCGTACTGGGAACGATCGTGGAGGCCTCCCGTGGCCGCCTCCGACGGCGGCCGCGCCCTGCCGCGTCCGCGCCGCGGTCCGGCTGACTAGCCGGCGCCGCGCGGGAAGGTGATCTCCACGCGGCGGTTCTTCTTGCGACCCTCTTCGGTGCTGTTGTCGGCGATCGGGTAGTCCTCGCTGTACCCGCGGACGTCGAAGACGACGCCTGGGTTCGTCACGGTCTTGGTCAGCTCGGCGTGCACGGCGTCGGCCCGCTGCTTGGACAGCTCCTTGCCGTGCTCGTAGCTGCCCTGGTCGTCGGTGAAACCGAAGACCCGGATGCGGGTCGCCTTGGACTGGTTGATCTCGTTCCCGATGGCCTGGATCCGGGCGGCCGCCTGGGCGTTGAAGACGGCGCTGTCCTCGGGGAACAGCACCTCGGCCTGCAGGGCCATCATGACGGTCTCGTTGGTCTCCTGCCGCCGCTGCTCGCCGCCGAGGTCTTCGACGACCTCGGCGATGTCCAGCACCTTGACCGGTGCCAGGGTTCCGCCCTGCGGGATCTTCAGCCCGGGCGCGTTGGAGTCGATCGCCACGGGCGCGGCGGCGGACGGCTCCGTGCCGGGGGGCACGGAGGGCTTCACGTCATCGGCGTGTGCGGAGCCGGCCCCGATGACGGACCCTCCGGCGATGACGAGTGCAGAGACTGCGGTGGCGGCGGCTGCGCGATGGCGTGTGGTCATGGGTCACCCAGAGATTTTGACGGTGGCCGTGGCAAAGGTCGGGAGGCTGAATTCCACCTCGCTGGTAGAGCTCGGCGGTGCCGGGAACTGGGCGAAGAACGGGATCACCTGGCCGGGGTCGACGCTGGAGACGCCCGTCGTGCACAGGCACCTGGACTCCGTGTCCCGAAGCACGTAATAGCGCTTCTTACCCACCTTGTCGACCAGTGTCGCGCCGGCGACCGACTCTCCGGTCCCCTTGAGTTCGATGCCGCGCCACGCAACCGTGTCCTTGTAGGACTGGCTGCCCGTGTTCTTCAGCTGCCCGGATACGGTGAGGAAGCCACCCGGATCGCGCCGCACAGAGTTGATCTCCAGCGCCATGCCGGCCTGTCCGTTCAGGGTGGCGATGACTTCGGTCGGCTCCGAGCTCTGGCCCGTGCTCGGAGCTGCGTTCTGGGACGCCGTCCCCTTGGACGGGGCACTCGCGGGCTTCTGCGGCTCAGCCGACTTGCCGTCACCGCCATCACCGCACCCGGCCAACGTGACGGCCATGACCGCCGCACCCGCAACGGCCATGCCCCCGCGGACCCTCACCATGCGCCGAATGCTCATCTATGAACGCTTCCTTGTCTCTCGGTCCCTGTCAGCCGACGAGTCGCACGCTGAACAGCTGTCTGGTCAATGCCTTGAGCGAGCCCGGCTTCATCGGGTCGAGCTTGACCGTCTCCCCACCACAAGCGAAGGTCACTGCCGATGCGTTCGGCGTGGGAGACGGCGATGCCCCACCTGACGGCGCGGTGGGGGTGGGGCTAGGACTGGCGACGCTCGCCAGGTGGCACCTCGGCTTGATCAGGGCCGTGGCCTTCGCCGTCGCATGCATGCCGTTGGTGCCGGGAACCACCGAATCCCCCACAGTTCCGTTCGTCTCCACAGTGACGGTGAACCGGGGGAGGGCGGCCGCACATGTGGCCTTGGCATCGTTCTTCGCTGCGAAGGCCTCTGCCGCCGCGCAGGCTTCGCCGACCTCGAAGAACTCCCCATCGGCGATTTTCTTCCAGACGCCGGCCTCCACCGAAGGAAGATCGAGGCCGAGGAGCACCTTGTCCCTGGCCTCACGACCAGCCGCCAAAGCCGCGGCGTCCGCAGCGCCTTGGGCGTCACTGCGCCTGACCGACGCCTGGCCCACCGCGAAGAACGCGAGCGCGGCGAAGAGCAACCCCGCCACGACCACCACGTAGATCGGAAAGGCCTGCCCCCGGTCACCCCCATACGTGCCGCCGGTGACCATTAGCCGGCTTTGATGTCGGTCACCGCCTGCTTGATGCGCTTGGTGATCTCCGAACCGACGCCGGAGCCCACGATCGCTCCGACGATCACGATCACCACCAGGATGATGCCGAGGTACTCGAAGGCCGTCTGGCCGCGGTCCTGTTGGGCGTGGCGCTTGTGGAGCCTCGTCACGGCCGTGTCCGCCCATCCGTTCACCCTGATCCGCGCCTCCACGGCGGCCTTCAGCAGCGTGTTCTGTGACATGGGGGTTCCCTCCCGGGCCGGTACCGGTGTCGATCTGCGGACGGTACGGCGAGTCACCAGTCGTGACCAAGGGTCCCGGGACCCAATTACGGACCCACTGCGCACTCTGTCTACCCATGACCGGTCACTCCTGGACGGGCGGTTCCCAGCCAGCGGGCTATCGCCTCGCTGCGCGTGGCGCTGCGGAGCTTCGCGAAGATGCGGTTGATGTGGTTCTTGACGGTCTTCTCGCTGATGAAGCAGGTGGCGGCGATCTGCTGATTGCTCATTCCGGACGCGATCAGATCCATGATCTCCACCTCCCGGGAACTCAGCCCGAAGACAACAGAGTTGTGCATCCGCTCGGACGACTGTGCCACATCTCGTTGCGGATGCGAAGAGGCCCTGAGTTCCGTCAGCAGGGCGCTCGCCGCCGTCGGGGTGAAGTGGGGGCGGTTCAGGGGCGCGTCGTGCACGGCCCTGAGCAGCTCGTCCGCAGTGAACTCGCCGTGCACCAGGTAGCCCCCGGCACCCAACAGCAGTGCCTCACGGACGATTTCGGCTTCCCTGCTGTACGTCACCATCAGTACGGGCGCCAGCATCACCAGATGGGGCAGGGCCGAGATCCCGTCCACCCCCGGCATCCGGACGTCCAGCAGGACGACGTCCGGCGCGTGCCGGCGGGTCAGGCTCAGGGCCTCGCGGCCGTCCGCGGCCTGGGCCGTCACCTCGATGTCCACGGCCGCGCCCAGGATGGCCGCGAGGCCCGCCCTGATGACCGGGTTCCCGTCGGCGATGAGCACGCTCAGCCGCGCCATCGCTCAGCCACCCCCGAACAGTGCGCCGAAGTCGACGTTCGCGCCGTAGACGAAGCCGCACACCAGAAGGATGAGCGTGCCCGGCAGCATGAACATCGTCACCGCGAACGTCGCCTTCGGCACGGCCCGGGCCGCTCGCCGCCGGGCGTTCTGGGCGTCCGTACGGCGCATGTCCTCGGCGATCGCGATCAGCGTGTCGACGATCGGGGAGCCCAGCTCCTCGCCCTGCTGGAGGGCCGTCACGAACTGGGCGACCTGTTCGCTGTCGTTGCGCCGCCGCAGCTCGTCGAAGGCCTGCCGACGGCTGACGCCCATGTCCATCTGCTGGAGCGTGATGCGGATCTCGTCCGCCCACGGCCCCTCGTACTTGCCCGCCACCCGGTCCAGCGCCTGCCGGAAGCCCAGCCCCGCGCTCACCACCACGGCGAGGACGTCCAGGAAGTCCGGCAGCGTCCGCTCGATGTGGTCACGGCGGACCCGGATGGCCGACCACAGGCCGACCTCGATCCAGAACAGGCCGAAGGCCACCATCAGCAGGGCCGCGACCAGCTGGCCGTTGACCAGCATGGAGAAGGCGCCCGCGGCGCCCAGGGCCCCGTACACCGCACGCCGGGCCGCGTACCGGTCGATCGTCAGACCCGCCGGATTGCCCGCCATGTCGATCTGCCGGCGCTTGCGCGCCACCCGGTTCGCGCCCATCGCGCGCAGGACCACCGGCGCCCAGCGGATGCCGATGCGGTCGACCAGCGAACCGACGGCCGTCGTACGGGTCGCCCCGACCTCAAGGGCCAGGGCCAGGTCGCTGGGGAGCTTCACGTCCGCCCGGTAGAGGCGGATGCCGTGGAAGGCGCCGAACACCGAAAGGGCCACGGCGAGCGCGAGGAGGAGTGCCGTCATCGTCCCGTCCGCCCCCTCACACGTCGATCTTCGACAGGCGGCGGATGAGGACGAAGCCCAGCGCGAAGAGGCCGAGCGCGACGAGGACCGCCGTCTGCCCGAAGAACGCACCCGTCATCCGGTCCAGCGCACCCGGCATCATCATGTCGACGAGGAGCAGCGAGCCGAGCCCGATCGCCGGGACCAGGTAGGCCGTCACCGTGACCTGGGACAGCTGGGTGCGGATCTCGCGCCGCGTCTCCTTGCGCTGCTCCAGCGTCACCGTCAGGTTGCGCAGGCTGTCCACGATCGCGCCGCCGGCCCGGGCCGACAGGACGAGGGTGGAGACGAGGACGACGAGTTCGCGCGACGGCAGGCGTTCGGTGAGCTCCCCCAGGGACTCCTCGATGGAGTGGCCCACGGCGAGCCGGTCGGCGACCCGCGCGAGTTCCTCGCCCGCCGGTGCTTCCAGTTCCTCCGCCGCGATGCCGATGGCGGTACGCAGGGCCAGCCCGGCCTGGGTGGCGTTGGCGAGGATGCGGGCCAGGTCGGGGAGCTGGTTGATGAAGCGCTCCGTACGCCGTGCCCGCTGCCAGGCCAGGAACGCGTTCGCCGCCCAGACGCCGATGAGTCCGGCCACCGGCCCGAAGAACGGCGCGAGGAGGGACGACGCGATGAGCCAGACGCCCGCGATCGAACCGAGCATGTAGACGAAGAACTCGCCCGGCATGAGGTCCAGGCCGGTGGTCGCCAGCTTCTGCTCGATCCGGCGGCCGAACCGCGTCGTGCGCAGGCGGCGGTCGATCTTGCGGAAACGGCGCACCCGCCCGTGCGGCGCGGGCGCGCCGCTCGCCGAGAGGCGTTCGACGAGGGCGGCGTGCTGGGCGCGCCCGGCCGCGTACGCATGGAGGCCGACGACCGCGAGGACGCAGGCCACCAGCGTGATGCCGAGGGTGAGGAGGATCAGTGGGTTCACAGGCCGGTCCGTGTGATGTGCGGGGTGGTGAGGGGGTCGTCGGGCAGTGCGACGCCGAAGGCCTGCGGGATGGGCTGGTTGTTCATGTAGAGGCGTTCGGCGATGCGGCGCGGCAGCGGGTAGTACTCGAAGAAGCCGTGGACGCGGCCGTCGGGCCCCATGGGCTGGGCGACGAACCGGCAGACCGTGCTGATCCGGAAGGGTTCGCGGCCGTGTGATTCGAGGATGGAGATCTCCGTGATGCGGCGGGAGCCGTCACCGAAGCGCGTCAGCTGGACGATGACGTTGACGGCGCTGTTGATCTGGTCCTGGAGGGCCTCGAAGGGGATCTCGACCTCCGACATGGAGGCCAGGGTCTGCAGGCGGGTGAGGGCGTCCGAGGAGCTGTTGGCGTGCACGGTGGCCAGCGAGCCGTCGTGGCCGGTGGACATGGCCTGCAGCATGTCGAGGGTCTCGCCGCCGCGGACCTCGCCGACGATGATGCGGTCGGGGCGCATGCGCAGGGAGTTGCGTACGAGGTCGCGGATGGTGATCTGGCCCTTGCCCTCCACGTTCGCCGGCCGTGATTCCAGACGGATGACGTGGGCCTGCTGGAGCTGGAGCTCCGCGGAGTCCTCGATGGTGATGATGCGCTCGCCCTCCGGGATCAGGCCGGAGAGGGCGTTGAGGAGGGTGGTCTTGCCCGTGCCGGTGGCGCCGGAGACGATCACGTTCATCTTCGCCTGGACCAGTCCCGACAGCAGCAGGAGCATCTGCTCGTCGAGGGAGCCGAGGGCGATCATCTCGTGCAGGGTGAAGGCGCGCGGGAAGCGGCGGATGGTGAGGGTGGCGCCGGTCAGGGAAAGCGGCGGGATGATGACGTTGACGCGCTCGCCGCTCGGCAGGCGTGCGTCGACCATGGGATTGGCCTCGTCGACGCGGCGGTTGACGGTCGAGACGATGCGCTCGATGGTCTGCATGAGCTGCTCGTGCGAGGCGAAGCGGAGGGGGAGCTGCTCGACGCGGCCGGACCGCTCGACGAAGATCTGGTCGGGGCCGTTGACCATGATCTCGGAGATGGAGGCGTCTTCGAGGAGCGGTTCGAGCACGCCGAGTCCGAGGGCCTCGTCGACGACGCGGCGGATGAGCTGCGCGCGCTCGACGGTGGAGAGGACGGGTCCCTCGCGGCTGATGATGTGCCCGAGTACGCGTTCCAGGCGCGCCCGGCGCTCGGCGGGCGCGAGCGCGGACATCTCGGCGAGGTCGATCTCCTCCAGCAGCTTGGCGCGGTAGGAGGAGACCAGCCGGCCGTCCTCGCGGGGGCTGTGGCGGTCGTCGGGGGTGCTGACCCGGGAACGCAGGCTCATGGTCCGGTCACCTCGGGGTCGTCGTCGGGCATGACTGCCGTGGCTGTGGCGTCGTGCGGGTCCAGCCCGGGGATGATCGAGTGGACGGGGATGGTGGCGACTGCCGTGACGGCGTCGGCCGTCCTGCTCACGACGACGCGCGCGCCGAGACCCTCCCGGACGGCCGCCACCCCCGCCGCCTCTCCCCTGCCCCGGTGCTGCGCCTCGACGCGCGCCGCGGTGCGGGCGGCCGTGTCCGCCTGCTCGTGGACGTACGCGACCCAGCCCAGCTGGATCCCGCACAGTGCGACGAACAGCAGGATCGGTATGAAGCCGATGTACTCCAGGGCCACTTGGCCCCGGTCGGAGCGGATTCGCCGCCTCATGTCACTCGGTCTCCTTCTCCAGCGCGGCGCCGCCGGTGCCGTCGATCTCGCCGAAGTCGAGGCCGGGGAAGAAGACCGGGATGCCGAGGGTGACCTTCGCCCGGTAGATGTCCCCGGACTTCCGGCACTCGGCCTGCGGACCCCAGGCGTCGCCGATGTGTTCCTTCGCCGCCGCCACACACGCGGCGTGCCCGTGCACCGCCCCCGCCCGGGCCGCCTCGTCCGCCGCGTTGCCCGCCAGGGAGAAGGCGTAGCCGATCAGGACGCACTCCCACACCGCCGCCACCAGGAGCAGGATCAGCGGTACCGTGCCGACGAACTCGATCGCCACCTGGCCCCGGTCCCGGTTCCGGTCGTCCCGGGTTCCGCCGGCCCCTCTCCGGGCGGGCATGCGCATCCCTCAGCCCTCCCGGCCGCGGCGCAGGCGGGAGACCGTGCCCGCGGCGCGCAGGGTCAGGGCGCCGCCCGGCGGGCCGGCGGCCGGCGCCGGGGTGTCCGGGGCGGCCAGCAGGCCGAGTTCGCCGGCCAGGGCCCACAGGGCCTGCTTGACCGTCGAGCGGTTGTCGAGGTCCTGGACGCGGCCCGCGTCCACCACGGCCTGGAGTTCCTTGAAGGCGGCCGGGACGGGGGTGCGGGTGGCACGGGTCTTGGTGATCTTCTCGATCAGGGCGGGCTGGATCTCGGTGTGCTTGCTCCAGCGGTTGACGACCATCGCGGTGTCCTCGGCCTTGCGGACCTGGAGCCGCTCCCACAGGCGGACTATGCGCTTGGCGGCCCGTACCGCGATCACGTCGGGCGTGGTGACCAGTACCGCGACGTCCGCCATCTCCACCGCGGCGGCGTTGGCTCCGGTCACCTGGGTCCCGCAGTCGACGACGACGAGCTCGTAGCGGCTGCGCAGGGCGCCGACGATGTGGCGGGCGGCCCGGTCGTCGACCTCCTCGCCGCGTTCGCCGTCGGCCGGGGCCAGCAGCAGCGCGAGCCCGGTGCGGTCCTCGTAGACCGCGTCCTGGAGGACCCGCGGCGAGATGTCCTGGATCCCGGCGAGGTCGGCGAGGGAGCGCCGGAACTGCACGTCGAGGTACGAGCCCACGTCGCCGGCCTGGAGGTCCATGTCGACCAGTGCGGTACGCCGGCCCGAGGCGGCCGCGGCCAGGGCGAACTGGACGGCGGTGAAGGTCGTGCCCACGCCGCCCTTGGCCCCGGTGACCGTGACCACGCGTCCGCCCGGCCCGGTGAAGGTGTCGGCCGCGCCCCTGCCCAGGTGGCGGCGGACGCCCACGGACCACTGCGCGGCGGCCTGGACGCGGGCGGCGAGTTCCTCGTAGGACAGCGGCAGGCCGACGAGACCTCGGGCGCCGGAGTCCATCGCGGCGGAGAAGAGCGCAGGGCCGGCGTCCGAGGAGACCAGGACGACGCCCACCGCCGGGAAGCGGAGGGCGACCTCCCGGATGAGTTCCAGGGCGGGCACCGGGCCGATCCGCTCGTGGACGAGGACCACCTCGGGGAGGTCGTCGAGGGAGTCGACGGCGAGCCGGGCGAGGGTGTCCAGCAGGGTGGTCGAGTCGGGGACGGGCGTGGCGGGCTCCGCCGACGGGAGCTGGCTGAGCAGGGTGGAGAAGATGCGCGCGGCGTCCGGGTCGCCGACCGCGGGGAGGATTCGCGTGGTCATCCGGGCCTCACCTGTCCCCGTCGAGGGTGTACGTACGGTCGCCGGCGGCGGGCGCGGAGTCGGTGCCGGGGGCGACGAGGGCCAGGCGCACGTGCTCCGCGAAGGACTCGGCGTACGCGACGCGCTGGGTGTCCTTGGTGCTGAGGGCGAAGGTGATCGGGACGGCCTCGGAGGGGCCCTTGCGGTCGCCGTCCTTCTCCAGGGCGGTGAGCTTGCCGACGTTCAGGACCCGGGCGTCGGCCACGATGATCACCGAACGGGAGGGTTCGGTGTCCTTGGCGCCCTTGAAGGTGGCGATGATGTTGACCTTGGCGCCGGAGGTGATCTTCCCGGCCACGCCGGTCGCCGCGTCGATCATGATGGCGATCTCCTGCTCACCGGGCTGGAGCTGCGGCCGGTCGACGAACATGTCCGCCTGCAGCAGCGAGCCCTTCTTCAGGGTGGTGAGCGCGATCTTGTCCTTGAGTGCTCCGAGGTCGGTGACGGCGGTGGCGGACAGCCACCGCTCGGGGATCCTGACCTCCTCGAACTGGCCCGCCCCCAGGGGGCTGTACGGCGCTATGTCGGCCTTGGCGCGGTAGGCGACGACCTCGGAGCCGACCTTGGAGTTGACGTCGCCGATCACCACGAGGACTCCGGCGAAGGCCCCCAGGGCGCAGAGGACCGACAGGAGCAGCAGAATGACGCCGCGGCGCTGGCGTGAGTTCATAGGCCGTACTACCTCGCCGTTCTTTCTTCATCCGTACGTTCGGTGGTCGGTCAGGGTCTCGAGCGGCCGGTGCCCGCCGGCGCCGCCGCGGACGGCGGCGGGGCGGCGAGCGGGGCGGCGCAGAAGCCGCAGCGGTCACCGATGAGTTCGAGGCCGCACCAGCGGCACTGCTCGCGGCGGACCGAGGCGACCAGTTGGTAGAGCACGGACAGGTCGGGGATGCCGGCGGTGAACTCGACGAGCTTGGGGGTGCCCCACCAGGCGGGTGAGGCGGCCGGCAGCGGGTTCTCCATGACGCCCTGCACCTGCCAGGCGGGCGCGAGTTCGGCGGCGACCCAGTCGGAGGTGAGCTGGCCGCGCGCGAACGTGAGGTGCGTGGCGAAGTCGGGGCCGGCGGGCAGGACCGCCGCCGCGGCCTGGGCACCGCCCGGGGAGCCGCCCCGGCCCCCGTGCGCCCCGCCGCGTCCGCCGCCGGTGGATCCCAGCCTGGCGAGGTGCGGTCTCGGGTGGGCGAGTACGGCGAACTGTGCGCCCGGCGACCAGGACCGGGCGTGCGCCCCGAGCCCGACGGGCACGCGGACCCGGTCGAGTTTGGCGACCGAGCCGAGCAGGGCGCCGGCGTAGATGTAGTGGGACAGCAGCCGGGCCGCGGAGGCGATGATTCCGGGGCTGAAGTCGCAGACGCTCAGCTGACGCAGCTGACGGGCCAGCAGGGCCGTTCCCAGCGGCGGCAGATCGATGTCGAGCAGCGCGATCCGGTCGGTTTCCAGGATGGCCCGGACGGTGTGCAGCCGCTGGACGGTGGGGCGCGGGAGCCAGGGCGGCACGAGGGCCACGAGGTGGCCGTGCCGTTCCAGCAGGGCGCTGGTGCCGGCGAGCGCGGCCTCCAGATCGTGCTGTTCGGGCGGGTGCAGCAGGGCGGCCCCGGGCGTGTGCCGGTCAGGGGCCGGAAGCACCAGATCGGCGCTGGTGACAGCGATGGCGGTCGGCACGCGAATTCCCCCGTTCCCCCACGTTTCCCCGTACGCCCGGACTCTCGCGCGCTCGACGGGGACGCCTCGCAGCCGCGTCGCGTGCGCGCACCGGTGCGCGACCGCGGACGGCCGTCGTCCATCCCCCCTTGCCCCAGCACCATAACCGCGTCACCCCGGGCAGGTCAGGGGCTTGGTGATTCCCGTGCGTAAGGCAGCGGTCACAGGTGACGGGAAACCCGGACAACAGGGATCGCGCATTGAGCCATTTCAAGCCACTTTGCGAAGACTCTTGACACGAGGATTGGTCTGGACCAACTTGGCAGCGCACGCCGCGAGTCGGCCCCGCCCCGCACGGCCCGGCTCTCCCCTCACCACCCCACCTCCCCCCACGGAGCCCACGTGAACCGCATACGCTCCCTCTCCCTCCCGCTCGCCGTCACCGTCGCCGCCGGGGCGCTGACGGCCCTCGCCACCGGCACCGCGCAGGCCGCGGACGTCAACGTCGCCCGCAACGGCGGCTTCGAGTCGGGTCTGGCCCACTGGTCCTGTTCCGGCGGGAGCGGCGCCGCCGTCTCCTCGCCCGTGTACGCCGGAGCCGGCGCCCTGAAGGCCACACCGGCCGGATCCGACAACGCCCGCTGCAGCCAGACCGTCACGGTCAAGCCGAACTCGACGTACACCCTGAGCACGCAGGTGCAGGGCAGCTACGTCTACCTCGGCGCGACCGGGACCGGCACGCAGGACGTCTCCACCTGGACCCCCGGCTCGGGCGGCGGCTGGCAGAAGCTGTCCACCACCTTCACCACCGGCCCCTCCACCACCCAGGTGACCGTCTACACCCACGGCTGGTACGGCCAGCCGGCCTACGTCGTCGACGACTTCAGCGTCTTCGGCCCGGACGGCGGCGGGGGCACCGACCCCGGCCCGGGCATCCCGGGCGCACCGGCCGGGACCGCCGTTTCCGGCCAGAGCGCGAACGGCCTCACCCTTGCCTGGAACGCCGTCGGCGGAGCGGCCGGCTACCACGTCTACCAGGACGGCAGCCGCGTGCAGACCGTGACCGGGACCTCCGCCGCCATCACCGGGCTGACACCCGCCACCTCGTACTCCTTCCAGGTGAGCGCGTACAACGCGACGGGCGAGGGTCCGAAGTCCGCACCGGTGACCGGGACCACGACCGGCGGCGGCAACCCGGGCAACCCGGCGGTCCCCAAGCACGCCCTGACCGGCTACTGGCAGAACTTCAACAACGGCGCGACCGTCCAGAAGATCTCCGATGTCTCCGCGCAGTACGACATCATCGCCGTCTCCTTCGCCGACGCCACCGCCACGCCCGGCGCCATCACCTTCAACCTCGACTCGGCCGGCCTCGGCGGCTACACGGTCGCCCAGTTCAAGGCCGACATCGCCGCGAAGAAGGCGGCCGGGAAGTCGGTCATCCTCTCCATCGGCGGCGAGAAGGGGACCATCACGGTGAACGACTCGGCCTCCGCGACCAACCTCGCGAACTCCGCGTACGCCCTGATGCAGGAGTACGGCTTCACCGGCATCGACATCGACCTGGAGAACGGCCTCAACCCCACCTACATGACGCAGGCGTTGCGCGCCCTGTCCGCGAAGGCGGGCCCCTCGCTCGTCATCACCATGGCCCCGCAGACGATCGACATGCAGTCCACGCAGGGCGGCTACTTCAAGACGGCGCTCAACATCAAGGACATCCTCACCGTCGTCAACATGCAGTACTACAACAGCGGCTCGATGAACGGCTGCGACGGCAAGGTCTACTCCCAGGGCTCGGTGGACTTCCTCACCGCGCTGGCCTGCATCCAGCTGGAGGGCGGCCTCGACGCCTCCCAGGTGGGCATCGGCGTCCCGGCCTCCCCCAGCGGCGCGGGCAGCGGCTACGTCTCCCCGACCATCGTGAACAACGCCCTGGACTGCCTGACCCGCGGCACGAACTGCGGATCCTTCAAGCCGTCGAAGACCTACCCGGGGCTGCGCGGTGCGATGACCTGGTCCACCAACTGGGACGCCAAGGCGGGTAGTGCTTGGTCGAACTCGGTGGGTCCCAAGGTCCACGGGCTGCCGTAGGCGGTAGACGTGTGGGGGTGGCCGGAACGGTTCGGCCGACGGCCGAGGTCCTTGACCGGGACATGCCACGAGAGGACGCTGAGCGCGTCCGCACGGCTACCCCCACACTCCCCACCCAGGAGAACGCATGCGGCTCCATACCCGTCGGAGGGCCGGCCTGACGGCGGCCCTGCTGGCGCTCGCGCTCGGCGCACCCGCCTACGGCATGAGCGCGACGGCATCGCCACCGCCCAGCCCCTCCACCGCCACCCAGGACGAGGCCATCGTCCAGTACCGGATCCACGGCCCCTCCACCGTCGCCGACCGCACCGCCCTGCTCGGCACGGGTGTCTCGATCGACGAGGTGGACGACCACACGGTCGTGGTCAGCGCCGACACCATGCAGGCCAAGAAGCTGAGGGAGCTCGGCTACAAGCTGACCGCCCTGCCCGGCCCCCCGGACCGCTCGATGCCCGGCATCGCGGCGAGCCCGATGGACTTCCCCTCGGCGGACTCCAAATACCACAACTACGCCGAGGCGACGGCCGAGATCAACCAGCTCGTCGCGCAGTACCCGGCGATCGCGTCCAAGCGGGTGATCGGGAAGTCGTACCAGGGCCGGGACCTCCTCGCCATCAAGATCAGCGACAACGTCGCGACCGACGAGTCCGAGCCCGAGGTGCTCTTCACCGCGCACCAGCACGCCCGCGAACACCTGACCGTCGAGATGGCGCTGTACCTGCTCAAGGAGTTCACCTCCAAGTACGGCACCGACTCCCGGGTGGCCAACGCCGTCAACGGCCGCGAGATCTGGATCGTCCCGGACCTCAACCCGGACGGCGGCGAGTACGACATCGCCACCGGCTCCTACCGCTCCTGGCGCAAGAACCGGCAGCCGAACTCCGGATCCTCCTACGTCGGCACCGACGAGAACCGGAACTGGAACTACAAGTGGGGCTGCTGCGGCGGCTCCAGCAGCAGCAAGAGCTCCGAGACCTACCGGGGCGCGGCCGCCGAGTCGGCGCCCGAGGTGAAGGCCGTCTCGGACTTCGTGCGCAGCCGGGTGGTCGGCGGCAAGCAGCAGATCAAGGCCGCGATCGACTTCCACACCTACAGCGAGCTCGTGCTGTGGCCCTTCGGCTACACCTACAACGACACCGCCCCGGGCCTCACCGCCGACGACCTCGCCGTCTACAAGAAGATCGGCACGAGCATGGCGGCCAGCAACGGCTACACGCCGGAGCAGGCGAGCGACCTGTACATCACGGACGGGACGATCGACGACTGGCTGTGGGGCAACCAGAAGATCTTCTCCTACACCTTCGAGATGTACCCGGAGAGCGGCGGCGGCGGCTTCTACCCGCCGGACGAGGTGATCGACCGCGAGACCGCCCGCAACAAGGACGCGGTGCTCCAGCTGCTGGAGAACGCGGACTGCATGTACCGCTCGATCGGCAAGGAGGCCCAGTACTGCTCGTAGTGGTCGAGGCGGGCACCTGAACCGGGGGCGCCCCGCCGCCAGGGGGCGTCCCCCTCCCCTGCGGCGGGGCGTCCGGCACGCCGTGACGTCCTGCCTGTCAGGGCGTCACGGCGTCACGGCGTCACGGCGTCAACCGAGGACGGCGAGGGCGTCGATCTCGATGAGCAGCCCGTCCGGCAGGCCCACGTACACGGTGGTGCGGGCAGCCGGCGCCTCCTTCAGACCCTGCTCCTCGAAGTAGGCGTTGTAGATGCCGTTCATCTCGGCGAAGTGCGCCGTGTCCGTGAGGTAGACGCGGATCATCATGACGTCGTCCCAGCCGGCGCCGCCGGCCTCCAGGACCGAGCGGACGTTCTCCAGCGTCTGCAGGGTCTGCTCGCGCAGCGTCGGCCCCGCCGGGGTCGGCGGCCGCCCCTCGACGTGCGGGAGGAAACCGACCTGGCCGGCGACCTGCAGGATGTTCCCCTTGCGCACGCCGTGCGAGAACCTCGCGGGCGGGACGGTGTGGGTGGCGGGGGCGATGGCGGTCTTCTCGGTCACGCTGTCTCCTGTACTCCTGAATAGTCCTGGCTGATGGCACCGGCGGTGCGCAGTACCTGCGGCAGCAGTTCGAGCAGCCCCTCCGCCGTGACGACCACGCCGGGCGCTGAGACGGACAGCGCGGCGACGACCCGCCCGTCGGGACCGCGCACGGGCGCGCCCAGACAGTTGATCGATTCCTCGTGGCCGCCGAGGTCGGTGGCCCAGCCCTGCGCGCGCACCAGGTCCAGTTCGCGCAGGAAGGCCTCGGCGTCCGGGGTGGAGCGGGCGGTGTAGCGCGGGTAGTCGATGCGGTGGGCCAGGGCCCGGCGTTCGGCCTCGGGGAGATCGGCGAGGAGCAGCTTGGCGACGGCGGCGACGGTGAGGGGCACGGGCCTTCCGATACGGGAGTACATGCGCACCGGGTAGCGGCTGTCGACCTTGTCGACGTACACGACCTCGTCGTCCTGGTGCAGGGCGAGGTGAACGGTGTGCCCGGTGGCCCGGTTCAGCTCGGCCAGATGGGGGCGGGCGACCTCGCGCACGTCGAGGTTCTCGATGGCCTCGGCGGCGAGCGCGAAGAGCCGTGCGCCCAGGCAGTAGCGGCCGTCGGGGCAGCGGTAGACGAACCCGCGTTCGTTCAGGGTGCGCAGGAGGCGCAGCGCGGTGCTCTTGTGGACGCCGAGCTCGTCGGCGACCGCCCCGAGGCCGGCGGGCCCCCTCGCGAGCAACGGCAGGATGCCGAGTGCCCTTTCCACCGACTGGCTCATCCGCCGTCCCTCCGTGACCCTCGGGGCGAGCCCCGCAGCGGCGCCGAACGGGGCCACGTTGACCCACCGTCACCGGGGATGTTAGACAGCATGCAGTGGCACACGCAACGACCGTTGCAGCCGACGCAACACACCCGGGAGGCATCCGCATGGCCAGCGCCAGCGACCCCGTCAAGGACCTCGCCGACGAGCCGGTGGACCACCGGTTCAAGGGACTCCCCCCGGACGCCCAGACCGACGGCCTCACCGTCGGGCAGCTCGCCGCCCAGCGCCGGGACCTGCACACCGGCGGGTTCACCACCCCCGTCCTGACCCTCGACGCGGACGCGCTGGAACACAACCTCGCCGCCCTCGGCACCTACGCCGCCCGCCACGACCTCGCCTTCGCCCCGCACGGCAAGACCTGCATGGCCCCGCAGCTCTTCCGCCGCCAGCTGGACCACGGCGCGTGGGGCATCACCGTCGCGATGCCCCACCAGGCCCGCGTCTGCCGCGCCTTCGGCATCCGGACGATCTTCCTGGCCAACGAGCTGGTCGACGCTCCCGCCCTCCGCTGGGTCGCCGACGAGCTCGC
This sequence comes from Streptomyces sp. NRRL S-378, assembly GCF_000720645.1. Lineage (NCBI taxonomy): Bacteria > Bacillati > Actinomycetota > Actinomycetes > Kitasatosporales > Streptomycetaceae > Streptomyces > Streptomyces sp. NRRL S-378. The sequence goes on from NZ_JOBX01000081.1 coordinate 18,952, forward strand.
CGCCGACCCCGGCTTCCGGTTCGTCTGCTACGTCGACTCCGTCCGCGGGGTCGAGCTGATGGACGCCGCCCTGCAGGGCCACGGCGCCACCCTCGACGTCGTCCTCGAGCTCGGTGCCGGCGCCGAGGGGCGCACGGGGATCCGTACCGACGCCGAATGCCAGGCCGTCGCCGAGGCCGTCGCCGCGTCCCCCGCCCTGCGCCTGGCGGGTGTGGCCGGCTACGAGGCCACCATGCCCGGTGCCGACGCCGACACCGTCCGCTCCTGGCTGCGCCGCCTCACCGCGCTCGCCGCCGATCTCGACAAACAGGGCCTCTTCACCGGCACCGGCCTGGACGAGGTCATCGTCAGCGCGGGCGGCAGCGAATGGTTCGACGCCGTCGCCGAGGTCTTCGCCGAGATCCCGCAGCTGTCGCTGCCCGTCCTGCCGCTGCTGCGCTCCGGCGCGTACGTCTCCCACGACCACGGGTGGTACTCGGGCCTGACCCCCTTCAACCGCGTCCCCGAGGAGGGCGGCCTGCTCCCCGCCTTCCGGCTGTGGACCCAGGTCGTCTCCCGGCCCACGCCCGGCCAGGCCTTCGTCAACGCCGGCAAGCGCGACATCGCCTACGACCTCGGCCTGCCCCAGGTACTCGCCGTGCGCAGCGCCCGCGACGGCGTCGAACGCACCGCGACCGGCATCCGGGTGACCAAGCTGTCCGACCAGCACGCCTGGATCGAAACGGACGCCGACGCCACCCCGCTGGAGGTCGGCGACTGGGTCTCCCTCGGCATGGCCCACCCCTGCACCATCTTCGAGAAGTGGCCGCTGATCCCGGTCGTGGAGGACGACGGCACCGTCACCGACTACGTCCGCACCTTCTTCTAGACCCGGCCGTGGACCTGGTCGTCCGGGGTGCCCGCGTCGTCGACGGCACGGGCGGCCCCTCGTACACCGCCGACGTCGGCGTCCACGAAGGCCGGATCGCCGCCGTCGGCAGGCTGTCCGGGGGCCGCGAGACCGTCGACGCGCACGGTCTCGCCCTGGCCCCCGGCTTCGTGGACATGCACGCCCACAGCGACCTGGCCCTGCTCCGCGACCCGGACCACAGCGCGAAGGCCGCGCAGGGCGTGACCCTCGAAGTCCTCGGCCAGGACGGCCTGTCGTACGCTCCCGTCGACGACCGGACCCTCGACGCGGTACGCGCCGCGATCGCCGGCTGGAACGGTCCCGGCGACGACGTCGACTTCGACTGGCGCACGGTCGGCGAGTACCTCGACCGGCTGGACCGCGGCTTCGGCGGCGAGGGCGTGGCCGTCAACGCCGCCTACCTCGTCCCCCAGGGCACCGTCCGCGCCCACGCCGTCGGCTGGGACGACCGCCCGGCGACCGCGGCCGAGCTGGACCGGATGCGGCGGCTCGTCGCCGACGGCCTCGCCCAGGGCGCCGTCGGCATGTCCTCCGGGCTCACCTACACCCCCGGCATGTACGCCTCCGGGACCGAACTGACCGAACTGTGCCGGGTAGTGGCCCACTACGGCGGCTACTACTGCCCCCACCACCGCAGTTACGGCCGTGGCGCCCTCACCGCCTACGCCGAGATGGTGGACCTGACCCGGCGGGCCGGCTGCGCCCTGCACCTCGCGCACGCCACCATGAACTTCGGTGAGAACGAGGGCCGCGCCCCCGAACTGCTCGCCCTCCTCGACGCGGCCCTGGACGGGGGCGCCGACATCACGCTGGACAGCTACCCGTACACCCCCGGCTGCACCACCCTCGTCGCGCTGCTGCCCAGCTGGGCGAACGAGGGCGGCCCGCAGGCGGTCCTCGCCCGGCTGCGCGACGACGATCAGGCCCGGCGGATCCGCCACGTCCTGGAGCAGGAGGGGGCGGACGGCTGCCACGGCGTCCCCGTCGACTGGTCGACGATCGAGATCTCGGGCGTCGCCGATCCCGCGTACGCCGGCCACGTCGGCACCCGCCTGGACGGCTGGGACACCGCCCGCCGGCTCCTGATCGGCGACCGGCTCGCGCCGACGGTCCTGCAGCACGTGGGCCACGAGGAGAACGTCCGGGCGATCATGCGCCACCGCGCCCACACCGGCGGCTCCGACGGCATCCTGCAGGGCGCGAAACCGCACCCGCGGGCCTACGGCACCTTCCCGCACTACCTCGGCCACTACGTCCGTGAACTCGGTCTGCTCTCCTTGGAGGAGTGCGTCGCCCACCTGTCCGGCCGCCCCGCCGCGCGGCTGCGGCTGCCCGACCGGGGCCTGGTCCGCGTGGGACACCGCGCCGACCTCGTCCTCTTCGACCCGGACACGGTCGCGGCCGGCTCCACGTACGAACGGCCCCGCACGCCGCCCGCCGGGATCCCGCACGTCCTGATCGACGGACGGTTCGTGATGCGCGACGGGCGCCGGACCCAGGTGCTGGCCGGGCGGTCGGTGCGCCGAACCGAGCGCGGTCGCCGGTGAATCCGGCACCTACGATGGCGCCATGGTCGCCTTCGCCCTCGCCGCCCTGCTCTTCCTCGCGTTCTGCATAAGCGTCCGGCAGGACCGGCGCCGCTTCAGCAATGCCGTGCTCCTGGGACTGACCTTCCTCACCGCCTTTTCGGCCCTCTTCCTCCAAGTGGCCAAGCTGCCCCTCTGGGCCGCGGTCACGGTCTCCGTACTCGCCTTCGCCTCCCCCGCGTTGGGCATCCTGGCGCTGGGCGTCTTCCTCGTCCGCAACGGCATGACCATGATCCGCAAGGAGGGCTTCCGCCCGGCCAACCTGCTGTCGATGCTGGCGGGCCTCGCGATCTTCGCCCTGATCGCCCTGCTGATCCTGGTCGCCGTGGTCGGCTCCCCCGTCCTGGGCGGCATCGCGGGCACCCTCACCGTCGTCGCCGGCTACGTCTCCTTCGTCTTCTTCTGCTTCCTCGGCTACGCCTTCTTCTACGGCCGGATCAAGGTGCGCGGCGACGTCCACCACGTGGTCATGCTGGGCTCGGGCCTGGTCGGCGGGGACCGTGTGCCGCCGCTGCTGGCGTCGCGCCTGCGCAAGGGGCAGCAGATCTACGAGAGCCAGCTGGCCCGGAGCGGCAGGCCGCCGGTGCTGCTCGTCTCGGGCGGCAAGGGCTCGGACGAGAAGGTCGCGGAGGCCCGGGCGATGGCGGACTGGCTGATCGCGGAGGGCGTTCCGGCGGAGCACATCGTGCTGGAGGACCGGTCCACGACGACCGAGGAGAACATGCGCTTCAGCCGGGAGATCATGGAGGCGCACGATCCGGCCTACCGGTGCGTGGTGGTCACCAACAACTTCCACGCCTTCCGGGCCGCGATGCTGGCGCGCAAGACCGGCGTCAACGGGCAGGTACTGGGCTCCCCCACCGCGAAGTACTACTGGCCGAGCGCCACCATCCGGGAGTTCGTCGCGGTCTTCTGGGAACACCGGACGGTGAACCTGGTGATCTGCGGCCTGCTGGCCGTCTTCGGTGCGCTCGGCACACTGGCCGCGGTCCTCGTCTGACACCCGGAGGCGAACGGGAAACGGGCGAGGTGCCGTGACTCCCCCCTTGGCAGTCACGGCACCGGTTCCCGGCTTCGCGCGGTCCGCCGGTCCGTCAGACCCGCTGCCAGAGCGCCGGGACGTTCGGCGGCTCCCAGCCGGGCTGCGCCTGGTGCCCCTGGATGCAGCGGTAGGTCGAGCCGCCGTACGTGACGGTGGCACCGGCCGCGTAGACGGTTCCGGCCTTCCAGGTGCCGCCCGGCTCGGGCTCACCGGGACCGGGGCCGGGGCCCGGGTCGGATCCCGTGACCTTCAGGGTCAGCCCGTACGCCGACAGGATCGGGTTCAGCGGCTGGAAGAAGGTCGTTCCGCCGCTGGAGCAGTTGCCGGAGCCGCCCGAGGTCACGCCCTGGGCCTGGCTCCCGGAGATGTAGGAGCCGCCGGAGTCGCCCGGTTCGGCACAGACCGTCGTACGGGTCACGCCGGAGATGGTGCCCTCGGGGTAGGTGACGCTGGTGTTGTGCTGCTGGATCGTGCCGCAGTGCCATCCGGTGGTCGAGCCGGACCGGCACACCGAGGCCCCGACCGGCTGCAGCACCGAGCCGGCGACCTGCACGTTCGCGCCCCCGCTGCCCTTCACGTACGGGGTCGAGGTCCAGCTGGTGTTCGCGGCCACCCAGGCCATGTCGTTGCCGGGGAAGACGGACGCCTGGAAGGAGCCCTGGGCGACCTGGTTGAACCCGGTGGTGGTGGTCCCGGCGCGCCCGCAGTGCCCGGCGGTGGCGAAGCCGTTCACGGTCCCCTTGGTCACGGGGAAGCCGACCGAGCAGCGGCCGCTGCCGTTCATGTAGTACGCGTCGCCGCCGCGCAGGTCGTACAGGGGACGCGGGGGCTCAGCCGTGCGGACCACCGTGACCAGCACCGGGTCGGTGCCGGTCGCGGAGAGCAGCCGGGCGGCCGCGCCCGCCTCGGTCTCCTCGACGACGAGGGTGTTGGAGCGCGGGTCGACGTAGCGGACGGGGGTCGCGGCGCCGGCGGCCCGGTCCAGCGCGGCCTTGACGCCGTCGAGGTCGGCCAGGGTACGGCTGACCAGCTTCGCGCGGGCGCCGGTGGCCCGTATCGCGGCGGCGTCGGCGGCCCGGGTGGTCGCCACGGTGAGCACGGCGGCGTCGGCACCGTCCACCCAGGCCCCGGCGAAGGCGGCGCCGAGCCGGTCCCGGAGGCGGGCGGCGGTGGCACCGGCCTCGGCCTCGTGCACGAGACGCGCCTTGGCCTGCGTGGGGGTCAGGCCGAGGTCGCGCTGCATGGCGGCCAGCAGCTCGGGGGACGCGTCGGAGGTGCGGAGGGTGGCTGCCGCCGAGGGCACTGCGGGGGCGGGGTCGGCGATGGCGCCGCCCGTCCCGGCCAGCAGCAGCCCGGCGGCGGCCAGGGCGGTACACGCCGCGCGGGCGTGTCGCTTGAGCATGGGGGATCTCCTCGGTTTCCGGTGGGGGGTCTGCGGAAACCGTAGAAATCCGAACCAGCCCGCGGGAGCTGCCGGTTGGCCCCTCTCCCGGTGTTATGCCCACGGCCGCGCTGCGGCCGACGTGCGTTCATGGGGCGGCGGCCGGAGTATGGGGCCAGGGGACGACGTAGGAGGTACGCGATGGTCAGTGAACCCGACGAGCAGCCCACGCGGTCGGACCGGCTCTTCACGGGCGGGGAACGACCGTACGACCCCGAGGACCTCGTGATGGCGACAGGCCACGACCCGACTCCGGAGCGGGTCGAGAAGGCCCGGAAGCTGATCGAGAAGGAGGGTCCGCAGGTCATCGAGCGCTACCTGCCGTAGCCACTGCAGGTGGCCCGAGGGCTGCCCCACTCCGCCCCCGGCCCCGCCGGGGGCACCCCCACGCCCCGCCGCCGTCCGAGGCGGGGCCCGGGGCGGAACCCCGACCTTCCAGCTCCGCCGCACATCCCGGCCCCGCCGGCGTTTCAGGGGCGGGAGGGGCGGGATCAGGGGCGGGAGGGGCAGGATCAGGGGCGGAGCCCCGATCTTTCGGCCGCAGCGCGGCTAAGCCGCGGGCGACCGCACCGCAGCCGCCCGCAGGGCCACCGCTCCGGCCTCGGCGGCCGACCGCCCCAGCGCCTCCGCATGCGCGGCCCTCGCATGGTCCAGCACCCCCGCGGCCCGGGCAGCGACCCGCGCGGCGGGATGCCACCCCAGTACGTGCCGCCACACCAGCGGGGTCCCGGCGAGCGGCCGGATGACCACCCCCGGGGTCGCCGGGAAGGTGGCCCGGCACAACCCCACGGCCCGCCCCACCTGCACCAGGTGCACGCACGAGGCGGTGTCGGTCTCGTAGACGCAGGCGGGCGCGAACCCCGACCGCACGCACGCCGCGGCGAAGCAGTCGCCGAAACACCCGTCGCCGGGGACGTCCGTCCACGCCTCGGCGGCCAGCTCGGCCAGCTCGATCTCCTCGCGCGGGCCCCGGGCCAGGGCCAGCGGGTGGTCCTCGGCGAGCATCACGTGCACCGGGTCACGGGCCACCTCCATCCAGGCGAGCCGCCCCGGTTCGGGCGGCGCGCTCTCCCCGCAGACCCCGACCAGCGCGAAGTCCAGGCGGCCGTCGGCGACACTCCCGGCCACCTCCTTCTCCGACCAGGACGTGTAGGTCGTCACCGGCACCACCGGCTCCTCGCGGGCGAGCCGGTCCACGAGACCGCCGAGCAGCGGACCGTGCGTTCCGCCCAGCCGGTAGCCGTGCGCCCCCTGCCGGGCGAACCGCTGGGCCTCCTCCTGGAGCTCGCACACCGCGGGCAGCAGCACTCTCGCCCGTTCCAGCACCAGTTCCCCGAGCGCGGTGGCCCGTACGCCCTCCCGCCCGCGCACGAACAGCGTGCCGCCCAGCGCCCGCTCGACCCGCTTCAGCTGCGCACTGAGCGCGGGCTGCGCCAGACCGAGGGCAGTGGCGGCCCGGGTCAGGCTCCCGGCATCGGCGACGGCCCTGACGATCTTGAGATGCCTCAGCTCCAGATCCATACGAAGAGCTTGGTCCAGACCTATAGACGTGCGCTACGGGTCGTACGCATCCAGAATCGTTAATGCTCGTTAGCCGCCAGGGGGCCACAACCCTAAGGACAGGTAAATGCACACACTCGAAGTCGACTGGGACCACCCCACGGACCCGCGACCCGGCCCACGGCTCGACCACGTCCGCGCCTACGTGAGCACCGCCGGCGCCGACGGGCACCTCTGGCACGGAGTCCCCACGCTGCTGCTGACCACGCTCGACCGCGCCACCGGCAACACGGTACGCACTCCGCTGATCTACGGCGAGGACGCCGGCCGGTTCCTCGTCGTGGCTTCCGCCGACGGCGCCCCGGACCACCCCCGCTGGTACCGCAACCTCACCGCCCACCCGGAGGTCCGCCTCCAGGTCGGCGCCGCCACCGTCGAGGCGACGGCGCACACGGCGACCGCGACGGAACGGGAGGTGTACTGGGAGATGATGACCGCCCTGTGGCCGCCCTTCGAGGACGACCAGGCGGCCGCCCGCCCCCGCGAGATCCCCCTGGTGATCCTGGAACGCCTCCCCGGCCACTGAGCCGGCCGGCCCGCCCGGCCCCTGCCGGAGCGGGCAGGCGGCGGCTCACCCCCGGTCGTAGACGGTCACGTCCACGCCGCGCTCGCACAGCGCGCCGGTGATGAGCGGCTCGACCCGCGCCCAGGAACCGCCCGCGAGCCCGCAGCCGATCCTCGGCATGTGCACGCTCGCCCCCAGCTCGACGGCATGCCCGGCGAGCACGGCCAGACAGCGCTCCAGGGCGTCGTAGCGGATCGGCGGCCCCCCGCTCCCGGTGCGCACGCCGCGCTGCCCGACCATGTTCGCCACCCACACGTCGGGCTTCACCCGCACCAACTGCACGGCGCCCAACCCGAAGTCGTTCCCGCTGCGCCCCCGGTGCCAGGCCCGGTACGCAGCCTCCGGCTCCGTCCACCGCTTCGAAACGGCCAGCACGAAGCCCTTCCCCCACCCGCCGATGTCGTTGCAGACATGGGCGATGACCTTCGGCCCCTTGGCCTGCGGACTCGTCGCGTCCCCGGCAATGATCCTCAGCGCCTTCACCCACCCGACGCTACGCCGCCCCACCGACAACGGGGCGGGGCGGGAACAGGACGGGGACGGAGGACGCGGGACAGGGACGGGGGACGCGGGACGGGGACGGGGGACGGGGGACGTAAGGCGCGGCGGTGGTGCGGGTGCGGGAGCCGGAAGGCGTGGCGGTGGTGCGGGGGCGGGAGCCGGAAGGCGCGGCGGTGGTGCGGGGGCTGTCTCTTATACACATCTCCGAGCCCACGAGACAAGAGGCAATCTCGTATGCCGTCT
>NZ_JOBX01000082.1:0-42104 GCF_000720645.1 Streptomyces sp. NRRL S-378
AAGGTGCTGCCGCTGTTTCCCGTGAACATCCAGAGTGCCGATGATCACTAAACGCCGCCGGAACCCACGAACAAACGCTGTCGGTTGACGGTTCTGGCACACATTTCGTGAGGACGATCAGCGGGGGACTGGACGAGTCCTGGTCAGTGCTCTGGGTGCAAGGACGTGATCGTGCAGGGGTGCCGTCGTGGCAGGCGGTGAGGCTGAGGACCCACTCCAGAATGCGCACCTGGCGCCATGGGCCGGTCGGGCGGCAGGAGCGGTGCTACGCCATTTCCTCAGGCGAGGTAACGGCGATCCAGACTCTTTGGAACCACGGCCGGGTAGTCGAGGAAGCGTCGGCGAGGCGCGGGTTGCGACGGTGCGGCCGGAACAAGGGCACGGCCCTCAGAGCCGATGCGCATGACCTGAGGCGCAAACGTGACGTTGTGCCTCCTCGCCACTGCTTCCAGGTGGTATACGACACCTTCGTGCACGACGTTCTCGTCCCGCGTTGCCAGATAGACGAACACGGGATCGACCTCGCCCAGCAGTGACCTCGGTATCCGAGGGGGGAGCGTGAGTGCGTAGTAGCGAGGCCCGTCTCTCATCTGGTGGCGTTCCAGCCAGGAGCGGCCGAAGGGGCGCAGGCTGGTGAACATTGCGAAACTCCACTCGAGCTTCACGCCCGCCACCACCAGCAGGAAGTTCACACAAAACGCCACCCCGATCAGGGCGTGGACAAGAAGTCCCCCACCGACGGCAGCGGCGACTACGTCCGCAGGAGACAGCACCGCCATCGCGCACAGAACTCCGTAGGCCGCCCCTTGGTAGAAGTCCTTGAACAGCCAGCTTGCCGAGCGGTGACCGGCCGCGGTCCGCCCACCGGCCAGAGCGAGGAGGCCGACGAAGATTGCTGCGCCCAGCAGTTCCTTTGGGATACCGGTGACTGCGATCTGCCCGCTGGGCGAGAGCATGGTCACCCACAGAACCAGAGCAACGACCGAGAAGGGGAAGTTGCCCGAAACCCCGAAGGCGAGGTGCATCAGGATCGCCAGCCACAAAGCCCAGCTTTCTGACCCGGACACGCACACCAGGAGACCTGTCACGAGCTCGGCGGCGATCACCACGACGGGTACCGCCTTCTGGATCCTTGGGAAATCCGGCAGGCCGACCAGCCGGAAGTAGTGCGCGGTGACGACACGGCCAGCACTGCGTTCCGAGAACAAGTACTCGTCATTGACCTTGAACAATGCCGCCGTCAGATAGAGGCCGACGAGCAGGTCCTGTGCGACAAGGGGATGGAGGCGAGTGGGGGTGAACGCTATGGCGGCCACCGTCACCGCCCCAAGCCAACAGTGATCCGACAGCCTCATGTGCGTCGCGAGCATCCAAAAGGAGATCAACGCGACCACGATGGTGCGCCCGACGAAAGAAGGCACTGTCAGCGCAATGAGCAGGGCCAGCGGCAAGGCCAGCAACTGGCCGGCGGTCGCCGACCGGCGAGGCAGCCTGACCCCGAATACTGGGGCGTAGTGGTGGCCTACACCTGAAAATCCATACTCCCAGAGCCGATTGAGCTGATGGAAGAAGAGAGCGGCCACCATGAGCGACATGGGAGTGACCTGAAAAACCACGCGCACCCCGTCTGCTGAGACTGATCATTCGCGATTTTTGATCATGCGTTGCCCTTGCGTCGGCAGTCAACGGCCGTTTCCAGACGCCTGACGACTGAATTTGGCCAACTCTTTGGCCTGGCCGAGAGTTGCAGCGTCTGTAGCCACCCCACGTTCTGCGATTCGATGCGCTGCGAGCATCGAGATGTCTCAAGACGAGTTGCGCTGCGGCTGGAATTGACCTCCTTCGTGAAGGTACAAGTCAAAACGTGGCGAGTTTTCGCAGGCGCGCTTTCGGTCTTCCTTGTGCACGTGATATATGGGCCGGGATTCCGGAAAAAGTCCCTGGATGTTGTGATCGAAATCGATGTAGCATCCATTTGGCGCCACAGCAGGCGTTGAAAAGTTCGCTCATTCACGGATAGGGAGACAGGCATGGCTGAGGTCATTGTCGAGACGACCAGCGACGTCGAGGAGCTCACGGGGGAGGACTTCGAGGGCCTGTTCGACGACAGCCCGCTGATCATCACCGACAGCGAAGTGCGTAACTGAAGCGTCGGCATCCGGGCGTCATCGCTGACTGAACCGCCCGTGCCGGCTCGACCGTCGGCACGCTACTGAAGAACGGGGGAGGGGTATGGCGGTTCACGTGTTCGTCGGGCCGTCGTGCCCTGAACCTCTCGTGAACAAGTACCATCCGGATTTCGTCCTGCACGGCCCCGTCCGACACGGAGACCTCTTTCCACAGACGCTTTCCGCCGGAGACGTCGTCGTCATCGTGGACGGGATCTACCACCACCGCTTGGCGCTCCGACACAAAGAGATCCTCGACGCGCTCGCGCGAGGAATCACGGTCATCGGCGCCGCCAGCATCGGAGCCCTGCGAGCGGCGGAGCTCGACGAGTTCGGCATGATAGGTGTCGGTCGCGTCTACCGCTGGTACCGCGACGGGGTTTTCGAGGGGGACGACGCCGTCAGTGTGGCCCACGGCGAAGAAGGCTTGCCCGTGGGTATCAACGTCCCCCTGGTCAACCTTCACGCAGCCGTCGTGGCCGCCGACTCGGCAGGAGTCCTCACCCGCGATGCGGGCCGACGTCTGATGACGCGGCTGGAGCATGAGTACTACCCGATGCGCACCCTGGACCGCGTTCTCGCCCTGGCCCGGGAATGCGGCGAAGCCGCGTTCGCCGACTGGTATGCCGGCCAAGTCTTCGCCGAACCCGGGGTCTTCGACCAGAAGCGGTCTGACGCGCTTGAGGCATGCGCGCTCGCCGAGCGACTCGCCTTCCCTCCACGCACCGCACCGGCCTCCACCCCGACGAGCCGGCGCGACTGGCGCACGGAGTTCTACCGACGATGGCGCAACCGCTACGCCCCGCCCGACCCCTGGGTGCATCACCGGGTCGCCTATCAGCAGATATTCACCCTGGACTTCCCCGACATCTGGTGGGATTTCCTGCACCGTTCCTCGGATCTGGGGTCCTTTGGCGCCCCGGACCGTTTCCGGAACCATGTGCTCCAACACCTGGGCCCAACGGTCGCGCAGTGGCTCGACGAACCGGAGTTGCGCACCAGGATCACCGCATTGCTGTGTCCTCTGCCCGACCTCGCAGAGCCCCGCGAGGCGCAGCTTCTCCTGTGCCGGGAAACGGCGCAGGACCGGACCAAGGTGTCCCACTGGCTACACCGCATGGAACACCACATGGAGAATCATCCGGAGCGCAGCCTCAGCCAGATCACCGACGCTGTGTGCAGACGGCTGCTCAGCCGGATTTGGGATGCCCCCACCACTGAGGAACTGGCCTTGGAATGCGGTCGCCGGGGCTTCGCGTCCCTGAGCCACGCGGCCTCGGCCCTGCGGCCCTTCACCATCGGCTATCTCGCCTCCCTTCAGACAACAGAAGGAGAGCTCGATGCGTAGGGTAAGACTGCCCGGCACGCACCGAGCCGTTCCCCCGGAGACCACCTGGGAGCGGGTCGAACCCAGACTGCGCCACTACGGCATCACTCGGGTGGCCGACATCACCCGTCTGGACAACATTGGCATCCCCGTGTTCCTGGCGGTACGGCCGGCATCACAGACCCTGGCCGTGTCGCAGGGCAAGGGCGCATCCCCCCTCCTCGCCAGGCTTTCCGCGGTCATGGAGTCCATCGAGCTGTGGCATGCAGAACATCCTGCGCTCTCCACCTTCGTCGCCGAGCCCATGTGCCTCGGCCTGCCCTACGCCATGACCGATCTGAACCTCAGGGTGACCGGCAACTGGGTCTCCCAGCTCGATCTGCCGTGGGTCCAGGCCCGGTCGCTACTGGACGACCGTCACATACCGGTACCGCTTGACCTTGTCAGGCTCTCCTACAGCGGAGAACACTTCTGGCGCCCGCGCCTGTTCGAGTCGAGCAGTACGGGGCTCGCCTCCGGCAACACCTTTGCGGAGGCATGCCTGCACGGCTTGTACGAAGCGGTCGAGCGCGACGTTCTGGCGGCACACCCGTCTCGTAGGGACGCACGGCGGTTGCGGATCGCCCCGGGGAGAGTCAGGGATGAGCACCTGCGCTCGCTCATGAACCGGCTCACCGATGCCGGCGTGGAGTTCGACATCTCCTGCATTCCGAACCGCTTCGGGATACCGACGTTCGCCGCCCTGGTGTGGTCCCCCCTGTTTCCCATCGTGTGTGCCGGCTCCGGCACTCACATGGACCCCGTGGTCGCGCTCTCCCGAGCCCTGACCGAAGCCGTGCAGAGCCGACTGACCGAGATCAGCGCCACCCGCGACGACATCCCCTCGACCCAAGACACCTGGCGGGACGCCTGCGCAGATCCGGGATTCCCGGCTACCCCGGGCTTGAGTTTCGATGAAGCGCTGCACGGCCACAGTGCCGACTTTGACGACATGGAGGAAGAGCTTGCATACGTCACACGTTGCATCAGGGACGTCACCGGCCATGGCCCCATGGCGGTTCTACTCTCCGACCCGTCCGAGCCGTTCAGCGTCGTCCGGGTTGTCTGCCCAGGTCTCGCGTACTCAGAGGGCCGCACACTGACCGCCTGACAAAAGACCCAGTGAGTGCAAGCCCAGGATCAGCCATTGCGAGGTTTGGTAGTGAAAGTTCAACGGGGCCGGTTTCACCACTCGGAGGGGTACATCCTTGAGTATGAGGTCACGGTGCCCGACGTCGTCGAAAGCCCCTACCTGCACATCCTCTTCCACGGGTTCAGCCGGATAGAGAAGCACGTGCCTCCGGTCTTCGCGCGCAAGCAGTGGAAGCAGGCGCAGACGTCCGTGTGCCTGTCCTTCTCTGATCCCATCCACCTGCACACCCAGGACTCGTGCTGCGGCTGGTTTCTTCTGGGCGAGGAGGAGTTCGTACCGCACATGTACGGGCTGCGGACGTCGCTGCTCGAGGACCACGCGCTGAAGGGCACCGTATGGCACGGCCTGTCGTCAGGCGGATACGCGGCCCTCAAGCACTGCATGCGCGCCGGCGGCGACGATCTGGCGTTCGTCGTCTCACCGCACAACGACCCGACTGTTCTGCCGCAGTGGGAAAGGGAGGCGGAGCCGTTCAGCCATCTTTCCGCAATGGCCGCACCGGAGACGATGACGGACATCCTCGCCGACTGGGCAGCACCGGGATCCGGCCGGTCTCTGTACGCACTGCTCTCCGAGCAGGACTCCTATTTCGCGCTGGAACACCTGCGCCCCATCATGCGTGGTCTGAGCGGCAGCCAAGGCGTCCGTGCCGTCATGCTCCGTGACGGCAGGGGCCACGGCTTCATCAAGGACGCCGACTACGACTCCCAACTCCACGAGGCCATCCGTGGCTGGGAGGAGTACCGGGCACACATCTCCGAGACGGTGAGGACCGACAAATGACAGCGCAGGATCGAGGGGAGAACCCGGTGTCCGAGGTCGAGGTCCTCCTGTCCACGCCACTCGCCCGCTTCGCCGGAGGTGAGACCAGGTTCCAGGTGCCGGCCGGAACGTTCCGGCACATCATGGCCGGAGTGTACGAGCGTCACCCCGCTCTGCGTCGGCAGGTTGCGGACAAGGGCGGGGCCTTTCTGCCCTTCGTGAGCGTATTCCTCGGGGAGGACAACATCCGAGACCTCGACTCGATGGATGTCGTGGTGGCCCCGCGGACCACGGTGATGATCATGTCGGCGGTCGCCGGTGGCTAGGCCCATACCCCCGCGGACCATCCGCGAAGCCACGGTGCACGATGCCGAGTCCATCCGCGAGGTGTACGGAGCCGATGCCGTGGGGGACCTCGTCTCCCGTCTGGCGGACAGCCGCACCGAGGCCGGCACCACCCACTACGTTGTCGAATCCGACGCCCTGGTTGTCGCGGTCTTCTCCGTCACCGCACTTGCGCGGCTGCGGCCCGGCGGGAAGAGCCGGTTGATACTCCACGAGATCAAGTTTCGACCGAACCTTCGGGGCACGGGCATCGCCGGGGACATTTTCCAGTGGCTGGCGACCAGCCTCGCCGTGGGAACCGAGTACGAGCTGCTCGCCCTCACTGCGCCGGGACAGCATCCCGCCGTATTCGACGATTTCGGCCTGTCGGAGTCTCACCACGTCTTCAAGTGGCCTGTCCGGAGTGGCGGTGAGCGGACATGACACAGCCTTGGTCTGCGCCGGATACGGAGTTCACCGCCTGGCTGACCGGGATGAGATCCTGGGCGTCCAAGTGCCGTGATACCGCAGCCGCATGGGACGGTGCGGCCTCCCAAGGTCTCTTGTCTATGGCCGTTCCCGAGTGTGCGGGCGGTGCAGGTGGCGGATACGAAGCCGCCTGCCGTGCACTGGATGCGTTCGCCGAGGAGAGCGGACTGAGCGGTCTGTCCTTCGCGATGGCCGCACAGATGTGGGCATGCCAAGAACCCATCCTTGAGTTCGGCAGCAACGCGCAGCGCGGGCAGTACCTGGAGCCGCTCATGGCGGGCACGGCGGTCGGGGCCTTCGCGGCCACCGAGTACGACTCGGGCTCCGACCTGCTGTCCCTGCGGACCCGCGCCGAACGGAGCAGTGACGGCCGGTGGCAACTGAGCGGCGCCAAGACCTTCATCACCAATGGCCCGACTGCGGACGTCTTCCTAGTGCTCGCCCGTACCGCCGAAGGCAGTCCACTGTCCGGGCTCACGGCCTTCCTCGTCCCCAGAGGTGCCCGGGGTCTGCACATTGGGAAGGCCATCGACAAAGCCGGACTGGCGGGTGCGCAACTGGGCTCCCTCCATCTGGACGACTGTGTGGTCGGCGAGGCCGACCTGCTCGGCCCTGCCGGCGCCGGATTCGCCGTTCTCATGCATGCCATGCGCCACGAAAGGGCGTTCATCCTTGCGCCGACACTCGGGCTGATGAGCAGGGCGCTGAGCCGAGCGATCGAGCACACCCGTACACGTGACCAGTTCGGGCAACCCATCAGCTCGTACGACACGATCCGGCAGCGCCTCGTACGGATGCACCTGAGCCTGACCAGTGCACGGGAGGTGCTGTATGCCACCGCTCGAAAGGCGGACGGCAACGCCCTCGACCACGGGCTCTCGGCACTGACGAAGCTGCATGTCAGTGCAGAGTTCAACCGCTTCTGCCAGGAACTGCCTGACCTGTACGGCGGCTACGCGCTGCTGCCGGAGACGGGAGCTCTTGCGCTGATGGCCGATGCAGTGGCCAGCCGGTACTACTCGGGGACCTCAGACATGCAGATGAAGATCATCGCGGAAGGACTTGGTTTGTGATGCCGGAAGACTCCATGCTCCGGTCCGTGCTTGCGGCCGTCCAGGAGGTGGCGCCCGCGGCTGCGGTGAACGAGGACACCCAGCTCATCGCCACCCGGACCATTGATTCCCTGTCGCTGCTGAGCCTGGTGTCACTCCTCGAGAGCGAATTCTCCGTCACCATCCGCGACTCGGAGATCCTCCCGGCACACTTCGACACCCCCCTCGCGATCCGGGCGTTCCTGAAATCGAAGGGGTGCCGATGAACTCCGGCCGATCGCTGGCGGACGACTTACGGGCGACCGCTAGGCGCTACCCAGGGCGTACCGCAGTCATCGACGGAACGACCACCCTCAGCTACGCGGAACTGGACAAGATCGCGGAACGCGTCTCCCAGGCCCTGTGTGACGCGGGCGTTCGCCCCGGAGACTGCGTCGCCTGGTACGGGGCGAAGTCCTCGCTGGCCGTGGCGGCCGTCCACGGCATTCTCCGCTCAGGAGCCGGGTACGTGCCCATCGACCCGGACGGACCCATCGCCCGTGCCGAGCTGATAGTCAGCCGCAGCCTTCCCCGCGTACTGGTGTCGGACACCGCAGCCCGTGACCAGTGGCGCACAGTGGCCCCCAACCTCACCTGGCGTCCTCTGCCCACCGCATCCACGGTCGTGGCCCCGCTGTGGTATACCGTCCCGACGTCGCTCCCGCGCGCGCCGCTCCCGGATCTTGCATACGTTTTCCACACTTCCGGGAGCACCGGCCACCCCAAAGGCGTGGTCCACACCCATGCGAGCGCATCGGCATTCGTCGACTGGGCTGTGGAGGAAGTCCAGCTCACCGAGCAGGACGTCATCATCAACTCGGCGCCGCTGCACTTCGACCCCACCACGCTCCACCTCTTCGGCGCCGCGCGCGTAGGTGCCGCTGTCGCCCTGATGCCGGCGTCCGCGGCGCCGTTTCCCGCCGCCTATATCGATTTCTGCCGTCAGGTCGGCGGCACCGTCTGGTACGCGGTGACATCAACCCTCGTCTGGCTCGCTCGCCGGGGCAAGGAACTGCTACCGCATCTCGGATCGCTGCGCGCAGCCGTCACAGGCGGTGAGCCACTGCAGGCGGGAGACGTGAACGTGCTGCTCTCGGCCCTCCCCGGGATACGACTGCTCAACGTGTACGGCCCTACCGAGAGTAACGTCTGCACGTTCCACGAGATTGAAGGCCCCCAGCCCCCTGATGCGATCATCCCGATCGGCAGGGTTCTGCCCGGAGCCGAGATAGCGGTGGTGGACGAGTGGCTGGAGCCGGTGAAGCCCGGCACACCGGGCCGGCTCCTGGTCCGCGGCAGCATGCTGATGGAGGGCTACCTGGATCCTGAACAGACGGCACGCTCCTTCGTACGCACCGCTGACGGCCGGCAGTGGTACGCCAGCGGTGACGTGGTCCAGGAGAACAGGACAGGGGACCTGGAGTTCATCGGGCGCGAAGACGACCAGATCAAGTCGCGCGGCTTCCGGGTGGAACTGGGCGAGATCGAACGGCACCTCCACACCGTCGACGGCATCCACGACTGTGCAGCCGTGGCGACACCCGACCCCCTCTTCTCCAATCTGATCACGGCGTTCGTGAGCACAAGCGGCCTCGACGCAGTTAAACCACTGCCCGATCTGCTGCGGGACCGGCTGCCCCACTACATGGTGCCGCAGCGCTTCGTGCTCGTCGACGGCGAGCTGCCCCGGAACTCCAATGGCAAGGTCGACCGCAAGGCCTTGACGGAACTCGCTGCTCAGCTGGCCCTCGGTGACAACCCCGGGCTGACCAGCTTCCACTGAAATAAGGAAAACCTTGTCGATCTCCCCCAAAGCCGACATAGCCTCAGACGCATCCGTCGAAGTTCTCAAGGTTCCGGATTTCAGACGGCTGTGGGTAGCCAACGGCTTCCGATACGCAGCGGCAGAGGTCGCCTCCTTCGCGCTGCCCGTCACCGCCCTCCTCCTGCTGGACGCATCGCCCCTGGCGATGAGCCTGATCTTCGTGTGCAGCAGAATCGGATTCCTGGTGATGGGGTTGCCTGCAGGCGTGTGGATCGACCGCTGGCGCAAGAAGCCCGTGATGATCTGGGCGGACGTCGTGTACATGCTGGCCTTCGGAAGCGTACCGATCGCGTACTTCCTCGGCGTGCTCTCGATCGCCCAGCTGGTCGCGGTGGCGATCGCCGTGAGCCTGGCTGGGGTGTTTTTCGACGTGGCGCACAACAGCGTGCTGCCGTTCGTGCTGCCCCGGCGGCGAGTGTCGGACGGAAACGCCAGACTGCAGAGCTCGGAGACAGCCATCCAAGCCGTCTCTCCCAGCGTGGCCGGCGTCGTGACTCAGGGCGTGGCCGCCCCGTTCCTCTACTGCTTCGCCGCGCTCAGCCACCTCACCTCACTTCTGGTGCTACGGCGCATCCACTCCCAGGACGACATCGCGCGCGGCGCGGACGGCTCCGAACGCCGGTTCCGTCGTGAGGTCGCGGAGGGGATCCGCGTTCTGTTCAAACAGCCGCTGCTCCGCCTCCTTCTCAACCAGGCCGCACTCAACAACATCGGCGCGGGAATCATCCTGTCGATGCTTCCGGTCTTCCTGCTCAAGGAGATCGGCGTCACCACCTGGCTCTACGGCCTCCTGTCGACGCTCGGCGCTCTGGCCGGCTTCGCAACCTCCCTCCTGGCACCGAAACTGAGGCGCCGGTTCGGTGAGATCCGGATGACACTGGTCTTTTCCGCCCTGACTCCCTTCGCGGTCCTCGCGGCGCCGCTTGCCGGGGTGTTCCGCCAGGCGGCGGTGCCGCTCATCGCGCTGGCGCAGGTCCTCATCGGTGTTGCCATCGTCGGCAGGGCCGTGTCCACGGCCGGGCTGCGTGCCCGTGTGACGCCCGACAAGTACATGGGACGGGTCACGGCGGCATACAGCGTCGTCATTCAGGGCGCCACCCCGCTGGGAGCCCTCATCGGAGGAGCGGTCGCCAGCCACTGGTCCACCGGTGCGGCGCTCTGGGCAGGCGCGCTGGCCATGGCGATCCCTCTTGTTCTCTTGCTTCTGTCCCCGCTCCGCGGCTGTCGGACACTCCCCTCGGAGTGGGAAGTATGAGCCCGCTTCCCTCAGCCGGCAGCCGCCCTCCTGCGCCCCATAAGTTCCCACAGCACTTGGGAGACACACCATGAGCGTTCACGCCCCAGTCCTCGACCTCACCTCCGGCGGGGATCCCTTCGGGACTGCTGTTCTGGAAGCCTGGAAGGCAGGCCCGCGCCTCGGCCTCTTCCACGAAATCATCGAGCGGGACGACGGCCTGATCACCGTCAACGACATCCATCGGTACTTCGCCCCCTTCGAGGAATGGGGACCGCTGGAGCAACAGCTCTGCGAGCGGGCAGCGCAACGGGTGCTGGACGTGGGATGCGGTCCCGGCCGGCACGCCACGCACCTGCTGGCCCAAGGCCACGAGGTACTGGGAATCGAGCCGTCGCCCGGTGCGGCCACGGTGGCCCGTGAACGAGGCGTGGACGTACTGACCGCTTCGGTCGAGAGCCTCGAACCCGCTCTCGGGACGTTCGACACCATCCTGCTCGGAGGACAGAACCTCGGGCTCCTGGGAAGCCGGGAGAAGGCCGGCGGCGTGCTGCGCCGCCTGGCCTCACTCACCAAGCCCGGTGGGGCGCTGCTGGGCGTGAGTATCGACCCCTACACATTGACGAGCGACTGCAACCGCGCGTACCGGGACAAGAACCGTGCCCTGGGCCGTCTGCCCGGCCAACAGCGGCTGCGCATCAGGGACGGCGCTGTTTCGACGTCCTGGTTCGACTACCTCTTCGTCTCCGCGACTGAACTGGAAGAACTGCTGAGCGGTACACCGTGGCAGCTCCATGAACTGGTTCCGCACGGAAAGCAATATCTGGCGCACCTCGTAAGGAGCTGACCATGGCCACACTCGACCCGGGCGTTATGGAGAAGGTCGGCGGGGAATTGACCGATCAAGGGTTCTCCATCATCCGCAACGCAGTGCCAGCGGGCTTGCTGGAGGAAGCAAGAGCCCATGTCGACTGGCTCACCCGCAAATATCCTGATTTGCGTCCCGAGCATTTTCACCATCCTCTGATCCGCAAAGACGCCTTCTGGGTCCGCCTGGTATCGGACCCCCACCTGGTGGACATTGCCGAGTATTTCCTCGGTCCCGATCTTGCGTGCTTCACCGCGCACTACATCTGCAAGCCCCCGTACGATGGACAGCCGGTTCTGTGGCACCAGGACGGCGCCTACTGGAAACTGGCGCCGATGAAAGCGCTGTCCGTCTGGCTGGCCATCGACGAGAGCACTACAGAGAATGGCTGCCTGCGCATGATCCCCGGCAGCCACAAGCTGCCGCTCTACAGGCCGAACCGGCGGACGGACCGCCCCAACATGCTTTTCTCGGAGGCCGATGACGGACTGGTGGCTCAGTGGGCCGAGGAGCGCGGCATCGTTGACATCGAGCTCAACCCCGGCGACGTATCGATCCACCACCCCCATCTGCTGCACTGCTCGGAGCCGAACACCTCGCCCAAGCGGCGGTGTGGACTCGACATGGGGTACATCGCCACCTCCACGCGGATTGAGAGCCGTGGGGTCTACCTGGACCCGGTACTGGTGCGCGGTGAACCCGTCGAGGGTGTGAACCACTATCGGGATCTGCCGCGGTACACCCCGACCGAGACCATCCCGTTCACCGGCCACGAGACCTGGAACGCCCAACCGGGTGTCGCCCGGGAAGGCTCCGATCTTGATGAAGCCCCCATCGCGACGACCGAGCGCATGATCGAGCGACTTCGAGAGGGTAACGTTGCCGACTGAGGCGCACACGAACCAGAGGATCGTCCACCTACGGGACCGGGACGACGGCCAGCGCATGAAGGACGTCGTCTACGTGCATCCGCCGCGCTACAAGGGGGCGGATTTTCAGAACCCCGCAGGGCTGCCACGCCCCATGGTGGGTGGATTCCCCTTCCCGTGGGTCACCCCCATGGGAGACGACGGGCCTCTCTTCCGCGAGATCGAGCGGGTCAAAGCGGAGCTTTGCCGCCGCTTATGGGGCTGCCAAGTTTGCGGGGACGATCTTGGCGCCGCTGCTTGGGTGGCGCTCGAGAGGCCGGAGGAGGGAGCGGCCGTGGTTTCGTCTGCCGCCATCCACCCTGCCTGTCTGCGGATTGCGTTGGACTACTGCCCCGCCCTTGGCGACGCGGCCCGTGGTTACGCCTTCACCGAAGTGCTCGAAGACGACATCGTCCCCGTCGACGGCGGCACGCAGGGCCGTGCGCCAAAGATCCGCTGGCATCTGCGACCGCTTTCCGAGACGGCACGGCCAGAACGCGTCAGGGTATTTCTCTCCGTGGCCGATGTGAGAGAACAAGGCCTCAGAAGGGAGTAGCAATTCGATGGGGGCCCCAATGTCTTTGGTCAAGGGGGTCGGGTGGCAGTGTGACTGTCATGAGTGAGGACATGCCTGTTCGAGAGTCGGTGGTCGAAGGCATGCGGCCGTGCGACTTCTGCCGTCATCCGGTCGTGAGGCCGGCCTCGAAGCCGGCGTCGGCGGTGTCACACACGATCCCGAGTTCCTCCAGCTCGGCCGCGCGTCCGTCGGTCATGTTGAACGAGCGGTACATCGGCAGATGACTGTCCGCACGAGCTGCCACTGACCGGAGGTCGTCCCGTCAATGAGCTTCTTCAGCGTTGCAGCTCCAGGGTGAGGACGGCCTTGGCGATTGACGTCATGCGGTTGGGACTGCATCGGGACCTGCGGAAGATCCGCCAGGACTTCAGGCGGGCGACTCCACGTTCGACGGGTGCCCGTGTGGCGGCCAGGGCACGGTTGCGAGTCTTCTGGGTGGGGGTCAGTTTCTTCAGGGGCCTGCGTTTGATGCCCGTGGTCAGCCACGGACCGGCGCCCTGGGAGGCGAGATCGGCCACGATGGGAACGCCCTGGCGCTCGCAGATGCGGATGATCCGGTGGGTGCGGGCGGCGGTCAGGTCGTGGGTGCGGCCCGGCAGGGCGGGTGAGAGCCACAGCAGCCGGCCGCCGGGATCGGTGACGACCTGCACGTTCACGCCGTGGCGCCGGTGCTTGGGGGAGTAGTCGGCCCGGCCGTCGCCGACCCGGTCGCATTCAGCGAGAGTGCCGTCGAGCAGGACGAAGTCGGGATCATGCTCGCGCAGCGTCCTCAGCAGACCCGGCGCACGCGCGGCGAGCAGGTCGACGACCGCGCTGGTGTAGGCATGGGCGGTGGACTCGCTGATCCCGAACCCGGCAGCGATCTTCGCCAGAGTGATGTGCTCTCGCAGGTACACCAGTGCCACCATCGCTCGCTGGGACGGACGGAGCTTGCAGCGCCGGTCGCCCTCACGGGTGACGATCAGCATGGTGACCCACTCCACGAGTGCGTGCGGCAGGTCGAGTGCGGCAGGATGCGTGACCAACGAGGCCCCCGAGCAACGTGATCGAGACGTCAGACATCTCGATCAACAGCCCGGGGGCCTCGCTCGTTTCGCTTCACGGACCGTCACCCGATCGGTGGCCACATCGAAGAAGCTCATCCACTGCGGGCAGCCCGGGTCTCTCCTACGGCGGTCCAGGCATTCCAGGTCGCCCTTCTTCGTCTTGCCGTACAGCGACTCGCACAGCCTGCGGTCTTCAAGGTCGTCGAGGTTCAGTTCGGAGAGGTTGATCTCGCCGAGTTCCTTGTGGAACACGCGCGCGCCATACAAATGACGCTATGGACTGCCACTGACAATCAACAGAGCGCAATGTTTTGCGGGTTGGCAAATCAGGGGCACGTGCCCAGACCCGGCTACCGCAGCCCGACCGTGCTCCACGCCGAGGAGGCGTTCCGCTTCAGCCCAACTGGACTCCTGCGCCCGGTTGTCACTCTCCCGGGTGAACGCGAGGTGCCTTGGGGGAGAAGTGGGGGGTGTGCGTCGTCTGGGGGGCGAGGACGTGGGTTCGGCGTCCTCGTGTCCCACAGATCTTGGAGATCCACGAGATGACGCTGTCGGAGTCGACCGGGTACGCCCCGGCCGTCGTGAGCGCGGTGTCCGCGCTGGGCAGGGTGGTGCGTCCGTGCCGGCGAGGACCCGGTCGCCGTAAGTCCCCTGGGGCGGATGCCGCAGAGGACATGGGTGGGGAGATCGTCTCCGCCCCCACTCCGGGTGATGGCACGGCCGTGCCGGCGGCCGCAGCCACCACGGTGGTGCCGGGTACGGCTGGCGCCAGCCCGGGCGGGAAGTGAGGACCGCGGTGGGCGAGCAGGCCTCGGAGGAAGCGGCGGTCCTGGCCGCGAACGTGGCGCAGCGGGTGTTCGAGGCGTTCACGCCGTTCATGGAGACGGAGCCGGCCAGGCTGCGCAAGGAGTTCCGGACGCTGTCGTATGCGACCTGCTGCGACGTGGCGAAGGAGGCGTACCTGAGGGTGGGCGAGGCGGCTACCGAGGGGAAGCTGAAGGCGGACACGGACGTGGAGGCGTACCTGCACACGGCCGCGCGCAACCTCGCGATCGACAAGTACCGCCAGCAGAAGCGGATGCGGCGGCACACCGTCCAGATGGGCGGGGACGCCCTGGACATGCTTCCGGCGCAGCGCACGCTCTCGGCGGAGGACCGGGAGGTCCTGGAGCAGTTGGTGATTCCGCAGATCCGAGGGATGCGGGACAGCCAGCGACGGCGGGTGGTGGAGCTGCAGAGCCGCGGGCTGAGCGATGGGGAGATCGCGGTCCTGATGGGCATACCGGTGGGCCGTCTGCACAACCTGCGGAACAAGGCCGTCACGCATCTAAGGGGCAAGCTCGCTGGGCATATTCGGGACGAGCACCGGAAGACGAAGAAGGATGACGGGGAGAAGGACAGGTGACGGATGTGAGCAGGTACGAAGGCCACTCCGGTGGGGCTGCGGGCCCGGATCCGGTGGTCCCGGCCGGGCTCGCGGACCTGCTGGACGAACTCGCCGGGCCGCCGGACTTCTGGAACCGGCCGCGGGGGAACTTCGGGCCGTTGGATGACGCGTACGGGCTGAGCCTGGAGGAGCGGGAGCACGCCAACTCGATGTACCGGTTGGGCTCGAAGACGCTGGTCCGCGGCGAGCTGCTGGTGGCCGCGAAGTGGCTGGGCTCGGCGGCCGAGGCCGGGCACCCGGGCGCGCTGTTCCGCATGGCCGCGCTGACCGCCCGCGCCGGCGGGCCGGTGGAGGATGTGCGGTTCCTGGTCGCGGAGGCCGCCCGGCACGGGCACGCGGATGCCGAGCGGCTGCTGGCCGGGACGGTCGGCCGGAGGATCAGCGGCAGCTGGACGGTTCAGGACCCGGACTTCTTCGACGAGGTCCGTATCGGGATGGGCAAGCCTCTCGTCCTGCAGACCGACAACGATGACGAGGGCGCCGACAGCCCCGGCGACCGCGGGGCGGCAGGGCCGGACGGGCCGCGGCTCGTCCTGCTGCCCCGGACCCGCAGCAAGGAGAACGGGGTACGGCAGCGGCCCGGACGCTCGGCCGGGCTCAGGCCGGTCGCCGCGAGCGGCACCACGGGCCCGACGACGGTGACTGCGCCGGCCGTGCTGCCCGCACCGGCCGATCCGGCGGCTCCGAAGGCCGCCGTCCCGCTCGCGCTCCGGCCGGCAGCAGTAGGGAACGGCGGGGAGACCGGGGCGTGGGTGGTGGGTGCGCTGCGGCCGGCGGTGCTGACCGAGATGGCCAGGAGCCGTCTCGTCCCCGCCGACACCGCCCAGCAGTGGAAGGCCGCCTACCGCGCGCTGGATCTGCTGCTCCACATCGAGGCGTCGCAGGGCATCGCCAGCCGGACGCTGCGGCGCCGCGCGCAGCTGTCGGCCGCGGGACTCGACTTACTGCTGGGCCTGCTGCGCAGCCAGCAGATGGTCACCACCGTCTCCGGCGTCCACTTCCCCGGCCCTGTCCTGGCGATGGCCCGCCGGGGCGACCCGCCGGAGCGGCTCGTCCAGCAGTCCCTGGACCGGCTGCGCGACCAGACCCGGGCGGCGATCTACATCAGCACCTACGCCGGCGGGCAAGTCGTCGTGCCGCACCACTCCGTGGGGCCGCAGGCACCCGGTGTGCAGCAGTGGGTGGACTTCCGCGACACCGCGCACGCCAGCGCCAACGGCAAGGCGCTGCTGTCCCAGCTCACCTTCGAAGAGCGCATGGACCACCTGACCCGCTACCAGCAGATCAAGCTCACCGACCACACAATCACCACCTCCCGCGAGCTGTTCCAGGCCCTCGACGGCGGCGGACCCCACGCCGCGCAGTACGACTACCGCGAGTACTCCCGGCGTAACGTGTGCGTCGCGTACTCCGTCGGGACCCCGGGCAGGGCCACCTGCGTCGCCCTGTCCCTGCCCGCCGGCGAGGAACACCGCCTCCGGCAGGCCGCGCGGGTACTGCGGGCCCACTCCGCCGGGCTCCTGCTATCCCTGCTGCTCGCCGAACAGGCCGGCAGCCACCCTCCCCTGTCCCTGTCCGACCAAGCACCCTTCGAAGGAACCGCCGGCACGCAGATCCGCGTCTCCGCACACCGCTAGCCGACCAGGTCCGGGCACGGCTACCCCTTCAGCGGTGCCCGCCCGGACCAGGCACACAAAGCCACGGAGCACACGGCCGCCCTGCGACTCGGGCCTCACACACCCGCCAACCGTCGACCCGGAGCACGGAGCTGCGCGGCGGCATAGCCGAACAGGCCGCCCCACGCCCCCGCGCACGGCGCCGTCAGCATGCCCTCCGGGCACCCGGCGCTCCCCGAAGCCCGGGCACCCGGGAGCTACCCCTCCCAAACCACGTCCAACGACGACCCCTGCGAGGTACAGCGTGTCTCTGACCACCCCCAACCCGACCGCCACCCCGCCTCCCGCCGCTCCAGCCGGCCCACAGGGAGGTGGCGCTTCCAGCCCGGACGGACCGACGAGGACCGTCAAGGTCATGGCGATCCTCATCGCCGTCCTGTCCGGGGCGCTCGGCGCCCTCCTCGCCTTCGTCCTCACCCGTCACCTCGGCGCGAGCGAGCTCGTCGCGGCGGGCTCGGCCGGCGTCACCTTCCTCGGCGTCGCCGGCACGGTGAAGTACATCGAGGAGAAGCTCAATCTCCTGTAGGGCCCGCCTCACGGCCCCTCCGGCATTCCCGCCGCATCGGCGCCCCGAAGGAGAGGCAGGGCAGGATCCCTCCCGGTCATCCCTTCGGTGGTTCCCGGTACGTGACCGGCCCGGGCGGGGGAGGCTGGACGCCGCGGGCCGGCCGACTGGCGGCCGGCCGGACTGCCGGGAGCGGGTGACCGTTGGTGGACAGGGTCCTCAACACGCTGAGTGCCGCGCACACGGGATCGGGTGGGGGTGTTGCTCGCCGACGGCAGCGAGCCCGGCCCGGTCTACTACGACGTGGGCAGCGGCGCGCACATGCCGTCACCGCGCGAGTAGCACGCCTACGACGGCCGGTCCGGCCGCCCCCGGGCCGCGGCCCTGCGGGGCAGCTGTTCCTGCGGATGGCGGGGGATGGCCGAGTACCGCTCGACTGGACCGTCCTGCCCGTGGACCGGCCGCTGTACGAGGCGGACGTCGACCTCTCCGGGCCCGTCGCGGACTACGACGCGCACCTGTCGGTGATCCGGCACTCCGCCGTGCAACTTCCCGCCGAGCTCGTAGGGCTTCTCAACGAGCTTGTCCGCCGACTTGAGGGCCTTGCCGCTGAGGAGCCGCTGGTGGCGTTGAAGGCACTGGCGGACCTGCGGTACGTCATCGCCGAGGTCGGTCAGGACGCGGCCTGCGAGGCCGCCGCCCAGGAGGTACCGCTCGAGGAGATCGCGACCGGGCTCGGCACCAGCGAGGCCGCAGCTCGTACCTACCTCAACAGCTACCTTCACCCCTGACTCCACGAAGGCGCCCCTCCCTCATGCGGGCAGGGTCAGCCGGGATCCGAGGCGGAAACGCATCTCGCCGGCCGCGTAGCGGATCTCCTCGGAGTGGGTGTCGTCCTCGAGCACACCGAGGAGCACCATCAGGGCCCGGGCTCGTCCCCGCTGAACAGCTTCAGGCGGGGCTCGGTCATCCCGTCGAGGAGCACGTCCAACATCTCGTCCATGCAGGCAACAACGCCCGCCCACGCACCGGAGTCACCCCGGCCTGCAGCCGGGTGGCGGTGCTCGCGGGAGCGCCGCCACCACGCCAGGACGCGCGGGCAATGGCGGGCCGGCTGCGGCAGGCCCCCGCCCATCCGGCGTTTCGGCGGTGAGCTGCGTCAGCCGCTGCGTTCGGTGCAGCGAGCCGATGGGCTCGGCGCGGGGACCGGCGTCGAGGTGGCGGAGGGGCTCGGCGTCGGCGACTCCGCCGGTGTCGGGGAGGTGTCCGGGGTCGGCGGCTCGTCCGGCGTCGGGGAAGTGGACGGCGTCGGGAAGCCGCGGAGCAGTGGGTGCCCGGGGGAAAGGGTGATGAAGGCGGCTGGTTGGGCGGCGAACGCCACGGGCCGGACGTTTCCGTGGCCGTTGGACGAGACGGCGTCGGCGTGCCGGGCGGCGGCCTGGGTGCGTCCGTCCGGGCAGTCGCCAGGTGTGCCGGTGAAGGAGTCGCTCACCAGGATCGTGGCCACCGCCGCGACGGCGACCGCCAGCACCGCGGCTGCAGGGCGTAACCGGGTCACTGTGCCCCTGCCCGGGAGCAAGCCGGCGCGCACGGGCCCGCTTGCGGCAGGTTGGGGTTCGGGGCTGTCCGGCGTCGTGTCGGTCGTCGTCTCGCGGGACCGGTCGAGGAGCTCGTCGGCGTCGCGGCGGGCCCGGGCGCGGATGTCCTCGGCGTCGGTGTGCGCGCTCGTACGGATTCGTTCGGCTTCCGCGTGCGCGGCCGTGCGCAGGGCTTCGGCGTCGCGGACGGCGTCGTCGTGGACCTGGCGAACCGTGGCTCGGACCCGCTTGTTGCCGGCCTGGGCCCGGCGCTGGAGCAGCTTGACGTCCTGCCAGCGCCCCCGCCACTCCTCCACGAGCCCGGCATCGGCCCGGAACTTCGCGGCGGCCAGCTTGTCCAGGCCGCTGGGGGTGGTGACAACCCGCAGATATTCCAGGAGCGTCTCGAGGGAGGGCAGGCGCTTGCCGGAGAGCATCTCGTTCAGGCCGGTCGTGGTCAGGCGCGGCCGCACCGAGGCGCCGGCGACCGTGCTGTACGAGGGTGAGCCGCCGGATATGTGGAACAGGTTCAGCTTCTCGGCGAAGACGTCCAGCGCGGCCTCGTAGGCGTCGATCGCCTCACAGTCCTGCGGCTCGACCCCGGATTCCTCTACTGCCATCAAACCCCCCTGCTTGTGCGGAAAAGCCACGCTAGAGGGCGGTGAGGCCGTACGTATGCGGATTCGGACGAACGCTTCCGGACGCTTCGCCCCGTCCGGAACCGGCCCGCTCCCCGGCGGCCGAAGCGGAAGGTCATCCGGGTCCGAGCGGGCCCGTACGGATCACTGGGAACGGGGGCCGCAGGCCGCTCTCCTGGAGTCATGACCAACACCCGCACCACCCCGCAGACACCCGACCCCGACCCCGATCCTGCCCAGTCCCCGGCGACCCGCGAGCCGGACCCCGGTGCGCGCCGTGTTCCCGACGCTGTGGTCCTGGTCGCGCTCCTCGCCTCCTGCGCCGGTATCTACCTCGCCGTCGGTGAAGCCGGCTTCACCGGCGTCATCAGCGCCGTCGCCGCCCTCTACGGCACCTGGCGCGCACGCCGATGAACCCGAGGCAGGAACAGGCCCCGGGTCAGAAGGCGACGGCAACGCGTTGGCCGAGCGCGACAGCCGCGCGCCGGCACCCCGCCCGGACCGCGGCCAGGTCCGCCGGGACGTCCGTCCTCCGCCGCTCGGTGGCGGCGGACGCCGTGCGGGCTGCCGCGTGCAGTTCGGCCCGTGCGGTCGCACCGTCACCGGGCAGCAGCGTGAGCCCGGCGGGCCGCGACCGTCACGAGCAGCCGCGCCAGCTCCGCCAGCACGGACACCGTCCGGTGGATGGGCACGCCGAGCAGAGGCGCTCACCCTGCGAGGGCGTCCCGGATCTGCTCGCGCAGTCCGTCGATCCCCGCGTGCGCGGCGTCGGGCGCGATACCGGCGCTCATCTGCCGATGGTCACCGCCACCACCGACAACACCCTCGAGCCGGGCCCGACGGTGCGAGCCAGAGCATGCGCGAGACCGCCACCCTCTCGACGGGGCGGCCGCCCGGCGCGCGCCGCGAGGTGAGCGCTGTCGAGTGCCTTCTGTGCGCCCTTGGTTGCCGACATGCTGTCGGTATGTACTCGGCGGCATGACCATCCTCACCGAACACACAACGGCCTCCGAGGGCACCAACCCGGCCCGGGCCCGCCGTGCCGTCCGCACGCTCTACGCCGGCCCCACCCTGGCGGCCGCCGACCTGAGCGCTCCTCTCCTCGCACTTCCCGACGACGGGCAGGTGGAGACCGCGTTACCCGGCGCGGTCCCCCTCTCCGACGTACGGGAGACCGCCACCCGCTGGGCGGGACTCGGCATCCGGGGGGTGAAGGTCTTCGCGTACGGGCATGACCGGGACAGCCGCGCGAGCGGCGCTCTCCTGGCGGGCAACCGCATGGTGCGCGCCATCGCCGCGGTGAAGGCCGCGGCTCCCGGTACGGCGGTCACCAGCGAGGTGTGCGGGTGTTCGTGGACTGATCACGGCAGGTGTCTTCTCCTCACCGGCGAGGGCAGGATCGACCTGGACGCCACGTACGCGCTCATGGCCGCCATGGCGGTCCAGCACGCCGACGCCGGCGTGGACGTCGTCTCGCCGACCGCGATGCTCGATGGGTCGGTCCGTGTGGTGCGCGCGGCGCTGGACGAGGCGGGCCACCGGGACGTCGGGGTGAACCCGAACCTGGCGATCCACACCGGCCTGTACGGGCCGTTCAAGGCGCTCATGGCGACCGACCCGCGCTCCGGTCACCGCCGCGGCCTCCAGCTGGAGCCGGGCCGCGCCGAGCGTGACGCCCTCGTGCAGGCCCGCCGGTGGATCGCCGAGGGCGCCGACTCCCTCACTCTCCAGCCTGTGATGACGGCGGTGGATGTCCTGGTGCGCCTCCGCGACGACCAGAGGGTGCCGGTCGTCGCCTACTCCACCTCGGGCGAGTGGGCCGCCCTGAAGGCACTTGGCGCTGCGGGGATGACCGAATACCTCGGCATGCTCAAGCGGGCCGGAGCAGATCAGATCCTCACCTTCGCCGCGGAGACCGCGGCCCGTCACCTAGGGGCCGACCGTGCGTGACCTCCCTCGGCAGAGGCCGCCCCGGCTCGACGCGATCCTCGCGGACGCCGAGCAAGCCGGGTTCGCCATGTCCTGTGAGGACAGGACAGGCTCCCTCCTGGCGACCCTGGCCGCATCGAAGCCGGGCGGCCGACTTCTCGAGCTCGGCACAGGGGCCGGGGCCGGAGCCGCCTGGCTCACTGCGGGCATGGACGCCGGCGCCCACCTCACGACAGTCGAGACCGACCCGGCCGTACAGGCGATCGCGCGCCGCCACCTCGCAGCGGATCCGCGGATCGAGTTCGTCACGGCGGACGCCGATGCGTGGCTGACCGGCGCGGGCGGACCCTACGACTTCGCGTATGTCGACTGCCGGCCGGGCAAGTACCACCGGCTGGACGATCTCCTCGCACTCCTGGCCCCCGGAGCCCTCTACGTGGTGGACGACATGCTCCCCCAGGCCACCTGGCCCGAGGACCACCAGCCGCGGGTCGACGGCTTTCTCGAACGGCTGCCCGAAGTCGCCAACTTCCTTGCCACGCCGATGCGGTGGGCCTCAGGGCTGGTCGTCGCCGCGAAGGTCTGAGGGCGTATCGTGCCCTCATGCCCGCTGATCTGATCCGCATCGTCTCCCGCGACTCACCCATGGCACTGGCCCAGGTCGAGCGCGTCCGTGCCGAGCTCGCCGCCCTCCACCCCGGGATCGAAACCAGCGTCCTTCCGGTGAAGACCACCGGCGACAAGTGGATGGGCGACCTCAGCGCGGTCGAGGGCAAGGGCGCCTTCACCAAGGAAGTCGACGCGGCGATCCTCGCCGGGGAGGCCGACCTCGCGGTGCACTGCGTCAAGGACGTCCCGGCGGACCGGCCCCTGCCGGCCGGGACCACCTTCGCCGCGTTCCTCCGGCGTGACGACATCCGCGACGCCCTCGTCCACCCCGACGGGCTCACCCTCGACCAGCTGCCGCCCGGCACCCGCATCGGCACCTCCTCCGTACGCCGGATCGCCCAGCTCGCCGCCGCCTACCCGCACCTGACCTGCGTCCCCATCCGCGGCAACGCCAACTCCCGGCTCGCGAAACTCGAAGCCGGCGAGGCCGACGCGCTCCTCCTGGCCGTAGCCGGCCTGCACCGCATCGGCCGCCCCGACGCCATCACCGAGATCATCTCCGCCGACACCCTCATGCCGCCCATCGGCGCCGGCACCCTCGCCCTCCAGTGCCGCCAGGACGACGCCGCTCTCATCGACACCGTCAGCGCCCTCGGCCACCCCGACACCCACCGCGAAACCCTCGCCGAGCGCATGCTGCTGCACGTCCTCCAGGGCCACTGCAACAGCCCCATCGCCGGATACGCCCGAGCCGAACGCGGCGGCGACCTCTCCCTGCGGGCCTCGGTGTTCACCCCCGACGGCAAGGTCGTCCTCAACGCCCACGAGTGGGCCGGCCGCCTCGACCCCGCCACCCTCGGCACCTCCGTCGCCGTCGCTCTCCTGCGCCAGGGCGCCCGCGAAGTCATCGACAGCATCCCCCACTAGCCCCCGGACCACGGCACCTCGGCGGAGCGGGCAACCTTGGTGCGGCAGTCCGCACCGCGCCCGCGAGCTGGGCTCGACAACCCGCGGCGGGACCACGTCAGGGCCGCCACCTTGGACGTGGTGACGGCCCTGACCTCGTGCTCCCGCTCTATGGGGCTGGGTGAACTCCACGTCGGTACCACCGCAGCCAGCCGCGATGCCCAGCAGCCAGCCCCGCTGAATCTCGTCGACCGCGAGGCCTCAGCGGAGTTTGGTCGCGGTCCACTCGGCGCCGTACCGGCACAGCGCGTCCGGGGCCGACGGCAGCCACTCCGCCGGGTCCTGGTCGGCCTTGCTCCTGTTCGAGCGGGCCGTCACCGCGACCAGGAAGGACGGCTGGCCCTGGTCGTTCGCGTAAGCCTCGCCCCTTTGCGCGGTCCACGAACTGGCGCCAGTCGGCAGGGTGCGCATTCCACATGAGAGGTATTGCAGATACCTCAGCGGCAACAGCGCTGGCGGTCGGGATCCGGGGCCCAGCGCTTGCTGTCGAGGGTGTCAGTGCTGCGCGGCATAGTGCCGGGCATGATCAACGACTTGGAAAGCATCGCCTGGGCGTCCCTGGGGCACGCCTACGGGCCGGCCGGTGATGTTCCGCAATGGCTGCGCGACATGGTTTCGTCCGACGACGAGGTCCGGGACAAGGCGTTCAGCAGCTTCTACGGCGCTGCCCACCATCAGGGGGACGTGTATCCGTGCACGGTGGCCAGCCTGCCGTTCCTGTTCGACATGGCCGACAGCCCCTCCACACCTGATCGGGCGTCGGTGGTCGCGCTGATCGTGAGCATCGGCCGCGAAGCCGTCGATCGGGACGAGATCGGCGGTGTATGGATCGGCATCGACGGTGAGGAGACCACTGCCTACCAGGACGCCGCAGCCCTGATACGTGGACGCGGCGAGGTGTTCGTCGGCTACGCCTGTGATCCGGACGCGCGGGTGCGTTCGGCCGCGATCGCGGGACTGGGGCTGTTCCTGGACGACGCCGAGCGTGCGGTAGGGGTCCTTCGGGCTCGGCTCGACGCCGAGGACGGCACCATGGAGCGGCTGCTGGTGATCCGGACGATGGGCGATCTGGCGCTGCGGCTTCCGGCGGCTCGGGAACCAGCGCGGGCATGGTTCGACCTCCTCGCCGACGGCTCGGCGGTGGATGCCGACGTCCGTCTTGCGGCGCTCGTGCAGCGGGCCCGCTGCGCCCCCGAGTCCATCGACGACACCACGGTGCCCACCGCGATCGGACTCCTCCGCCGGATCACGCCGGTACCCCTGCCCGAGGAGAGCACGGGGGCAGACGTGAGCCCGGGGTCGACGGGGCTGTGCACGTGTGCCCTTGAGGCCGAGCCCGATCCTGGTGTTCCTGGGCACGTTGCTGCCGCCTTCGCCGACCTCGACCGCCGCGGCCGGGTCCACGCGCCCACGACGTCCCTGCTGGTGACCTTCCACGAGGTCCTCGACGGGCGTGTCGAGGACCGGGCCGCGCTGCTCTGCGAGCAGTTGCGCAGCCCGGATGCGGCCACCAGGTACGACGCGATCGACATGGCACGCAAACTGATCATCTCCTGGCGGGGAGACCACACTCCTCTGGTGCGGCTCCTCGCCGCGTGCCTGCTGCCGCGCGACTCCTACACGTCGGCGGCTGCGGCCGAGGTACTCGGTGCCTTGGGCCGGCTTGCCGAACCGGCCCGGGAAGCCCTCGCCGCCTACGTCGCCACCCACCGCACCACCCACAGACCCGACGCCTGGGCCAGCCCGCACGCCGAACTCCGCCGCGCCCACCAGCAGGCGGTCCTGGCACTCGCCGAACTCGGCGACGAGCGAGCCCTGCCCGGGCTGCTCACCGCGCTGGACACCGGCATCGACGCCTGGCGCGCCGTGAACGCGGCCGGCCTGCTGCCCAAGGCCGCCGCGGAACTCACACCCCGCCTCATCCGCCTCCTCGCCGACATCGACCACTCCCGCGAATGGCCCGACATCAGCCCCACCTCTCTCGCGTCCGCGCTCGCCGCACTCGGCGACCCTGCAGCCGTGCCCGCACTCACCGACGCCATCGATGCCGCCGTCCAGCGAGGGCAGTGGCGCACGGCCGCGCCCATCCTGAAGGCGCTTGCATCGTTCGGCCCCAGCGCCATCACCGCCCTCGAGACCGTCCGCCCCCTGGCCGAGGTGGAGGACCAGGGGACCCGCACGGCCGCGACCAGTGCCGTCTGGGAGCTTGAACGCCGACCCGAGCATGTCGTTCCGCTGCTGCAACGCCTCCTCGACGACAAGCGGAACTTCGACGCGGTCAACCTCGCCGGCCGGATCGGCCGTCCCGCCGCGGCCGTGCTGCCCCGCCTGCGCCAGATGCTGAACGACCAACTCGAACAGAACGCACGCAACGAGCAGGACGGTTCAACCGTGCTGAACGGCTCCTGGACCCTGGTCCATGTGGCGTCCGCGCTCTGGGACATCGGCGGGGACGATGAAGCCCCCGCCGTCGTACCGGCGCTGCTGGCCGCCTGGAAGGCCAACGACTCCACCGCACGCCATGCCGTCGCCTGCCTCAACCGCATGGGCCCGGCAGCGAACCCCGCTCTCCCCCAGATCCAGTCCGCTCTTGCGCAGCCCCGCCGTGGGGGAAACCCCTGGGGATGGAACATCGCCGTCGACCTGGAAATCCAGCGCACCTGCCGGTCCATCCTGACGCGTACGCAAGCCTCCCGGGCCACCTCCGGACCGCAGTAGCACCGCCACCGCAAGGCCGGGCCCTACGCGATGGCGGCTCCTCCTCCGTCGGCCCCCGGAACTAAAGGGTGTTGCAGAAGGCTCCGTTCCGGGCATTTTGCTTGTACGGGTGGGGTGTTGCGGGCTGAGCCGTTGTGGGTGGAGACGTTCACGGGGTTGCGGGTCGACCGGTTCGCGAAGCTGGTGAAGGTGGTGCGGGAGCGGGGCGGGAACGGGCCCGGTGGTGGCCGCCCGTGGTGTCTGCCGCTGGCGGACCGGGTGCTGCTGGTGGCGGCCCGACCTCCAGGTCCTCAACGGCACCGGCCGACAGATCCACCACGGTGACGTCCTCGTCATGCTCACCAACGGCCGCGTCACCGCCAACGCCACCGACTTCGCGAAGTCCCAGCGCCTACACCTGGTCGACCGCCACCTCCTCGTCGAATGGGCCGCCGGCTCCCGCCCCCTGTGGGACCTCCTACGCGCCCTCCATCCGGCCAGCCGTCGCGGGGCTTTTTGATACGCGTGACCTGAGTCAGGCGCAGATCGCCACGGCGCTGGAGGCTCGCCGCGAGGTCGAGCGGATCTGTACCCGCACCGCTCTCCGCGGCTGGAGATCAGGCTGGTGGAGCGATCATGATTTCAGTGCCGAGGCTGTTCATGCGGGTGTCCTTGTACATGGTGGTCTCGCCATCGCTCCAGCGGATGATCAGGTCGTTGGTGAGGCCGTCTCCGGTGAACTGGCCGGTGGCCATGACGACGCTGTGGGTCCAGGTCTTGTTGGGGCCGTGGATGGGCTGCTCGGTGCCCAGGCCGCCGGTGGTGGTGCCGACGTAGTTGTTGAGCGCGCCGCTGGACCAGCGGACCATGAGGTCCCATTTCTGGTTGCCGGAGAACTGCCCGGAGGTGAGGAGGGTGGCGTCCTTCCACGCGCTGTTGGGGTCCTTGAGCTTGTATTCCTGTCCCAGGGTGCCAGCGCTCACGTTGGTGTAGAGGCTGAGTTCCCCGTCCGACCAGCGCACCATCAGGTCCGTGACGTAGCGGGCTGCGTTGAAGCGGCCCGCCGCTATCTGGGTGGCGTGGCTCCAGATGGATCCGGTGGGTGCCATCTCGATTCCGGAGCCGAGGCCGTTGGATCCGACGTCGCCGTGCAGTGTCAGCCGGCCGTCGTCCCAGCGGACCATAAGGTCGAATTCGCCGGTTCCGGTGAAGTCTCCGGCGGTGATGGTGGCGACTGGCTTCCAGCCCGCGTTGGGTGCCAAAAGCTGACGCTCGCGGCGGAAGCCGCCGTTGCCGTCCCCGGGGTAGAGGGTGGCTTCGCCGTCGGTCCAGATGACGAGCAGGCCGCTGTGGCCGGTGCCGGAGAAGTCGCCTGTGGCGATCTGCTTGGCGTGCTTCCAGGTCTCGCCGCTGCCGGGCAGTACTGGTCCGTCCGTCGGTGGCTGGTAGGGCGGCCGGTGGATCTTCCCAGGGTCTGCGCCGTTGTCGGCGTCGTTGTACAGGTCTTGGGCGTCTTTGCCGAAGAGCGGTGAGTAAGAGATCCAGTGAGCCTCGGCGTCGTTGCCGCCACCGTTGTAGCCGCCGATGTTGCCCACCACCTGTCCGGTGCGGGCGGCCGCGTTGTAGCCCTTGATCCAGGGGCTTCCGGAGACGCCGCCGTAGTAGCCGCCGCATTCCATCTTCAGCTGGCGGAACCCGTAGAGCCGTTCGGTGGGCACATCGCACTTGATGGCCTGGTGCTTGCTGTTGACCTTGTCGCTGGAGGGGTATCCGACCACGGTGACGTTGTGTTCGTACGACGACGTGGTCGTGAAGGTGAGGGCTCCTGTCACGTTCTCGGGCAGACCCTTGTCGTTGGCGGTCACCGTGACGAAGGCGAAGTCCAGGTCGGAAAGGTAACCCTTGGTGGTCTCGTCGGTGGGGTACCGCGGATCCCGGTAGACGGCGGAGACGGGGAAGACGCCGGCCGGCTGTGCAGCAGCCGACTTGCCGTGCCGGTACTGCGGCACGAAGATGCGGTGTCCTGCGGAGGCCAGGCCGTTTGCGCAGTGGCCGGCGGTGAGGACGAGGGCCTTGCCCTTGCTGCGGACCACGCTGCCGGTGCAGTAGGTGTTGCCACCGAGCGGCTTTCCGTCATGGAAGAACGTACCGACCATGGGCAGGCCGTCGAAGTAGACGCCCTTGGGCGTGTTCGCCGGAGCACCGGCCGCGTCCCGGGCGCCGGGGGCGGCGGAGCCGGGGTCGGCCATCGCACCGCGCTCGGCGTCCAGGGGGGTGGCTTGGGCCATGCGCTCAGCGGTCCAGTAGTCCATCTCCGTGGCAAGGGCCGGAGCCGGTGTCTGCTCAGCGGGCGGGGGGCTGGGCGGCTCAGTCGGCCGGGGCGGAGTGGGTGTCGGCTGCGGGGACTGCGACGGCTCCCGGGTGGGCGGTGGAGTGCTGGGGCGGGGCTCCGCAGGAGCGGGAGGCGAGGAGGTGGGGGAGGCCAAGGGCCCGGGCCGGCTCGGTGTCGGGGTCGGTGTGCCCAGGGCCACAGCGGCTGGGGCTGTCAGTAGGACCGCGCTGACGCCGAGCGCGAGCGGGGTTAACCATCGGTTCAAGGGACTGCTTCCTGAGCGGGATGACAGCGCATCGCAAATGTGCGTAATGGTGCGCCAGTTCGATGAGGAGGCAGGGTATGCAGGGGTGTGTAGATCGTCAACGAAGAATAATTAGGGGCGAAAAGTATGAAGTTGAAGAGGTTCGGAGTCATCGCGGCGCTGGCGCTCATGTCGACTGCGGGAGTGAATGGCGCGTTAGCAGCGCCCTCCGAAGTCCCTCCCAAGCCGGTGCCCAGTGGCGGGGAAGTACTGGTCAGCCCTGGTGACCGAGTCGCGGTGACGACCGAGGCCATGAGGTCCGGGGACGCATTCAGCGGCGTCAGGATCACCTCGCCCGGCTTCGCCACGGACGGTGTCTTCCGGAGGGACGACAGCCTGCTCCACGCGGTGGCGACGGTCTCCTGTACGGCCGAGCCCGGCTCCTACCAGGTGCGGTTCGGCCCGTCCCTGACCAAGGACATAGGCGGTGAGATCA
Source organism: Streptomyces sp. NRRL S-378 (assembly GCF_000720645.1). Taxonomy (NCBI): domain Bacteria; kingdom Bacillati; phylum Actinomycetota; class Actinomycetes; order Kitasatosporales; family Streptomycetaceae; genus Streptomyces; species Streptomyces sp. NRRL S-378. Next base: position 28,928 of record NZ_JOBX01000082.1, read on the forward strand.
ACCGTCTGTGGGGCACGGTCGTCGTAGCTCCGGCCGACCCTGCCCAGCGGGCGGAGTGCGCCCGGCAGGTGGCGGCGCGACCGCCGGAGTCGATGGAGGAGCGGTATCCCGCCGACTCTTCGTGGCCGGCATCGGAGTGGGACGTGCGTTCCGTACCTGCTGGCGGGGAGCTCGAGGCCAGGGACGGCTTGGAGATGGGGAGCGACGGCATGGTCGAACTGTCGTCACCCGGATTCACCAAGCCGGTGGTCATGCACGGCGACAAGCTCGTGTCCGCCACGGTCCGAATCCGATGCGACGCACAGCCCGGGATCCATGTCGTGCACTGGAACGAGAAGGGCAAACCCGCCAAGGAGTGGGCCCGCTACCGGGTGACGTCCGCGCCGGCGAACTGCACTGACGCGGCATCCGCCCCGGCGGGAGCACGGAGGCCCTGGGTGTACGGCACGGCCACTGCCCTGGCCGCCGGCGGTTTGGGCGCTGCGCTGTGGCTGCGGAGGCGGCGAGTCCGTTCGGCCCGATGAGCCGAGGTTCGACGTCCTCCTCTCGCCGATTGGGTGGCCGAAAATAGCCGCTTTCCACCTGTCGACGGAATGATGCATTACGGTTTTCATTCACGGCCGAAATGGGCTGCTCTTTGTCTTGAATTTTTTCCGCGCACGAGGGGAGCCCCCTATGTAAACCTCAAGTCAACCTCAAAATAATCGATTTTGGGTTGCGAGGCCTGCGGGGCCTGTGTGACTGTCACTGCGTCAAGCGTTCGACCACTTCAAAATGCGCTTGGCGTGCGGGAGGCAGGGGGGCCTGGGGAGATCCCTTTCCTGCGATGGGCCAGTTTCCAGTTTCATGTCCCTTCCGCACTCGGATTACGCAGGTAAAAGTTGGGGGAAAGAATGAGCAACATGACGCGTCGCGCCTTAGTCGGAGCCATGGCTGCGACCATGGGAGCCCTGACCCTGGCGGGACTGCCCGCACAGGCCAGTGCAGCAGAAACTGCTTTGCCCTCCACGCCGCAGGCCTACGTGGCCTGGTTGGAGGCCAAGCAGGAGGCGGGGGCGAACGAGACCGCGGAACAGTTCAAGGCACTGCCCAAGGAAAAGCAGGAGAAGTTCCTCGGCTACCTGAACAAGCCTGACCACATCAAGGCCTTCATGGACGTCGCGAACGACCCTACCGCAAAGCAGAAGGTGCTCGCGGGTGGCGACATCGTCATCTCCAAGGAGACCTCGAACTCGTCCGGCGCAGCCAACGCACCGGGACTCTCGCCCGCCGGCGCTACGGCCGACAGGAGCGCGTGGCACAGCGTGTCCGACACCCTCTTCGGGGTCAAGGTCACGACCGTGAAACTCGGCGTGAACTACCGCGTATCCGGAAGCCGGGTAACGGAAGTCCTCAACGGATGGGCCAGCCACACGAACTGGGTCCCGGCGACTGAGTTCAAGAACGAACCCATCAAGAACTGGATTTCTGCCGACCCGGGCAACAACGCCCACTCCGAGACCATCTGGACCGCCAAGTTCGCTATGTACGGGACCTGGTCCTGCCGTCACCGGATGTGGGCCGACCAGGACGGCTTCAAGGACGGTTACCTCAAGAGGGTCTAGTCCGCGCCCACCGTTGCCCAGGGGCGCCAACCGAACGGTTGACGCTGTAGCGGAATGACGCGCCATCAGCGGGCCGACGGCTCGTCCCGGCAGGCTGACCACCTGCCGGGACGAGCCTTCACCGGCAGCTCCGCCGCGGCGGTGACGCAGGGGCGGCGTGGCCGTCAGCGTCCACGCACAGTGGAAGCTCCTGCGGGAGCAGGGAGCGCTGGAGGGTGACGGCGGCCTCGCGCTGGCGGCGTTCGCTGGCGACCTCGACAGTTGGCCTGCACCGCAGCTGTCGCCCCTCCGCCGCCTTCGGCTGCTGGGGCTTCCCGGCGGACAGCGCACGGTGTATCGTTTTTCGATAGTATCGATAAACGATAGATGGGGTGGCCGTCGTGACGCAGGACCGAAAGCTTCTCGAACCCCTGATCACCGTCGTCTCGGTCGGGCTGCGCCTGCTGACAGGCCTGCTCCTGGTCAGCGGCGTTCTAGCCGTCGTCAACGGATCCGCCTCCCTGTGGGGCAGCACAGACACCTGCGTGACCGCGGACTGGATTACCAGTAGCTCCGGCGCCACCAACTCCGCTTTCACCGCCAGCGGGGGAGCTCACGTCAATGCCATCCCGCAATACTGCGTCGAGAACCCGGATACAGCGCAACAACTGCTCGCGGCAGTCAGTCACCTTCCGTCCCGCGTTGTACTGATCGGCACACTCACGCTCCTCCACCGCCTTCTCACGGGAGCCGCCCGGGACGGCGTGCACACGACCCAGTCCGCCACCAGGCTCCAGACTCTCGGCTGGTGGCTTCTGGCCAGCTGCCTGATCGCCGAGGCCGTCGAGGCTTCAGCCCAGGCGGCACTCCTCGCAACCATGACCGACCAGCTCACGTTCTCGGCCGAGACCACGATGCAGCTGCTGTCTCCGCCTTACGCGATGGCTCTGACCGCGCTCGGAGTGCTGACCTTCGCACGTATCACCAAAGCCGGAGCAGCGATGCGCGAGGACCTCGAGGGGGTTGTCTGATGCCTGCCGAGGCAAACGACATCCACGTCGACCTCGGCCGCCTTCTCACAGAGCGCGGGATGACCCTGACGGACCTTGCCGCACAAGTCGGAGTGACCCAGGCCAACCTCTCCATCCTGAAGAACGGACGGGCGAAAGCGATCCGCTTCAGCACCCTCTCCAGCATCTGCAAGGTCCTGCAATGCCAGCCCGGTGACCTTCTGACCTACCGCCCGCCGGACTGAGCAAGAGACAACAAGCACCCCAGCCGCCCAAGGAACCACCACCTTCTGCGGCCGCTGTTACCCCCTCCGACAGGAAAAGGAGCAACACATGTTCGGAACGCTGAGTCCCGGCGAGATGATCGCAGTGGCTATCACCTGCGTCGCCATCATCGGACTGGCCGTCTTCGCCATCAGGTGGCTGAAGGGACGGTGAAAGCATGCCCTGCAGAACCGCGTCGAAGACGTGGCCCCCATGCCGGTCCGACCCGCCGCTCCGTACCTGCTGCAGCAAGGCAGCGCAGTGACGATCGTTCGTACCTCTCGGGACAGGCCGGTCTTCTATGGCTACGTTGGCGAACACGGGGATGCCGAGCCTCCCCGGCGCTGAGGCAGACACTGCTTTGGTACCCGGCCCTGAAGCGACGCGTCAGCCGGGCGGTTGACGACGTCCGCACCCTGGCCGAGCAGCTGGGCGGCCCCGAGTCGGCGGACACCTGGTTCGGGTACCCGGACCAGAAGCACGCGGTGCATCTCTCCCAGGCGTACACGCTGCTCGGCGACACCCGCGCCGCCTACCGGGCGCAGGACGACGTCCTGGCCCTGACGACTTCGCCTTCGGTGATGACCCGCGCCCTGATCGCCATGGACACCGCCGCGTGCCTGCGGGTCGACGGAGATCCGGGCGAGGCCGCCACGATGGCGGCCGCCGTCTACGACTGGCTGCCGCCCGCCTATCGGACCGGCCTGGTGCACTCCCGCGCCCAGCTGCTCCACCGGCACCTGGACAGTGCCCCGCGCCGACTGCTTGGCGACGCCCTCGCCTGAGGATCGTGCAGCGAAGGGCCCGGTCACCGTTCCCATTGGAAACGGCGACTGCCGAGGCGGTCCGTCGGGAGTGCTCAGTGAGGCGGCTCGAGCAGGTCCACGGTGGACAGGCCGGTCTCGCCGTCGACGAGTTGGAGGGCGACTTCGGCGCGGGCGGCAAGGTCGAGCGGGTCGAGTCCTTCGGTGTAGGAGGCGTGGACGATCCGGTCGAGGCCGGCTCCCAGGAGAGGCGCGGCTGTACGCAGGGAGGCACCCGCGCCAAACTGAAACGCCTGGTCAAGCTCGACATCCTCACCGAAGTCGATACCGGCAGCTTCGCCAGGAAGTAGTAACCGGCCGAGCACCGTGACCAGCAGCCCTGTCCCAGCCTCACCCGGAAACAGACATCAGCTCACGAACCGCCCTCTGAGACATCCTGAGCGCCGGCGGCAGAACCGGGGCCGCGGGGGACTGCGGGTCGTTGCGGTGGCACGCCTTCTTCACGTGCGCGCCCGCGCGCACGAGCTGGCCGCCCCGGACTTCCGTATGTGGCTGCTACCTCTTGATCCCGTTGAGGCAGAGCACGTACTGCTTGCCGGAGCGGTGCCGGTTCCTGTCGAGTTCCTCGTTGAAGCCGATATCCGTCAGACCCTGGCACCTGGAGGTGTCCTTGGTGTCGGGCAGCACCCGGACCACCTTGAAGGCCGCGTCCTTGCCGTCGCATCCGACCACCCGCAGGTCCGGGAAGATCAGGTTCCCGTCGTTCGTGAGGCAGTCGCCGACCTCGGCCCGGTCGATGTCATCGCGGCTGACGAACCAGTACACCGAGCCGGTGCCGAGGGCGATCACCACAGCGGCGATCACGACGATCTTCGCGATGCCCGCCTTCCGGCTCCGGGACGGCTGCGGCGGCTGGGTCATGGAGCGGTCTCCTGGTGTCGTGCGTGTGCGCGGTGCGTGTTGACGTGCGCACGCTATACCACCGAGTGGCCGCCGCTGCCGGCGGCCGGGCGGCGGTGCGCAGCGCCCGATGTCCCCGAGGCCGGAGGAACACAAGCAAGCGGCTCACTGGACCGACGTCCAGCGGCCCGACGGCGACTCGTCGAGTCGCTGCGGTACCGGTGCGGCGGGCCGTGGCAGGCCGACCCCATTTAGGACGATCTGGGCTTAGCGGTGGCGAGCGCGATCCACTGTCGCAAGGCCTCGGCGCCAGCCTGGTCCCGGGTGGGGTGTGCGGGCAGTGTGGAGGAGCGGATGGAGCCTGCGGCCCAGCCGTTCCATCCGGAGCGGCGTCCGGTCTTGTAGGCGGGCTCGACGTGGCCGAGGATAGTCCCGCTTTGGGTGACGACCTCGTAGTGGCGGGTCTCGCGGTCCCGGAGTACGAGGTGTGCGTCGGCAATGAACTCGCGGGCCTTCTTCTGGGACATCGGCCGCTTCGGCTCGGCGAATTCGGTCATCGGGCGCTCACCTCGGGCGTGCCCCAGCTGGCGGCTTCGCGCAGCGTGGCGACGCTGATCCGGAAGGGGTCGTGCTGGGAGCCGTCCTCGGTGATCTTCAGCAGGGCCGTACGTGTGTGCTCGGGGCGGTCGTACAGGGTCAGGGGGCGCTCGGGGTCGGGGTGGGGGAGCACGGCGAAGGCCAGGGTTTGGGCGAAGACGGTCCCACTCGCACTTGCAGTACCGCAAGGGCTATTCGACGGGGGTTGCATTGCCGCACTTCAGAGGGCCGCCAAGTTGCATGTGTGCAAGACGTCGAAGCGAGGCCGTTCGTGCCGCTCGCCCAGCTAGGCGCGCACCGGCGGGCCCGCCGGTGACAGGTGACATCCGGTGGCCGGAACAAGATTAGATATTCAACGACCTGGTGCTTCGTGAGCAGAGGTCGCTGTTTCATAGGTGGTCTCGTGTGAACCGCACAGGCCAGGGAGGCGACCCGGGCTGTGCGCTGTGGGTCATGCGCTGCGGGGCTTCCTCTTTGAGGCGGTCTTCTTGGCGGCTGGCTTTTTCACGGAGGCCGCCGTGCTGGCGGTCTTCTTGGCCGGCGCCTTCTTCTTGGCGGGCATGGGGTGCACGGTGGCAGGCTCGCCGCGGGTGGTTTTCGCGTCCTGGACGGACTTCTCCAGCATGGCCATGAGGTCGACGACCTCGGCCGAGGCGGGTGGGGCCTCCTCGGCGGGAGCGGGCAGGGTGCCTGTGCCGGTCTTCGCGGCGATGACCTCCTCCAGCGCATCGCGGTACTCGTCGCGTAGTTCGCCGACGTCGGTGCCGGTGAGGGTTTCGGCGAGGCGGACGGCCGCGTCGACCTCGTCGTCGGTGACGGCCGCGTCGGGGACGGGGACCTGGGTGGTGGAGCGGATTTCGTCGGGCCACCGCAGCGCGTGCAGCACGATCACGTCGTCCTTGACGCGCAGGAGGCCGAGACGCTCGCGGTCGCGCATGGCGTACTTGGCCACCGCCACCTTGCTGCTGCGCTCCAGGGCCTGCCGCAGCAGCTCGTACGGTTTCGCAGCCACCGTCTCGGTCGCGGCCAGGTAGTAGGAGGCGCCGATCTGGATCGGGTCGATGCTCGCGGCCGGCACGAAGGAGACGATCTCGATCGCTTTAGCGGTGGGCAGCGGCAGGTTGTCGAGGTCCTCGTCGGTGACGGGGATCAGGGTGCCGGTCGCGGTCTCGTAGCCACGGACGATCTCGTCCTGGCGCAGCTGCTGCCCGTCCAGCTCGCACACCTTGCGGTAGCGGATCCGTCCGCCGTCGGCGGTGTGGATCTGGCGGAAGCTGATGTCATGCGACTCGGTGGCCGGTACCACCTTGATCGGGATGGTGACCAGGCCGAAGGAGATCGCACCGGACCAGATCGGACGCACACGCACCTCCACGTACGGCCCCCTTCGTCCAGCGTCGCACCGCTCAGCACCGGACGCGTGAAGTGCGGGTCGTACGAGGTCGCGCCTGCGGTGGGGCCGTACGGGGGACGGAGCGGAGCGGCGCGTTCCCCACCTAAATCGAACAGGTTTACGATTGACTGGTGACCTCATCCGACGCGCGCTCCTTCCCCGACGACCTCCTCAAGCTCCAGGAGCAGCTGCACCGTGCCAACGCAAAGCACCGGGCTTTCCTGGCCCGGCTGCCGTGGAGCGTGGAACCGATGCCCGGGTGGGTGCGCGGGGAACGCTTCTCCCACCGCGGGGACGTCCCCGACAGTCCCGGCTGGTCCGAGGAGGAGAAGGAGACTGTCGACCGGATGTGGGCCGAGATCCGGGAGCTGGCGATCGCGGTCGTCGACCACCCCCACTGGGCGACCGTGGCGCGGGAAGAGGTCGTCTCCGCGCGCATGGAACTGAAGAAGCAGGCTCGCCCCGCGGAGGATCCCTCCGCGCCCGAGGCGGCATAGGGCCATGCCCGGCCCCGACCCCCTCCTGCCGCTGCCGCCCGCGCTGGAGCAGCTCCTGGTGATACGCCGCTGGCTGGAGCTGACCCTGGCCCGCGTCGACGACAGGATCGCCACTGTCCGCGCGGCCGACGCCGAGAACGCGCGGCGCCGGCCGATGCCGGAGCCGCCGCAGTGGTGGATCGAGTACGGCATCGGCGTCCGCCGCACCCCGGAGCGAGTGCACACCGGCGACTGTCCGATGAGCAGCCGCGGCCGCCCGGCGACCGCGCAGGGCGTCCGGGAGATCCTGCTGACGGTCCCCGACGTGGTGGCATGCCCGCTCTGCCGGCCCGACAGCGAACTGGGCCTGCTGGACACCTGACATCGGCTTGCCGGGCGATGCCGATGTGCCTGCTGGTGGGATCGCCGCAGCGACCCGGGGCGCCGCAGGTTCGCGCCGCCGCCGACTGAGCGCGAGAGGCGGGGCCTCCCGGGTCCGCCTACTGCCCGCTGCTGCCCGAAGTGCTCTTCAGCCCTGCCGTCAACGGTCCGTAACATGTGCGAATCACGGACATAGGTGCGAAGAACTCCGCAGAACGGTTGTTACTTGATCAACTAGCCCGGGCGGGTGAGGCGGCGGAGAAGTGTGCCCGGTGGTGCGCCGGAGTGCGCTGACCCTGATGTCCGGTTTGCGGGTGGGTGGGTGTAGCGGTCAGTGAATGTCAGGGGCACGATCGGGCGGAATGCGTGCATCCGGCAGGCGACTGTGACGGATATGTCCGTGTCTGGTAACCGGCGTTGGCGGGGGCTGCGGTGGGGGTCGTGTCGGGTCGAGAGTGTGGCCCTCGGCTCAATCGGGCCGACACCGTAAGCGCCCTCACCGGCCTGTTTCGGCTGGTGGTGCGCTGTTCTTGAGGGAGCGCCACCTATGTCTTCTGCTTCTTCCTCCGTCCGCCGTATCGCCGCCACCGTCCTGGCCGCCGGCGCGATCGTCTCGGCCGCCGCGCTGCCGGCGGCCGCCCATGACGGGGACCGTCACCAGCAGCGGCACCCGCGGGTGGAGATCAGCCGGGTCCAGGCCGACAGCCCCGGACGCGACGACCGCTCGAACCGCTCCCTGAACGCCGAGTGGGTGGAGATCACCAACACCACCCGCACCCCGATCAACCTTCGCGGCTGGACCCTGCGCGACAGCGACGGCAACCGCTACCGCTTCGACAACGTCCGCATCGCCGGCCGCGCCACCATCCGTATCCACACCGGGAACGGCCGTGACGCCCGTACCGACCTCTTCCAGGACCGCCGCGACTACGTCTGGGACAACCGCTCCGACACCGCCACCCTGCGCGACGACCGCGGCCGCACCGTCGACACCGAGTCCTGGGGCCGCCGCCGCTGACCCCCGCCCGCGGATCCCCGCACCATGCCGGGCTCCGGCGCGAGATGACCAACCCGTAGCTGGACCGGGCGGCCGCCACCGCTGACCGGCACGCGGGCACGGGCCGTCGCCCCATCGGGCGACGGCCCGCACTGCTGCAGTGGGTGGGCCCGCGATCGGGTGTGAAGTGGCGTTTCGCCGGTGAACCGCTGTACGCGGGAGGGTGAACCAGGCCCGCACCGCCTGTCGCTGAGGCGGCTGGCCGGTACAACCGGCGCATGATGATCATGAAGCGGTCCTCTGTCGCGGCCGCCGCCGCCCTCGCCGTGACCCTTTCCTTGCCCGTAACCGCCCAGGCGAGCGGACACCCCGCCGCTCCGGACCCGGCCGTGCCGCAGGTCCTGCCGATCGGGGTCGCGGTCTCCGCGCTCCCGATCGAGGTGGAAAACCGGACCGGCTACCAGCGAATCTTCTTCCGGCACTGGAACGCCGGCGATGTCCCGGCCGACGGCTGCAACACCCGCGCCGAGGTGCTCCTGGCCGAGGCGATCGTGTACCCGGAGATCGGCCCGGCCTGCACCCTGACCGGCGGGGTGTGGTGGTCGTACTACGACGAGCGGGAGGTCACGCCGGCCGGCGCGCTGGACATAGACCACATGGTGCCGCTCGCCGAGGCCGGGGACTCCGGGGCATCGGCGTGGACGCCCGCGCGACGGGAGGCCTACGCGAACGACCAGGGTCAGCCCGCCTCGCTGGTGGCGGTGACGGCCCGCTCGAACCGGTCGAAGGCGGACCAGGACCCGGCAGAGTGGCTCCCGCCGGCGCCGGACGCACTGTGCCGGTACGGCGCCGAGTGGACCGCGACGAAACTCCGCTGGGGCCTCGCGGTCGACGAGATGGAGCGGGACCGGCTGCTGGACATCGCGGCCGGCTGCGGCGGCACCGAGGTGGAGTTCACCCCCGCCCCCGTAGACCGGCAGCGCGCGAGCGGAGCAGCCGCCGCGACCGGCGGGGCGGTCCCGAGCAGCAGGTGGCGGACGGCCAGTCCGGCATGCACGCAAGGGTCCCAACACCGCGCAGGCGGAATGTTCGGCGCCCCGTGCCCCCTCTACCCTGGCTGAAGCAACTTCACCGGGCAGGCTAATCTGGCACAAGCGGAGGCACGAGCGGCAAGGGTCGACCCACGCGAGCACACCGGTTCTCGAAATCGGCCGGCAACCAGCCACGGTGCAGCAATCGAGGATGCGCTGTAAAACCTGCTCTCGCGGCCAGGACAAAGAGCAGAGAGGCCCACGGAGTGTGAAGCCGCAAAGTGCAGAGGCCTCCCTGGTCGGTGCGGAACACGATCTGAAAGTCCTCAGGCCCGACCAGATCGATGCTGTCGGTCACGCCGGTCCAGCTCAGGGAAACAGGGTTGCGCGGATGGCCAAAGTAGGCGCCTTGATCAGTAACCGTGAGTTCCCCACTCCCGTCCAAGACCCAGCGAGGCTGTGCAGCGGCTGCCGCTGCGCGGCGGCGTGAGGCATTTCCGACAGCAGACCCCACCATGCTGCCGATGACAAATGACGGACGCCCGACAGCAACCACGTTCGAGTGCCGGTAGCTGCCGTTCCCAAGAGCGCGCCACGTCAGCCGCTGAGCCGACCCCACCGCCAGGACGCGCTCATTCGGAGCAAGCCGCGCGTAAGTAGCGAGACGTGGGCGCCTCTGCAACCTGCCACTCACTAAATCCGCAAGGATGTCGCATGTATGCCACAGGTGTTCATCCAGGTATGTCCAGGATTGATCCACGCACTTCCCTTCGACTGCACTCCGACGCCAGCGTCTCTCTGGCCAGACGATATCCGGCCCGAGCTGCCTTCTTCGTACCAACCGCATGAGATACACAGCCGACGAACGATCATGCAACGTTGGCCTCGGCACCCAGCTCGGCGCCCGGGTGTTCGCCGAGATCGGCGACACACGTCGGCCTCGCCCATCACCCGGGCCTCCGGCAGGAAGTCCAGCGTCTCCTGCCCCCGCATTTCCTAGTCGCGGTGCCGACGTCGCAGTCCGCCCCCCGGCCTGACTACACCGTCCGTCCATGACATGCCGCTTACCGGGTAATCACCACGCAGGGGATGTTTGAGACGGGCGGCGACTGTTCACGTCGAAGGAAGTCCTTCCAAGCGGATCAGTGAGACCAGGCGTGCCCCTTCCCCCCAGGTACGGCGGCAGCCAGCGGAGCGGCCCCGTGGACCGCCTCCTACGCACAGCCAATCGAATACAACCCCCGATCGTTCAGGCCGATTTCAGAAAGTTTCCGGAGCGAGCGCATCCGTTTCTCCGTGCGCCCCCACGCGCCCGCGCACACCCAGCACAGAAACCCAGTTCAGAGCCCGTACCCCCCCAGACCCCTGTGCCAGACCCAAGAAGTCCGGGACCGAATCCGATCAGCCGGTACTCCCCGCTGGCCCCTTCCTGCCCGCCCACCGGGCGCAGGGCCGTTTCTGCGGTGAATCCCACCCCCCACCCGGGTGAGTTGGTCCCCGGGCGCTGTCAGGAAGGACAGGCATCCCACTACACCGTCACCTGTGATCAAGAACCTGATGCGGCACGGCCTGCCCGCCCTCACGCTCTGCGCCCTGCCACTCCTCGCTTCCACCCCGACAGCGCACTCCGCCCCCGCCGACCCGGTCCGCGGCCCTGCGGCAGGAGGCCCGGCCGGCGTACGGGCTCCGCTGCCGCTCTACGAAGCGATCGACCAGCTGCCGGTCGCCGCCGAGCACCGCGAGGGCTACAAGCGGGACCTCTACAAGCACTGGAACAAGGGCCTGAACTCGGGGGACGGCTGCGACACCCGCAAGGAGGTCATGCTCGCCGAAGCTGTGACGGCTCCCCAGGTCGCGGCCGGCTGCAAGCTGTCAGGCGGATCCTGGCGCAGCGCCTACGACAACATCGTGGTCTCCGACGCAGCCCGCCTCGATGTCGATCACTTCGTCCCGCTCGCCGAGGTCTACGACTCCGAACAGACCCCCTGGACAGCAGCGCGGAGGGAGGCGTACGCGAACGACCAGGCATCTCCGGACACGCTGATCGCGGTCTCCGCCGCCTCCAACAGGTCCAAGAGCGACAAGGACCCCGCCGACTGGCTGCCCTCGGACGATTCCTACCACTGCACATACGCGGCGACCTGGGTCGGGACCAAACTCCGCTGGGACCTGGCCGTCGACGAGAACGAACGCCAAGCCCTCCTCGGCCTGGCCGAGGACTGCCCCACCACCACCGTCGTACACGAAACCGCCCCCTGACCTTGCGGAACCCTTGCTGGCCAGGAGCCGGCCGGACCCGCCTATAGAAGGACAAGGGAAATCCCATGCACTGCCGAGCGTGCCGAGCGGCCATCCTCGGCGACGAGGTCGTCGCCCACATCCGGCTTGTCGACGCAGCCCCGCCGCTTGGCCAGGAACAGATCGCTGCCCTGAGGCCGATCCTTACCAACCCCGCGCGACGAGGAAGGGGTGCCACATGCACCGGTCCGAACGGCCGGGGATGCCTGAACCCGCCGTCAACCGATGCCCCCTAGCCACATTCGAACGGCCACACCGATGCGCGCCCTCCAGGCCCCTGCAGACCAGAGATGGTCTCAGTGGTCCGGATGGACGGCCTGGACGCCAGTGCCGTCGTACAGCTCGGGTTCCAGAGTGAGCAGGTAACGGCCAGCAGGGAAGTCCGCCGAGGGGCGAGCCGCGTGGATGGCATGGACAGTCGCCCAAGGGTGCCCGGCGCGCAGGAGCTCGGTGGCGGACAGAGCGGCGGCCGTGTCGAAGGGCTCGATCTCGATGAACCGCAGCCCGTTGATGTAGGCGAGCAGGCCGGGCCTTCCGGTGTCGCCAGCGGTCAGGGAGAGCACGGGTGCGTAGAGCGTGCCCAGACCACCGGAGGCTTGCACGTAGAAGGCTGCGACGGCCTCGTTGTACGGGTCCTTCGGATCATGGAGGGCGGTAGCGGTCGTGTGGTCCAGGACGACGGCGATCGGCCCCACTACGCGGCCGCCGAGTCCTGCCGGGCGCCCAGGCGCTCCAGGAGGCCGCGGGCCTTCGCCTCGGCCTCCTCACTCGGGACGGTGCCCAGCACGGAGGCGAGCTCGGCGCGGGCCTGCTCGGCGCGCTCCGCGTACTCGGCCTGAGTCGGCCGGCCCTCGGCGAGCTCCTCGACCAGCTGCCGGATCGTCGTGCCCTGCTCGATCGCCAGCGCGGCCAGCCGGTCGCGGGTCGCCGCGCTCACCTTGATGCTCGTCTCGTCTGCCATACATCGACTCTACTGCCAGTAGAGGACAGTCGTGCGGGTAACGCCGACTCTCCCGCGTCGACCCGTTCCACTGGACACGGGCGCCGCCTTGCCCCCTGCAGCGATGGTCTTGCCTGAGCTCCTCGCCGTGCTTCACCATCTGTAACCAGGCAGATACCGCAGAGCCGGGGGTGGGCATGTCGTCTGGTACGGGCGGGAGCTACTGGGCGGACAAGGCGCTGCCCAGCGTGTTCAAGCACGAACTGCTCAAGCGCTACCTGCCGCAGTTCGGCGGCATGACGGGCTCGCGATCGCACGACAAGCGCGTGGTCTACCTGGACGGGTACGCGGGCGAGGGCCGGTACGAGAACGGCGAGCCGGCCTCCGGGGAGCTCGCGCTGAAGATCGCCGCGGACCTGCGCTCCCGGGCCGGGCTGACGCTGGAGCCGGTCCGACGGCCTCGCCTGCAGCGTCCGGTGGATCCGCCGGTTGGCCTTGGTGAGCCAGTCGGCCAGCTGGATGTTGAAGTCCGCCGGACTCGCG
>NZ_JOBX01000083.1:0-26025 GCF_000720645.1 Streptomyces sp. NRRL S-378
TCCCAGCACCCGGCCCCGCCCCCGCCCCAGGTGGCGCCCGTATCCGAGCCCACCGGGCACATCCCGCTGCCGCCCGCGGTGGCGGGAACCGGCGGCGCCGTGCTCGCCGTCCTGCTGATCGGCCCCGCCGGCGCCGGCAAGACCACCGTGGCCCGGCACTGGGCCAGCACCCGGCCCGTGCCGACCGCCCACATCAGCCTGGACGACGTGCGCGAATGGGTCTGCTCCGGCTTCGCCGACCCGCAGGCCGGCTGGAACGAGCACTCCGAGGCGCAGTACCGCCTCGCCCGCCGCACCTGCGGCTTCGCGGCCCGCAACTACCTGGCCAACGGCATCTCCTGCATCCTCGACGACGCCGTCTTCCCCGACCGGCCGGTGGTGGGCCTGGGCGGCTGGAAGCGGCACGTGGGGCCGGCGCTGCTGCCGGTCGTGCTCCTGCCGGGCCTGGAGATCGTCCTGGAGCGCAACGCCGAACGCTCCGGCAACCGCAGGCTCTCCGACGAGGAGGTCGCCCGCATCCACGGCCGGATGGCCGGCTGGTACGGATCCGGGCTGCCGATCATCGACAACTCCCAGCTCGACGTCGAAGGCACCGCCCGCGCCCTCGACGAGGCCCTGGCCAGGGCCCTCCCGGCCCCCAGCGGCTGGTAGCCGCCCGGGGAGACGTCCGGGAGAGCGGAAACCGTGCGGCGGGCCGCGGGGACGGGCCGGCGAGGGCGGCCCGCGGATCCGGCCCGCCGTGCCCTGCCGCGCCCCGTCCGGACGCGCTCGCCGGGCCGGATCCGCGGGGCGCTCGTACGCTCGAAGACATGTCAGACGTGTACGCCGCCCGTCGGGGCCTGCTTCGCGACCGATGCGCCGCCGCGGGGAACGCCGCTGCGCTGATCACGCGTCCGGCGAACGTCCGCTACCTCTCCGGGGCGTCACCGCTCGGCGCGGTCCTCCTCGTCGGACCGACCGAGGACGCCATGTTCTGTGCCGGCGCACCCACCGGCGAGGCCGACGAGGGCCGCCTCGACGAACACCTCCGGGTCACCGTGCTGGCCGGCCGCGGCGGGGACCCCGCCGTCGCGGCGGCCGACGCCGCCTCCTCCGTACGCGCCGATTCCCTCGCCGTGGAGGAGCACCACCTCACCGTCGCCCGGCACCGGGCGCTGCGGTCCGTCGCGCCCAAGCTGCGCCTCGCCGACCTCGGGACCGCTGTGGAGCAGCAGCGCCTCGTCAAGGACGAGGGGGAGATCGCCTGCCTGCGGATCGCCGCCGAGATCGCCGACCAGGCCCTGGGCGAGCTGCTGGAGTCCATCCTCGTGGGACGCACGGAACGCCACCTCGCCCTAGAGCTGGAGCGGAGGCTCGTCGACCACGGGGCGGACGGGCCGGCCTTCCCGACCTCCGTCGGCACCGGCCCCCACTCCGGCCGCTCCCGGCACCGGCCCTCCGACCGCAGGGTGGAGGAGGGGGACTTCCTCTCCGTCTGCCTGGGCGCCAACTACCGCGGCTACCGGTGCGAGATCGGCCGGACCTTCGTCATCGGCACGACCCCCGCCGACTGGCAGATCGAGCTCTACGACTGCGTCTTCACCGCCCAGCGGGCGGGGAGGGAGGCACTGCTGCCGGGAGCCGCGTACCGGGAGGTGGACCACGCGGCCCGCTCCGTACTGGACTCCGCGGGCCACGCGGAGGCCCTCGCTCCTTGGACCGGACACGGCGTCGGCCTCGAAATCGACGAGGACCCGCAGCTTGCACCTACGGCCATGGGTAAACTGGACGCTTGCGTGCCGGTCACCGTCGAACCGGGGGTTCACCTCCCCGGCCGGGGAGGTGTCCGGATCGATGACACGCTCGTCGTACGCCCCGAGGCGGACGGCGGTCCCGAGCTACTCACCATTACGACCAAGGAGCTGCTCGCGCTCTAGCCCGCACTGCCGGGTGGTGCGTGCACCCGTGGTCTTCCAGTGCAGGAGATTCCGCAACCGTGGCTTCCACGAACGACCTCAAGAACGGCATGGTGCTCAAGCTCGACGGTGACCAGCTCTGGTCCGTCGTCGAGTTCCAGCACGTCAAGCCCGGCAAGGGCCCGGCCTTCGTGCGCACCAAGCTCAAGCACGTGCTTTCCGGCAAGGTCGTCGACAAGACCTTCAACGCCGGCACGAAGGTCGAGACCGCCACCATCGACCGCCGTGACATGCAGTTCTCGTACATGGACGGCGAGTACTTCGTCTTCATGGACATGCAGACCTACGACCAGCTGATGGTCGACCCCAAGGCCGTCGGCGACGCCGCCAACTTCCTCATCGAGGGCTTCACCGCCTCGGTCGCGCAGCACGAGGGCTCGGTGCTCTACGTCGAGCTCCCCGCCGCCGTCGAGCTCACCATCGAGCACACCGACCCGGGCGTCCAGGGCGACCGCTCCACCGGTGGCACCAAGCCGGCGAAGCTGGAGACCGGCCACGAGATCCAGGTCCCGCTCTTCGTCAACACGGGCGAGAAGGTCAAGGTCGACACCCGCACCAGCGACTACCTCGGCCGGGTGAACAGCTAACCGTGGCTGCCCGGAGCAACGCGCGCAAGCGCGCCTTCCAGATCCTCTTCGAGGCCGACCAGCGCGGGGTGTCCGTCCGCGAGGTCCTCGCGGACTGGATCCGCCACGCGCGGTCGGACGACCGGCAGCCGCCGGTCAGCGCCTTCACGATGGATCTCGTCGAGGGTTACGCCGACAAGGTGAACCGCATCGACGACCTGATCGTCACCTACGCCGTGGACTGGGACCTCGACCGCATGCCGGCCGCGGACCGGAACATCGTGCGACTCGGTGCCTACGAGCTGATCTGGGTGGACGACACCCCGGACGCCGTGGCCATCGACGAGGCCGTCCAGCTGGCCAAGGAGTTCTCCACGGATGAGTCCCCCTCGTTCGTGAACGGGCTGCTGGCCCGTTTCAAGGACCTGAAGCCGAGCCTGCGGCGCAGCGAGAGCTGACCGCACGCCGTCCCGCAGCAGCACCGGCACCGCCGTACGGAAGGGCCCGCAGCGCACGCGCTGCGGGCCCTTCCGTTGCCCCGCTCCCGCCGAGGAGGCCGGTGTGGGGCGCGGGAGCGAAAAAACCGGTGGGTGCCGGACCCCCGCAAGGGTCCGGCACCCACCGGTAAACGTTTCTGCTGGTGTGGGGCCCGAGGATCAGACGTCCTCGTGCGCCACTGCGCGACGGGCGTCCGCGTCCAGCACGCCCCAGCTGATGAGCTGCTCGGTCAGGACCGAGGGCGACTGGTCGTAGATGACGGCCAGGGTGCGCAGGTCGTCCTGGCGGATCGACAGCACCTTGCCGTTGTAGTCGCCGCGCTGGCTCTGGATCGTGGCCGCGTAACGCTGCAGCGGGCCGGCCTTCTCGGCGGGCACGCCCGCCAGACGCTCCAGGTCGAGGCGCAGCTTCGGCGGCGGCTCGGCCGCTCCGCCGGGAGTCGTTCCCGGCAGCAGTTCCTGCACCGGCACCCCGTAGAAGTCCGCCAGTTCGGCCAGGCGCTGGACGGTCACGGCGCGGTCCCCGCGCTCGTACGACCCGACCACCACGGCCTTCCACCGGCCCTGCGACTTCTCCTCGACACCGTGGAGGGAAAGGCCCTGCTGGGTGCGGATGGCGCGGAGCTTGGCCCCGAGCTGTTTGGCGTATTCGCTGGACATAACGCTCCCGGACGCTGTGACGCTGTGACTGCATGGACACTGCGACTACATAACTACGTGCGGCTCCGCCGCGCGGCTGGTAACTCACTGTGAGGTTACGCAGCGTTACTTGGGTGCGTCAAGCCGAATGGTCCCCCTCCCCCCGCGAGGGCGGCGCCAGCAGCCCCGTGGGCGCCCCCGCGCCACCCCCGGGTGCCGGGCCACCGTCGCAGCCCTGGTACCGTGGGAGACGTACATCAGACGTCCTTTAAGGTCCGTCCCGTGAGGCGGAGAAGGAGGTCCTTTTCATGGACGCCCAGCAGAATTCCGATTCCGCGCGCCCCGTACTGGAGCCGCAGGACATCGCCCGGGTCCTGACCCGTATCGCCCACGAGATCGTCGAACGCGCCAAGGGCGCCGACGACGTGGTGCTCCTCGGCATCCCCACCCGCGGTGTGTACCTGGCCCGCCGGCTGGCCGCCAAGCTCGAAGAGATCACCGGCACGAAGATCCCGGTCGGCTCCCTCGACATCACCATGTACCGCGACGACCTGCGGATGAAGCCCGCCCGCGCCATCGGCCGCACCGAGATCCCCGGTGACGACCTCGACGGCCGCCTCGTCGTCCTCGTCGACGACGTCCTCTTCTCCGGGCGCACCATCCGCGCCGCCCTCGACGCCCTCGGCGACCTCGGCCGCCCCCGCGCCGTGCAGCTCGCCGTGCTCGTCGACCGCGGCCACCGCGAACTGCCGATCCGCGCCGACTACGTCGGCAAGAACCTCCCCACGTCGCTGCGGGAGACCGTCAAGGTCCAGCTCCAGGAGGAGGACGGCCGTGACGCCGTGCTGCTCGGCCAGCGGACCGCCCAGGCAGCAGGGCAGTAGCCCACCACGACGACGGACCCCGGCGGGGTCCGCGCCGGGCCCTGCCCTGCCCGCCCGCACGCCTGCACGTCAGTCCGCTGCACGTCAGTCCGCCTGCACCACGCCCTCCCGACCTACGGAGCCATCCAGATGAAGCGCCACCTCATCTCGGCCGCCGATCTCACGCGCGACGACGCCGTCCTGATCCTCGACACCGCCGAGGAGATGGCCCGCGTCGCGGACCGGCCGATCAAGAAGCTGCCCACCCTGCGCGGCCTCACCGTCGTCAACCTCTTCTTCGAGGACTCGACCCGCACCCGGATCTCCTTCGAGGCGGCCGCCAAGCGGCTCTCCGCCGACGTCATCAACTTCTCCGCCAAGGGCTCCTCGGTTTCCAAGGGCGAATCCCTGAAGGACACCGCGCTGACCCTGGAGGCGATGGGCGCCGACGCCGTCGTCATCCGCCACCACGCCTCCGGCGCCCCCTACCGGCTCGCGACCTCCGGCTGGATCGACTCCGCCGTCGTCAACGCCGGTGACGGCACCCACGAGCACCCCACCCAGGCCCTGCTGGACGCCTTCACCATGCGCCGCCGCCTGGTCGGCCGCGACGCCGGCCTCGGCAAGGACCTCTCCGGCCGCCGCATCACCATCGTCGGCGACGTCCTGCACAGCCGCGTGGCCCGCTCCAACGTCCACCTGCTGCACACCCTCGGCGCCGAGGTCACCCTGGTGGCCCCGCCCACCCTGGTCCCGATCGGCGTCGAGACCTGGCCGTGCGAGGTCTCCTACAGCCTCGACGACGTGCTGCCGAAGTCCGATGCGGTGATGATGCTCCGTGTGCAGCGCGAACGCATGAACGCCGCCTTCTTCCCGACCGAGCGCGAGTACTCCCGCCGGTACGGCCTCGACGGCGACCGCATGGCCAAGATGCCCGAGCACGCCATCGTGATGCACCCCGGCCCGATGAACCGCGGCATGGAGATCACCGCCCAGGTCGCCGACTCCGACCGCTGCACGGCCGTCGAGCAGGTCGCCAACGGCGTCTCCACCCGGATGGCCGTCCTCTACCTGCTGCTCGGCGGCTCCGAGCCCGCCGTCACCACCACCCCCGCCGCCCGCACCGAGGAGAGCAAGTAACCATGAGCAAGATCCTTATCCGTGGCGCGAAGGTCCTCGGCGGCGAGGCGCAGGACGTCCTGATCGACGGCGAGACCATCGCCGAGGTCGGCCAGAACCTGTCCGCCGACGGCGCGACCGTCATCGAGGCCGCCGGCCAGGTCCTCCTCCCCGGCCTCGTCGACCTGCACACCCACCTGCGCGAGCCCGGCCGCGAGGACTCCGAGACCGTCCTGACCGGCACCCGCGCCGCCGCCTCCGGCGGCTACACCGCCGTCTTCGCCATGGCGAACACCTTCCCGGTCGCCGACACCGCCGGCGTCGTCGAGCAGGTCTGGCGCCTGGGCAAGGAGTCCGGCTACTGCGACGTGCAGCCCATCGGCGCCGTCACCGTCGGCCTGGAGGGCAAGCAGCTCTCCGAGCTGGGCGCCATGCACGAGTCCGCCGCCCGCGTCACCGTCTTCTCCGACGACGGCAAGTGCGTCGACGACGCCGTGATCATGCGCCGCGCCCTGGAATACGTGAAGGCCTTCGGCGGCGTCGTCGCCCAGCACGCCCAGGAGCCCCGCCTCACCGAGGGCGCCCAGATGAACGAGGGCGTCGTCTCCGCCGAGCTCGGCCTCGGCGGCTGGCCCGCCGTCGCCGAGGAGTCGATCATCGCCCGCGACGTCCTCCTCGCCGAGCACGTCGGCTCCCGCGTCCACATCTGCCACCTCTCCACCGCCGGCTCCGTCGAGATCGTCCGCTGGGCCAAGTCCCGCGGCATCGACGTCACCGCCGAGGTCACCCCGCACCACCTGCTCCTCACCGACGAGCTCGTCCGCTCGTACAACGCGGTCTACAAGGTCAACCCGCCGCTGCGCACCGAGCGCGACGTCATGGC
This sequence comes from Streptomyces sp. NRRL S-378, assembly GCF_000720645.1. Lineage (NCBI taxonomy): Bacteria > Bacillati > Actinomycetota > Actinomycetes > Kitasatosporales > Streptomycetaceae > Streptomyces > Streptomyces sp. NRRL S-378. The sequence goes on from NZ_JOBX01000083.1 coordinate 6,523, forward strand.
CCTGCGCGAGGCACTCGCCGACGGCACGATCGACATCGTCGCCACCGACCACGCCCCGCACCCGCACGAGGACAAGGACTGCGAGTGGGCCGCCGCCGCCATGGGCATGGTCGGCCTGGAGACCGCGCTCTCCGTCGTCCAGCAGACGATGGTGGAGACCGGCCTGATCGACTGGGCCGGCGTCGCCGAGCGGATGAGCTTCGCCCCGGCCCGCATCGGCGGTCTCGAGAACCACGGCCGTCCCGTCTCGGCAGGTGAACCCGCGAACCTGACCCTGGTCGATACCTCGTACCGTGGTGTCGTGGACCCCGCACACTTCGCCTCCCGCAGCCGCAACACGCCTTACGAGGGCCGTGAGCTGCCGGGACGCGTCACTCACACCTTCCTGCGGGGCCGGGCAACGGTCGTGGACGGGACACTGGCGTGACACCTGCAGGAATCCAACTGGCCGCCGAGGCCGCCGAACGACAGTCGGCGGAGGTGACCGAAGTCGGCGCCCGCATCGCATGGGTGATCGGCCTGGTCGTCTTCATCGCGTTCGTGTACTGGCTGATGCGGCAGGGCTGGAAATGGCGAGGGGCCCTGCAGAGCGATCTGCCCGAGCTCCCCGCCGCCCCCGACGGTCTCCCCGAGCACCGGCTGGCACTCACCGGCCGGTACCACGGGTCCACCACCGCCGGGCAGTGGCTCGACCGGATCGTCGCCCACGGCCTGGGCGTCCGCAGCCGGGTCGAGCTCACGCTCACCGACGCGGGCCTCGACGTGGTCCGACCGGGTGCAGGCGACTTCTTCGTACCGGCCGCGCAGCTGCGCGGCGCCCGCCTCGACAAGGGAATCGCGGGCAAGGTACTCACCGAGGGCGGTCTGCTCGTCGTCACCTGGGCGCACGGCGACAAGCTGATCGACTCCGGATTCCGCTCCGACCGCGCGGCCGAACACGCCGCATGGGTCGAAGCGATCAATCTCATGAACTCATCCATCACGACGGAAGGCGCCGAACGATGACGACCTCCACCAGGGGAGCAGCCAAAGCTCCCGCCGTACTCGTCCTGGAGGACGGCCGCATCTTCCGCGGCCGCGCCTACGGCGCAGTGGGGGAGACCTTCGGCGAGGCCGTGTTCTCCACCGGCATGACCGGATACCAGGAGACCCTCACCGACCCGTCGTACCACCGGCAGGTCGTCGTCATGACCGCCCCCCACGTGGGCAACACCGGCGTCAACGACGAGGACCCCGAGTCCTCCCGCATCTGGGTCTCCGGCTACGTCGTGCGCGACCCCGCACGCCTCCCCTCCAACTGGCGCTCCCGGCGCACGCTGGACGAGGAGCTCGTCCAGCAGGGCGTCGTCGGCATCTCCGGCATCGACACCCGCGCCCTGACCCGCCACCTGCGCGAGCGCGGCGCCATGCGCGTCGGCATCTTCTCCGGCGACGCCTGGGTCGGCATCCGCGACGAGGCCCTGCTGGACAAGGTCCGCTCCCAGCCCGAGATGAAGGGCGCGAACCTCTCCGCCGAGGTCGCCACCAAGGAGACGTACGTCGTCCCCGCGATCGGCGAGAAGCGCTTCACCGTCGCCGCCGTCGACCTCGGCATCAAGGGCATGACCCCGCACCGCATGGCCGAGCGCGGCATCGAGGTCCACGTGCTGCCCGCCACCGCCACCGTCGAGGACGTCTACGCGGTCCAGCCCGACGGGGTGTTCTTCTCCAACGGCCCGGGCGACCCGGCCACCGCCGACGGCCCCGTCGCCGTCATGCAGGGCGTCCTGGAGCGCAAGACCCCGCTCTTCGGCATCTGCTTCGGCAACCAGATCCTCGGACGCGCCCTCGGCTTCGGCACCTACAAGCTGAAGTACGGCCACCGCGGCATCAACCAGCCGGTCCAGGACCGCACCACCGGCAAGGTCGAGGTCACCGCGCACAACCACGGCTTCGCCGTCGACGCGCCCCTCGACAAGGTCTCCGAGACCCCCTACGGCCGCGCCGAGGTCTCCCACGTCTGCCTGAACGACAACGTCGTGGAAGGCCTCCAGCTGCTCGACCAGCCGGCCTTCTCCGTCCAGTACCACCCCGAAGCGGCCGCCGGCCCGCACGACGCCGCGTACCTCTTCGACCGCTTCGTATCCCTGATGGAGGCCGAGCGTGCCTAAGCGCACCGATATCCAGTCCGTCCTGGTCATCGGCTCCGGCCCGATCGTCATCGGCCAGGCCGCAGAGTTCGACTACTCCGGCACCCAGGCCTGCCGCGTGCTCAAAGCCGAGGGCCTGCGCGTCATCCTGGTGAACTCCAACCCGGCGACGATCATGACCGACCCGGAGATCGCCGACGCCACGTACGTCGAGCCGATCACCCCCGAGTTCGTCGAGAAGATCATCGCCAAGGAGCGCCCCGACGCGCTGCTCCCGACCCTCGGCGGCCAGACGGCCCTGAACACCGCCATCTCCATGCACGAGCAGGGTGTGCTGGAGAAGTACGGGGTCGAGCTCATCGGCGCCAACGTCGAGGCCATCAACAAGGGCGAGGACCGCGACCTCTTCAAGGGCGTCGTCGAGGCCGTCAAGGCCAAGATCGGCTACGGCGAGTCCGCCCGCTCGGTCATCTGCCACTCGATGGACGACGTCCTCAAGGGCGTCGAGACGCTCGGCGGCTACCCCGTCGTCGTCCGCCCCTCCTTCACCATGGGCGGCGCCGGCTCCGGCTTCGCCCACGACGAGGAGGAGCTGCGCCGCATCGCCGGCCAGGGCCTCACGCTCTCCCCGACCACCGAGGTGCTCCTGGAGGAGTCCATCCTCGGCTGGAAGGAGTACGAGCTGGAGCTGATGCGCGACACCAAGGACAACGTGGTCGTCGTCTGCTCCATCGAGAACTTCGACCCGATGGGCGTCCACACCGGCGACTCCATCACCGTCGCCCCCGCGATGACCCTCACCGACCGCGAGTACCAGCGGCTGCGCGACATCGGCATCGCGATCATCCGCGAGGTCGGCGTCGACACCGGCGGCTGCAACATCCAGTTCGCGATCGACCCCGTCGACGGCCGCGTCATCGTCATCGAGATGAACCCGCGCGTCTCGCGCTCCTCGGCGCTCGCGTCGAAGGCCACCGGCTTCCCGATCGCCAAGATCGCCGCCAAGCTGGCCATCGGTTACACCCTCGACGAGGTCCCCAACGACATCACCGAGAAGACGCCGGCCTCCTTCGAGCCGACCCTCGACTACGTCGTCGTCAAGGCCCCGCGCTTCGCCTTCGAGAAGTTCCCGCTCGCCGACGCCACCCTCACCACCACCATGAAGTCGGTCGGCGAGGCCATGGCCATCGGCCGCAACTTCACCGAGGCCCTGCAGAAGGCCCTGCGCTCCCTGGAGAAGAAGGGCTCGCAGTTCACCTTCGTCGGCGAGCCCGGCGACAAGGACGAACTGCTGGCCACCGCGGTCCGCCCCACCGACGGCCGCATCAACACCGTCATGCAGGCCATCCGCGCCGGCGCCACCCAGGAAGAGGTCTTCGAGTCCACGAAGATCGACCCCTGGTTCGTCGACCAGCTCTTCCTGATCAAGGAGATCGCCGACGAGCTCGCCGGCGCCGAGAAGCTGGAGCCCGAGCTCCTCGCCGAGGCCAAGCGCCACGGCTTCTCCGACGCCCAGATCGCCGAGATCCGCGGGCTGCGCGAGGACGTCGTCCGCGAGGTCCGCCACGCCCTCGGCGTCCGCCCGGTCTACAAGACGGTCGACACCTGCGCCGCCGAGTTCGCCGCCAAGACCCCGTACTTCTACTCCTCGTACGACGAGGAGAGCGAGGTCGCCCCGCGCACCAAGCCCGCGGTCATCATCCTGGGCTCCGGCCCGAACCGCATCGGCCAGGGCATCGAGTTCGACTACTCCTGCGTCCACGCCTCCTTCGCCCTCAGCGACGCCGGCTACGAGACCGTGATGGTCAACTGCAACCCGGAGACCGTCTCCACCGACTACGACACCTCCGACCGCCTGTACTTCGAGCCGCTGACGCTCGAGGACGTGCTGGAGATCGTCCACGCCGAGTCGCTCGCCGGCCCCATCGCCGGCGTCGTCGTCCAGCTCGGCGGCCAGACCCCCCTGGGCCTCGCGCAGGCCCTCAAGGACAACGGCGTCCCGGTCGTCGGGACCTCGCCCGAGGCCATCCACGCCGCCGAGGACCGCGGCGCCTTCGGCCGCGTGCTCGCCGAGGCCGGCCTGCCCGCCCCCAAGCACGGCACCGCCACCACCTTCGCCGGCGCGAAGGCGATCGCCGACGAGATCGGCTACCCGGTCCTGGTGCGCCCGTCCTACGTGCTCGGCGGCCGCGGCATGGAGATCGTCTACGACGAGACCCGCCTGGAGTCGTACATCGCGGAGTCCACCGAGATCTCCCCGACCCGCCCCGTGCTGGTCGACCGCTTCCTCGACGACGCCATCGAGATCGACGTCGACGCCCTCTACGACGGCAACGAGCTCTACCTCGGCGGCGTCATGGAGCACATCGAGGAGGCCGGCATCCACTCCGGCGACTCGGCCTGCGCCCTGCCCCCGATCACCCTCGGCGGCTACGACATCAAGCGCCTGCGCGCCTCCACCGAGGGCATCGCCAAGGGCGTAGGCGTCCGCGGCCTGATCAACATCCAGTTCGCGATGGCGGGCGACATCCTCTACGTCCTGGAGGCCAACCCCCGCGCCTCCCGGACCGTCCCCTTCACCTCGAAGGCCACCGCCGTCCCGCTCGCGAAGGCCGCCGCCCGCATCTCGCTCGGCGCCACCATCGCCGAGCTGCGCGAGGAGGGCCTGCTCCCGAAGACCGGCGACGGCGGCACCCTGCCGATCGACGCGCCGATCTCCGTCAAGGAGGCCGTCATGCCGTGGTCGCGCTTCCGCGACATCCACGGCCGCGGCGTGGACACCGTCCTCGGCCCGGAGATGCGCTCCACCGGCGAGGTCATGGGCATCGACGCCGTCTTCGGCACCGCCTACGCCAAGTCGCAGGCCGGCGCCTACGGCCCGCTGCCCACCAAGGGCCGCGCCTTCATCTCCGTCGCCAACCGCGACAAGCGCTCGATGATCTTCCCGGCCCGTGAGCTCGTCGCCCACGGCTTCGAGCTGATGGCCACCTCCGGCACCGCCGAGGTCCTGCGCCGCAACGGCATCAACGTCACCGTCGTGCGCAAGCTCAGCGAGGGCGAGGGCCCGAACGGCGAGAAGACCATCGTCCAGCTGATCCACGACGGCCAGGTCGACCTGATCGTCAACACCCCGTACGGCACCGGCGGCCGCCTCGACGGCTACGAGATCCGCACGGCCGCCGTGGCGCGCGGCGTCCCGTGCCTGACCACGGTCCAGGCGCTCGCCGCGGCCGTCCAGGGCATCGACGCGCTCAACCGCGGCGACGTGGGCGTCCGCTCCCTCCAGGAGCACGCGGAGCACCTGACCGCGGCCCGCGACTGACACCCGTACAGCCCGGAATGGGGGAGGGGGACACCGGTTTCACGACGGGTGTCCCCCTCTTCACGAGCGCAGAGGGATCCTCTCGACGATGTACAAGATCTTCTTCAACCTGGTCTTCAAGCGGATGGACCCGGAAGCCGCCCACTACATGGCCTTCCGGTGGATCCGCCTCGCGGCCCGCACCCCCGTGCTGCGCACCTTCGTGGCGGCCGTCCTGGCCCCGCGGTACGAGGAGCTGCGCACCGAGGCCCTCGGCCTGCGCATGCACGGCCCCTTCGGGCTCGCGGCCGGCTTCGACAAGAACGCCGTCGCCATCGACGGCATGTCGATGCTCGGCTTCGACCACATCGAGATCGGCACGGTCACCGCCGAGGCGCAGCCCGGCAACCCCAAGAAGCGGCTGTTCCGGCTGGTGCCGGACCGCGCCCTGATCAACCGCATGGGCTTCAACAACGAGGGCTCGGCGGCCGTCGCGGACCGCCTGGCGGCCCGTGAGGCCGTCTTCAGGACCGTCGTGGGCGTCAACATCGGCAAGACGAAGGTCGTGCCCGAGGAGGAGGCCGTGGGGGACTACGTCACCTCCACCGAGCGCCTCGCCCGCCACGCCGACTACCTCGTCGTCAACGTCTCCTCACCCAACACGCCCGGCCTGCGCAACCTCCAGGCCACCGAGTCGCTGCGCCCCCTGCTGACGGCCGTCCGCGAGGCCGCGGACCGCACCGTCACCGACCGCCGCGTCCCCCTGCTGGTCAAGATCGCCCCCGACCTCGCGGACGAGGACGTCGACGCCGTCGCCGACCTGGCGCTGGAGCTCGGCCTGGACGGCATCATCGCCACGAACACCACCATCGCGCGCGACGGCCTCGGCCTGAAGTCCTCCCCGTCCCTGGTCAAGGAGACCGGGGGGCTCTCCGGCGCACCCGTCAAGGAGCGCTCCCTGGAGGTCCTGCGCCGGCTGTACGCCCGCGTGGGCGACCGCCTGGTGCTGGTGGGGGTCGGCGGCATCGAGAACGCCGAGGACGCCTGGCAGCGGATCCTGGCCGGCGCCACCCTGATCCAGGGCTACAGCGCCTTCGTCTACGAGGGCCCGTTCTACGCCCGCGCCATCCACAAGGGCCTGGCCGCGCGCCTGGCCGCCAGCCCGTACGCGACGCTCGCCGACGCGGTGGGCGCCGAGACCCGAAAGGCCGCACAGTGACCCTGACCCCGTTCGGCACCCGCCTGCGCGCCGCGATGGACTCCCGCGGCCCGCTGTGCGTGGGCATCGACCCGCACGCCGCCCTGCTGGCGGAGTGGGGCCTCCAGGACGACATCGCGGGCCTGGAGCGCTTCTCCCGCACGGTCGTCGAGGCGCTCGCGGAGTCGGTGGCGGTCTTCAAGCCGCAGGCCGCCTTCTTCGAGCGGTTCGGCTCGAAGGGCGTCTCCGTCCTGGAGCGGACCGTCGCGGACGCCCGCGCCGCCGGGACCCTGGTCGTGATGGACGCCAAGCGCGGTGACATCGGCTCGACCATGGCCGCGTACGCCTCGGCCTTCCTGGACCCGGCCTCGCCGCTGTTCTCGGACGCGCTGACGGTGTCCCCGTACCTGGGCTACGGCTCCCTCAAGCCGGCCGTCGACCTGGCCCGGGAGTCGGGCGCGGGCCTGTTCGTCCTGGCCCTGACGTCGAACCCGGAGGGCGCCGAGGTCCAGCGGGCGGTCCGCGAGGACGGCCGCACCATCGGGGCCACGATGCTGGCGCACCTGGCCGCCGAGAACGCGGACGCCGCCCCGATGGGATCCTTCGGCGCGGTGGTCGGCGCCACTCTGGGCGACCTGTCGTCCTTCGACCTGGACATCAACGGGCCGCTGCTGGCCCCCGGCATCGGCGCGCAGGGCGCGACCGCGGCGGACCTGCCGACGGTCTTCGGCAAGGCCGTGCGCAACGTGGTCCCGAACGTCTCGCGCGGTGTCCTGCAGCACGGCCCGGACGTGCACGCCCTGCGCGACTCAGCGCGGCGCTTCGCCGACGAGATCCGCGAGGCCGTTTCCGCATAGGGAAATGCCCGCCGGGACCTCCCGGATCCCCTCGTGGGACCCCGCTCCGCCTCCGCGCGGAGCGGGGTCTCGCACTTTCTGACGAAATTCGAACGCTCTTCATCGGACAAAACAGGGGTATTTTGTCCGTGATGTACGGTTCAGCGGAGGCTGACCAGGACTTTTCGTTCGTTCTCGCTGACTGGAGCGGTGTTGGCCGCTAGTCTCCGAGCAGAGTGAACGCGCAGCGAACGAGTTCCATCGCTGTTCGGGAGCTCGCCTGGTGTGGTGCCCTTGGGTTCCCCACCGGTCCGTATCCGACAGTTCGACATCCGAGGTGACGTAGGCGTGGCTCTTCCGCCCCTTACCCCTGAACAGCGCGCAGCCGCGCTCGAAAAGGCCGCCGCGGCTCGCCGGGAGCGGGCCGAGGTGAAGAATCGACTCAAGCACTCCGGCGCCTCGCTCCAAGAGGTCATCAAGACGGGCCAGGAGAACGACGTCATCGGCAAGATGAAGGTCTCCGCCCTGCTGGAGTCCCTGCCTGGCGTGGGCAAGGTGCGCGCCAAGCAGATCATGGAGCGTCTCGGCATCTCCGAGTCCCGGCGTGTCCGAGGTCTCGGCTCCAACCAGATCGCCTCTCTGGAGCGCGAGTTCGGCAGCACCGGCGCCTGAGGCGTCGCCTGGCGTTCTCCCGGTGTTCTCAGGCAGTCCTGGGAACCTGGATAATCGCTCTATGGCAGCAGAGGTTCGTCCGCGGCTGACCGTGCTCTCCGGCCCCTCAGGGGTCGGCAAGAGCACGGTCGTCGCGCATATGCGCAAGGTTCACCCCGAGGTATGGCTCTCGGTGTCGGCCACCACCCGCAAGCCGCGGCCCGGTGAGCGACACGGAGTCCAGTACTTCTTCGTCAACGACGACGAGTTCGACAAGCTGATCGCCAACGGCGAGCTGCTGGAGTGGGCCGAGTTCGCGGGCAACCGCTACGGCACACCGCGCGGCGCGGTGCTGGAGCGCCTGGAAAGCGGCGAACCCGTACTGCTGGAGATCGACCTCCAGGGCGCACGGCTCGTCCGCGAGTCGATGCCCGAGGCCCAGCTGGTCTTCCTGGCCCCGCCGAGCTGGGAGGAGCTGGTCCGCCGGCTGACCGGCCGGGGCACCGAATCGGCCGAGGTGATCGAGCGCCGGCTCGCCGCCGCCAAGATCGAACTCGCTGCCGAGTCGGAGTTCGACGTCACCCTGGTCAACACCTCCGTCGAGGACGTGGCACGTGAGCTGCTAGCCTTGATGGAAGTTGTCTGAATCGTCGATCGATCTTCACCGAAGTCGCCCGACCCAGACGGCCCAATCTTTCATCCATCTTCGGAAGGTAGAGCGTGTCCTCTTCCATCACTGCGCCCGAGGGCATCATCAACCCGCCGATCGACGAGCTGCTCGAGGCCACGGACTCGAAGTACAGCCTCGTGATCTACGCGGCCAAGCGCGCGCGTCAGATCAACGCGTACTACTCGCAGCTCGGTGAGGGCCTGCTCGAGTACGTCGGCCCGCTGGTGGACACCCACGTCCACGAGAAGCCGCTTTCGATCGCGCTGCGCGAGATCAACGCGGGTCTGCTGACCTCCGAGGCCATCGAGGCCCCGGCCCAGTAAGGCACCGAGAAATTCCTTCACCACAGGCCCGGCAGAACATCTGCCGGGCCTGTGGTGTGTCATGGGTGGGTACGACGATCAGAGCCGAACGCGGCGGACGAGTCGAGAGTGTCAAAAGGGGTGTGCGCGGATGGGTAAGCCGAAGGTCGTGCTGGGCGTCAGCGGCGGGATCGCCGCCTACAAGGCGTGCGAGCTGCTGCGCCGGCTGACCGAGTCCGGGCACGACGTGCGGGTGGTACCCACGGCGGCCTCCCTGAACTTCGTCGGCGAGGCCACCTGGGCCGCCCTGTCCGGGAACCCGGCCTCCACCGAGGTGTGGGAGACCGTCCACGAGGTGCCCCACGTGCGCATCGGCCAGGGCGCCGACCTCGTCGTCGTCGCCCCCGCCACCGCCGACATGCTGGCCAAGGCCGCCCACGGGCTCGCCGACGACCTGCTCACGAACACGCTGCTCACGGCCCGCTGTCCGGTGGTCTTCGCCCCCGCGATGCACACCGAGATGTGGGAGCACCCCGCCACCCAGGAGAACGTGGCCACCCTGCGCCGCCGCGGGGCCCTCGTCATCGAGCCCGCGGTGGGGCGGCTCACCGGCAAGGACACGGGCAAGGGACGGCTGCCCGACCCCCAGGAGCTCTTCGAGGTGTGCCGGCAGGTCCTGCGCCGCGGGGTGGCCGAGCCGGACCTCGCCGGCCGCCACGTCGTGATCAGCGCCGGCGGCACCCGCGAGCCGCTCGACCCGGTGCGTTTCCTCGGCAACCGCTCCTCGGGCAAGCAGGGCTACGCGCTCGCCCGCACCGCCGTGGCCCGCGGGGCCCGGGTCACCCTGGTGGCGGCCAACACCGCCCTGGCCGACCCCGCCGGGGTGGACGTCGTACGCGTGGGGACGGCCGTGCAACTGCGGGAGGCGGTGCTCAAGGCGGCGGGGGACGCCGACGCCGTGGTGATGGCCGCGGCCGTGGCCGACTTCCGGCCCGCCGAGTACGCCGGCGGCAAGATCAAGAAGAAGGACGGGGAGGATCCCGCCCCGGTGGCGCTCGTGCGCAACCCGGACGTCCTCGCCGAGGTCTCCGCCGACCGGGCACGGGAGGGCCAAGTGGTCGTGGGCTTCGCAGCCGAGACCGACGACGTGCTCGACAACGGCCGCGCCAAGCTCCGCCGCAAGGGATGTGATCTTCTCGTCGTGAACGAGGTCGGCGAGACACGCACCTTTGGATCCGAGGAGAACGAGGCGATCATCCTTGCCTCCGACGGGTCGGAAATCCCGGTGCCCTACGGTCCCAAGGAGGCCCTCGCCGAGGTCATTTGGGACCAGGTTACGCACCGGTTCACATCGCGACGCGCCTGAGCCGATTCCCCTTCACTCGGTCACCTCCGTACGCAAGAATGTCAGTGCCGCAGGTCACACGGCTCCCATAAGGCGAGACGGATGGTCCGGGCAACGGTGGCGACCGATAAACTGCATCCGGAACGTGATCGGGCGCAGCCCCCGATGTGGTTCCGCCAAATGATCAGCCAGCAGCCGCTGCAACCCCAGGGAGCGTTGTGTCCCGTCGTCTGTTCACCTCGGAGTCCGTTACCGAGGGCCACCCCGACAAGATCGCTGACCAGATCAGCGACACGATCCTCGATGCACTCCTCACCGAGGACCCGACCTCGCGCGTCGCCGTGGAGACCCTCATCACCACGGGTCTCGTGCACATCGCGGGTGAGGTGACGACGAAGGCCTACGCGCCGATCGCGCAGCTCGTCCGGGACAAGATCCTCGAAATCGGCTACGACTCCTCGAAGAAGGGCTTCGACGGCGCCTCCTGCGGCGTGTCGGTGTCCATCGGCGCACAGTCCCCGGACATCGCGCAGGGCGTCGACACGGCCTACGAGAAGCGGGTCGAGGGCGACGAGGACGAGCTCGACAAGCAGGGTGCCGGCGACCAGGGCCTGATGTTCGGCTACGCCTGCGACGAGACCCCCGAGCTCATGCCGCTGCCGATCCACATCGCGCACCGGCTCTCGCGCCGCCTGTCCGAGGTCCGCAAGAACGGCACCATCCCGTACCTGCGCCCCGACGGCAAGACCCAGGTCACCATCGAGTACGACGGCGACAAGGCCGTCCGCCTCGACACCGTCGTGGTCTCCTCGCAGCACGCCTCCGACATCGACCTCGACTCGCTGCTCGCACCCGACATCCGCGAGTTCGTCGTCGAGCACGTCCTGGCCCAGCTCGTCGAGGACGGCATCAAGCTCGACACCGAGGGCTACCGCCTCCTGGTGAACCCGACCGGCCGCTTCGAGATCGGCGGCCCCATGGGCGACGCCGGCCTCACCGGCCGCAAGATCATCATCGACACCTACGGCGGCATGGCCCGCCACGGTGGCGGCGCCTTCTCCGGCAAGGACCCGTCCAAGGTCGACCGCTCCGCCGCCTACGCCATGCGCTGGGTCGCCAAGAACGTGGTCGCCGCCGGCCTCGCCTCGCGCTGCGAGGTCCAGGTCGCGTACGCCATCGGCAAGGCCGAGCCCGTCGGTCTCTTCGTCGAGACCTTCGGCACCGCCAAGGTCGAGGTCCAGAAGATCGAGGACGCGATCGGCGAGGTCTTCGACCTCCGCCCGGCCGCGATCATCCGCGACCTCGACCTGCTGCGCCCGATCTACGCCCAGACCGCCGCCTACGGCCACTTCGGCCGCGAGCTGCCGGACTTCACCTGGGAGCGCACCGACCGCGTCGACGCGCTGCGCGCCGCCGCCGGTCTGTAGGACCACGCGCAGGACCATCCGCGACAAGGCCCCGGACCCCACGGTCCGGGGCCTTTCGCGCAGGCCCGCATGTCAGAGCGATTTGGTAAGAATGCTGATGTGAGCAGCGCGAATGATTCCCCGCCGGAGCAGCTCGCACTGATCCGGGAGATGGTCGCCGAGGCGAAGGCCAAGGCGCCCAAGGCGAAGCCGCGTACCTGGCGGGGAGCCGCCCTGGCCGAGGAACTGCCCGTCGCCCGCGTCCTGGTGAACAAGGGCGTGCTCCACCTCGACCGCACCTTCGACTACGCCGTGCCCGCCGAGCTCTCCGAAGCCGCCCGGCCCGGTGTCCGCGTCCGCGTCCGCTTCGGCGCCGGCTCCCACCAGGTGCACGGAGGCCGACGCGAGGGCGGCGGCCTCATCGACGGCTTCATCGTGGAACGCCGCGCCGAGTCCGACTACAACGGCGCCCTCGCCGCGCTCGCCCAGGTGGTCTCGCCCGAGGTCGTGCTCAGTCCGCGCATGCTCGCCCTCGCCCGCGCCGTCGCCGACCGCTACGCCGGCAGCCTCGCCGACGTGCTCCAGCTCGCCCTGCCCCCGCGCAACGCCCGCGCCGAGGCCAAACCCTCCCCGCAGCCACTGCCGCCGCCCGCCGCCCCCGAGCCCGGCGGCTGGGAGCGGTACGCAGCCGGCCCCGGCTTCCTGCGCGCCCTCGCCACCGGCGGCACACCGCGCGCGGTGTGGACCGCCCTGCCCGGCCCCGGCTGGGCCGACGAACTCGCCCGCGCCATGGCCGCCACCCTCGCCTCCGGACGCGGCGCCCTCGCCGTGCTCCCCGACGGCCGGACCGCCGGCCGGGTCGACGCCGCCCTGACCGCCCTGCTCGGCGAAGGACGGCACGCCCTGCTGACCGCCGAATCCGGACCCGAGAAGCGCTACCGCCAGTGGCTCGCCGTGCACCGGGGCTCCGTCCGCGCCGTCATCGGCACCCGCGCCACGATGTTCGCCCCCGTCCGCGACCTCGGTCTGGTCGCGATCTGGGACGACGGCGACTCCAGCCACAGCGAGGACCGCGCCCCCTTCCCGCACGTCCGCGAAGTACTGGAACTGCGCGCCGTCAGCGACGGCTGCGCCTTCCTCGTCGGCAGCACCAGCTGCACCGTGGAGGCCGCCCAGCTCGTCGAGTCGGGCTGGGCCCGCCCGATCGTGGCGGCCCGCGAGACCGTACGGGCCCACACGCCCCGGATCCGCACCGTCGGAGACGAGCTGCTGGCCCGCGACGAGGCGGCCCGCGCCGCCCGACTGCCCAGCCTGGCGTGGGAGACCGTACGGGAGGGACTGAAGACCGGGCCCGTCCTCGTCCAGGTACCCCGCCGGGGCTACGTGCCGCGGCTGGCGTGCGAGCGCTGCCGGACACCCGCCCGCTGCACCGTCTGCGCCGGTCCCTTGGAGGCCCCCGACGAACGGGACCTCACCTGCGGCTGGTGCGGCCGGGACGAGCCGTCCTGGCACTGCGAGGAATGCGGGTCCTTCCGGTTGCGCGCCCAGGTCGTCGGCGCCCGGCGCACCGCCGAGGAACTGGGCCGGGCCTTCCCGGCCGTGCCCGTGCGGACCTCCGGCCGCGACCACGTCCTGGACGAGCTGCCGGACCGGCCCGCGCTCGTCGTGAGCACCCCGGGCGCCGAACCGGTGGCGGCGGGCGCCGGGTACGCGGCCGCGCTGCTGCTCGACGGCTGGGCCATGCTGACCCGCCCCGACCTGCGGGCCGGCGAGGACGCCCTGCGGCGCTGGATCGCCGCCGCCTCACTCGTCCGCCCGGACGGCCAGGTCGTGGTGGTGGCCGAGCCGACGCTGCGCCCCGTACAGGCGCTCGTCCGGTGGGACCCGGTGGGCCACGCCGTACGGGAGCTCGCGGAGCGGGCCCAGCTCGGCTTCCCGCCCGTCTCCCGGATGGCCGCGGTCGCCGGGCGGGGTGAAGCCGTGGAGACCTTCCTCGCCGGGGCCGGGCTGCCGCCCGACGCCGAGATCCTCGGCCCGGTGCCGCTGCCCGGACGGCGCGGGGAGCCGTCTCCGGGGGAGCGGGCCCTGGTCCGCGTCCCGCCGGGCAGCGGAGCCGCCCTCGCGGCGGCCCTGAAGTCCGCGCAGGCGGCTCGCCTGGCCCGCGGTGTTCCCGCGGCGGACGCGGTGCGGGTCCGGATCGACCCGGCGGACATCGGCTGACAGCGGGATGCGCCGCTCCGGCGGACCCCCGTCGCCGAGAACGCCGAAGCCCCGGCGGGGACCCGTGAGGGCGTCCCGGCCGGGGCGATCGCATGCGGGCGGCCCGGAGCCGGCCGTCGGGGGTCGGCGTCCCGGCGGCGGAAGGGCTCAGCCGTTGCGCGGTCCGGGGAAGGCCGGGGACCGCGGAACCTCCCCGAGGCCGCGTCCGGCAGGACCGCCGGCGGTGGCGGTGGCGGTGGCACTGGCAGTGGCCTGGGCCTCCTCGCGCACCGGCTGCGGCGGCACCGAACGGGCGGCCGGGACGGTGGGCAGCGGCCCGAGGGTCCGGGTGGTCGTCCCCTCGGCCAGCGGCTCGGCCGCCTCCGCTGACTGCGCCCGCCGGGCACCGTAGCGGCGGTGCACCGCCTGCTTGGTGACACCGAGCGCCGAGCCGACCGCGTCCCACGAGAAGCCGAGCGAGCGGTCGAAGTCCACCGCGGCGGTGACCAGCGTCTCCACGCTGTCCCGCAGCTCCTGGGCGAGGCGGACGGTGGGCGCGGGCGCCCGGCCGTAGACGACGAAGCCCGTGGAGGGGCCCGAGCGACGCGGGCGGTACACGTTGCCGAGCTGGGCGGTGAGCGTACGCAGGGCATCCACCTGCCGGCGAACCCGCTCGATGTCCCGTACCAGGAGGTGCAGGCTGGCCCGGGCTTGGGCGTCGTGGGTGGCGTGGTCGGCCATGAAGAAGCCTCTCGAACCGGTGCTGAAGGGCGGACCGGGCCGCAGACATCGTTCGCACGCGGCCCGTTTCGGTCAATCTCTCTTGACCAACGCGCCACCCGTCGTGCAGGTCACGCTTTGGGGGCGCGTCGGCATATGCGAGTGGCGCGCGCGTGTGCGCACGCCCCCTCGGGACCACAGGTGGGGCGCCGGGCTGACGCCCCATAGACTGGTGCGCTGCTGACAGCCGACATAGCGAGGTAGGACCCCCAGTGAAGCTCGTCTTCGCAGGCACCCCCGAGGTCGCCGTACCCGCCCTGGACGCCCTGATCGCCTCCGGGCGGCACGAGGTCGCGGCCGTCGTCACCCGGCCCGACGCACCGGCCGGCCGCGGCCGGCGGCTCGTCGCCAGCCCGGTCGCCGAACGCGCCGAAGAGGCCGGCATCGAGGTCCTCAAGCCCACCCGGCCGCGCGACCCCGAGTTCCAGGCCCGGCTGCGCGAGATCGACCCCGACTGCTGCCCGGTCGTCGCCTACGGGGCCATCCTCCCCAAGAGCGCCCTCGACATCCCGCGCCACGGCTGGGTCAACCTGCACTTCTCCCTGCTCCCCTCCTGGCGCGGAGCCGCCCCCGTCCAGCACTCGATCATGGCGGGCGACCAGCTCACCGGTGCCTCCACCTTCCAGAT
This sequence comes from Streptomyces sp. NRRL S-378, assembly GCF_000720645.1. NCBI lineage: Bacteria > Bacillati > Actinomycetota > Actinomycetes > Kitasatosporales > Streptomycetaceae > Streptomyces > Streptomyces sp. NRRL S-378. Next base: position 21,968 of record NZ_JOBX01000083.1, read on the forward strand.
CGAGGAAGGCCTGGACTCGGGCCCGGTCTACGGCGTCCTCACCGAGGAGATCCGGCCGACCGACAACAGCGGCGACCTGCTCACACGGCTCGCGTTCGCCGGCGCCGGACTCCTCGCCGCCACCATGGACGGCATCGAGGACGGCACCCTGCGCGCCGTCCCCCAGCCCGTCGACGGGATCTCCCTCGCACCCAAGATCACGGTGGAGGACGCCCGGATCGACTGGACGGCTCCCGCGATGCGCGCCGACCGCGTCGTGCGCGGCTGCACGCCGGCCCCGGGCGCCTGGACCGTCTTCCGGGGGGAGCGCCTCAAGCTGATCTCGCTGGGCATGGTCGCCGACCGTACCGACCTGGAGCCGGGCGCCCTGTCCGCCACCAAGAACAACGTCCACGTCGGCACCGGCTCGCACGCCGTCGAGCTGCTCTGGGTCCAGCCGCAGGGCAAGAAGCCGATGCGCGCCGCCGACTGGGCGCGCGGGGTGCGGATCGCCCCCGGCGAGCGGCTCGGCGGGGCCGACGTAGGCTGAACAGTGCGGCCGTGCCGCCCTCCCGCGACACGCCAGGACCTCACTCCCGGCGGCCGCACCACTCGCACCACCTCGTAGCACCTCGTAGCACTTCGTAGCACTCGTACATCCGGAGCACCTTTCACGTGAGCGAACAGCCCCGTCAGCCCCGCCGCAGGCCCGCCCCCGCAGGAGCGGGCGGCAAGCAGGCCAAGCCGTACCGCCGGCCCCAGAAGGACCCCGTCCGGATGCTGGCCTTCGAGGTGCTGCGGGCGGTGGACGAACGCGACGCCTACGCCAACCTCGTCCTGCCGCCGCTGCTCAGGAAGGCCCGCCAGGACGAGACGTTCCAGGCGCGCGACGCGGCACTGGCCACCGAGCTGGTCTACGGGACGCTGCGCCGCCAGGGCACCTACGACGCGGTCATCAAGGCCTGCATCGACCGCCCCCTGCGCGAGGTGGACCCGCCCGTCCTGGACGTACTCTCCCTCGGCGCCCACCAGCTCCTGGGCACCCGGATCCCCACCCACGCGGCCGTCTCGGCGAGCGTGGAGCTGGCCCGGGTGGTGCTCGGGGACGGACGCGCCAAGTTCGTCAACGCCGTGCTGCGGAAGATCGCCGCGCACGACCTGGACGGCTGGCTGGAGCGGGTCGCGCCGCCGTACGAGGAGGACGCCGAGGAGCACCTCGCCGTCTACCACTCGCACCCCAGGTGGGTCGTCAGCGCCCTGTGGGACGCGCTGGGCGGCGGGCGCGCCGGGATCGAGGACCTGCTGGAGGCAGACAACGAGCGGCCCGAGGTGACCCTGGTCGCACGACCGGGCCGGTCCACCCCGCAGGAGCTGCTGGAGGCGGTCGGCGAGGAGTCGGCCCTCCCCGGCCGCTGGTCGCCGTACGCCGTCCGGATGGCCGAGGGCGGCGACCCGGGCGGGCTGGAGGCGGTGCGCGAGGGCCGCGCCGGCGTCCAGGACGAGGGCAGCCAGCTGGTGGCGATGGCCCTCGCGGCCGTGCCCGTCGAAGGCCGTGACGAGCGCTGGCTCGACGGCTGCGCCGGCCCGGGCGGCAAGGCGGCCCTGCTCGGCGCGCTCGCGGCCGAGCGCGGGGCGTTCCTGCTGGCCTCGGAGAAGCAGCCGCACCGGGCCCGGCTGGTGGAGCGTGCCCTCGCGGGCAACCCGGGCCCGTACCAGGTCATCACGGCGGACGGCACCCGTCCGGCATGGCTGCCCGGCTCCTTCGACCGCGTCCTGATGGACGTGCCCTGCTCCGGCCTCGGCGCACTGCGCCGCCGCCCGGAGGCCCGCTGGCGGCGTCGCCCGGAGGACCTGGAGGGCTTCGCGCCGCTCCAGCGCGGGCTGCTGCGGCAGGCGCTGGCGGCGGTGCGGGTCGGCGGGGTCGTCGGTTACGCGACGTGCTCGCCGCACCTGGCGGAGACCCGCGTCGTGGTGGACGACGTCCTCAAGGGCCGCGGCGCCGGCAACGCACCTGTGTCCGCCGAACTCGTCGACGCCCGGCCGTTCATGGCCGGCGTCCCCGCTCTGGGCGACGGCCCGGACGTCCAGCTCTGGCCCCACCTGCACGGCACGGACGCGATGTACCTGGCCCTGCTGCGCCGCACCGCCTGACCCCGGGCCCGCCCCTCGGCCGGACGCCCCCGCGACGACGCCCGTCGCGGGGGCTTCGTACGCGCGCCCGCGAGGCCGGAATGACCCTCATTCACTTTGCATACAGCAAAGCCGGGTTGATAGGAATGGATCACCAGTACGGGTGGACGGCCGCGCCGTCGGCCGGCGTGCAGGGCCCCGGCGCCACCGGTGAGACCTGGGAAAGGTGGCCGGGGAAGATGATGTAGGGGTTCATGACTGCGCGAACAGTGGCCCCGGAGGCCCTTGCCGGCGCGCTCTCGGAGGTGTTCGCATTCCCCCTGCATCTGATCGTTGTTCCACCGGGAGACGAGACGGAGCACCGTGACGGGGAGGTGACCGTCCCCTGTGACCACCTCGTCGGCGCGGCGGGACGGGCCGTCGCCGAGGCGCTGCCGGGGCCGGACGCCCGATGTCGCGAACGCACGGCGGACGACGGCGGCGAAGGGCTCGCGGCGGCGCTCCAGCCGGTCGTACGGGACTTCGCGTCTCGCCCTGGTACTGGCGCCGCCGCCCGGCCGCGCCGCCGTGGACGGCCCGACCGTAGGGCGAAGCGATGTGGGGGACGGCGATGAGCTTTTCGATCCAGGCCGGTCGCCCGGTCGTCCGGGCCTGCGGATCCGCCGCGGACATGGCCGACGCGGTCGGTCAGATGTACCCCTGCGAGGCCGAGGACGCCGTCCTCGTCTGGAACCTGGTGCCGGTCCGGCTGTCCTACGGCCATGACGTGGCCGCCCTCCTCGACGATCTGGTGCCCCTTCTCGAGGCGATCCGGCAGCCGGGATGCACGCGCGCCGAGGTCTTCTGGGGGTCGGACACGTTCTCGGCCGAGTGGGGAATCGTCCGCGAGGGCGAGGCGCTGAGGATCCGGGCGCGCTGGCACAGCACGCTCGGCAACTACGAGTCGCTGCTGGCCGAGCGGGGCGATGTCGTGGTCCCCGTGCGGGATTTCACCGACGCATGGGCGAAGGTCCTGCGGCGGATCGTCACCGATATCGAGGCGGAGTGCGTGGAGTTGGAGGACGCCGACCTCTTCCGCCGCGCCGGGGCCCTGCTGGCGCCACCGCCACCCGTCCGCAGCCATGCTGCCCCGGCGTAGGAGAGTGTGCCGACCATGCTGATGCGTGCACCCAAGGAGAGCGCCTCGTGGACCTGGATCCTGGACGACCCGACGGGTTCCGGCGTCGAGTTCGCCCTCACGATCGCGGCGCGCGTGAGCGCGGTGCTCGCGAAGCACGACCTGCTGGCGCTGTCCGCGCTCGAGTGGGACTGGTTCCAGACCGGCAAGGGCACCTTCTCCGTGAGCAGCCGCCTGCTCCTTGACGCGCGTTCCCTCGACGATCCGGCGCTGTCCGAGCGGCTCCGCGCCTTTCGGCCGGCCCATCTGCCACAGGTGGACGTCGCCACGATCACGGTGCTGGGAACGGGTGCCTGGTTCGACGCGGAGGGCCTGCGGCACACGGAGTACCGGCTGGTGGACCTCTTTCTGGCGCCCGGCGAGACGGACCTCTGGGTCGAACTGTCCGTACACCACGACGTCTGGGGGCAGTGTGACTTCCGGGGTGTGCCGCAGCCGCTCATCCACGGCCACAACGCGCCCCGGCTCGCCGCCGCCCTGCAGGAGATCGAGCAGACGCTCGGCGTCGCGGCGGAGCCCGGCGAGCCCACGTACTACGGACGGGCCGAGGGCTACGGACTCGCGGCTCCCGACATCATCGACGGACTGGGGCCTGACCTCACCAATGCGACGCACGGCTAGGCGGGGGCAAGGCGGTGCGGCGGTGGTGTGGGGGTGGGAGTTGCTCGGGCGGTGGTCAGAGTGGCGGATGGGGGTTTCCCGTCAGTCCCATCGTCTCTCCGGTTCGGGCCGGTCCCTCAAGGGCGCTCCTTCGTCGCGTCGCTTCGCGATG
>NZ_JOBX01000084.1:0-26120 GCF_000720645.1 Streptomyces sp. NRRL S-378
CCGCAGGACGAGGCGCGACCGGGGCCGTCTGGCCGGGCCGGGGCAGCACGCGCCGAGCCGAGGAGATACCCCTGCCCGGCACCCCGACCCGGCTCCACCACGCCCGTATCCCGCCCCAGCCGCCCACTCCGGCCGGACCGCCGCAAAGCAACCCCGCAGGGGCCCCGCAGCTCCGCCCCAGCAAAGACCACCGTTCCCGGAACCGGCTCGTGCTGGTGGAGGGGGGACGGGGAGGGGTGTCCCCGCAGGACGAGGCGCGACCGGGGCCGTCTGGCCGGGCCGGGGCCGCACGCGCCGAGCCGAGGAGATACCCCTCGTACCCCCCGCCGCGCACTCCGGCCGCGCCCCCCGCAAAGCAACCCCGCAGGGGACCCGCGGCACGATCCCGGACCCCGCGAAGCCCGCCGGGCAACCCCGCAGGGGCCCCGCGGCTAGGGTTCCGGTGTGAACGAGATACGGATCCGGCCGGGCGGCCCGGCGGACGCACCGGCCCTGCTGGACATGCTCGACTCCGCCGTGGCCTGGATGAACGCCCGCGGCAACACCGAGCAGTGGGGCACGACGCCCTACTCGCGGCGGCCCGGCGGGGCCGAACGGGTCGAGCGGTACACGACCGAGAACACCCCGTTCGTCGCGGAGCTGGACGGGGTGCCCGTCGGAGGCCTGGTGCTGGACTCCGGGCCGAGCCCGCAGCTGCCGATCGCACCGGCCGGGGAACCCGAGCGGTACGTGCGGCTGCTGGTCTCCGACCGGCGGCACGCGGGCCGGGGCATCGGGGCGGCGCTGCTGGAGCACGCCGCCGAGGAGACCCGGCGGGCCGGTGTCGAACTCCTGCGCGTCGACTGCTGGGCGGGCGGCGGGGGCGAACTGGTCGCCTTCTACGAGCGCAACGGCTTCGTCCCGACGGACCGTTTCCTGTCCGGGGACTGGCCGGGACAGGTACTGGCCCGACGGCTCGCCGGAGCCGCCCGCTGACGGCGCGGAAAAAGAAGTGGCCCCCACGTGAACGTGCTTGTTACGGTGGGGCCGTTCCCCGCCGAGCGGCGAGGACCACGGTGACGTGGTGACCCGGAGGTGAGTTCATTGATGACTGTCGTTGCGCAGGGCGCTGCCCGCTTCCAGAAGATCATCGATGTGACCTCCGTGGCATCCGGCTGACCCCACACACCTCTTTCTCCGCGCACCGCCATCGAGCGGGCGTCGGCAGCCGGGGCCACCCTGTGAAGGGTTCCCCTTGTCTTTCTCCGCTTTCCCGCAGGCCTCGCTCGCGCACACCCTCGCCCCGCTCGGCTGGGACGACGCGTGGGCGGCCGCATTCACCCCGTACGCCGAGCAGGGCCTCGTGCCCGGCCGTGTCGTACGCGTCGACCGCGGTCAGTGCGACGTGCTGACCGCCGACGGCATCGTCCGAGCCGACACCGCCTTCGTCACCCCCCACGACCCGCTGCGCGTCATCTGCACCGGGGACTGGGCCGCCGTCGAGACGGCGGGCAACCCGCGGTACGTGAAGGCGTACCTGCCGCGCCGGACCGCCTTCGTACGCTCCACCTCGTCGCAGCGGTCCGAGGGGCAGATCCTCGCCGCGAACGTCGACCACGCGATCATCGCCGTGTCCCTCGCCGCCGAACTGGACCTGGGGCGCATCGAGCGCTTCCTGGCCCTGGCCTGGGAGTCGGGGGCGCAGCCGCTGGTCGTCCTCACCAAGGCGGACCTGGTCGCGGACCCGGTCACCCTCGGCCATCTGGTCCAGGACGTGGAGACCGCCGCTCCGGGCGTCCAGGTCCTCACGGTCTCCTCCCACACCGGGGAGGGCACCGACGTCCTCGGCGCGATCGTCGCCGACGGTACGAGCGTCCTGCTGGGCGTCTCCGGCGCGGGCAAGTCAACTCTGGCGAACGCGCTGCTCGGTGCGGACGTCATGGAGGTCCAGGCCACCCGTGACGTCGACGGCAAGGGCCGTCACACCACGACCACCCGCAACCTCCTCGTCCTGCCGGGCGGAGGGGTCCTCATCGACACCCCGGGCCTGCGCGGCGTCGGGCTGTTCGACGCGGAGGCGGGGGTCGGGCAGGTCTTCTCCGAGATCGAGGACTACGCCGCCGAATGCCGCTTCCACGACTGCGCCCACGAGGCGGAGCCGGGTTGTGCGGTGCTCGCCGCGCTGGAGTCGGGGGCCCTGCCGGAGCGGCGCCTGGAGAGCTACCGCAAGCTGCTGCGGGAGAACCAGCGGATCGTCGCGAAGACGGACGCCCGGCTGCGGTCGGAGATCCGCCGTGACTGGCGGCTGAAGTCGGCGGAGGGCCGGGCCAACTACTCCGCCAAGCGCGGCGGCCGGGTCTGACCCGGTCCGTCCGCCCCCGGGCCGCGGCCCGGGGGCGGACGGACCTCGCAGCGGCGGGGGCCGGCGCCTGCCGCGCGGCCGGTGGCGGCAGGGCCGATGCTGGACGCATGGACACCATCCACCGCCCTCGAGCGGCCCGTCCGGGCAGGCGTCTGGCCGCGTCCTTGGTCATGGCGAGCGTGGTGACGCTCGGGTTCGCGACGAACGCCGGGGCCGTGCACCACGTGGCCGGCCCGTCGGCCCTCGGCTGGGGGGAGACCAGGACCTACAGCGACGGCCTGGCCGTCACCGTCGCCCGGCCCACCGCCTTCACCCCGAGCGGCACCTCCGCGGGCCACCGGGCGGGCAACCAGGCGGTGGCCTGGAAGATCACGCTGAAGAACTCGACCACCGAGGCCTTCGCAACGGCGCTGGTCGCCGTGTACGCGAAGTACGGGAAGGCGGGCGAGCAGGCCGAGCGGGTCTTCGACAGCGCGAAGGGCATCGGGGCCGGCTTCGAGGGCAGCATCAGCCCCGGCCGGTCCGCGACCGTGACGTTCGTGTTCGACATCCCCAAGGCCGGAGTCGACCAGCTCGACCTGGAGGTCGTACCCGACGTCATCACGTACGACGGCGCCCACTGGACCGGCTCCCTCGCCCCGGGGACCGGACGGGTCCGACAGACCTGAGCGGCGCCTGGAGCGTGTCCGGGAGCGGGGCGCCGCAGGCGGTGCAGCAGCGGGCTTCGCGTGAGCGGTCGGTGTCGAGGCGGCCGCAGGCGTCGCAGACCAGGTGGAGCAGGCAGGCCGGCTCGCCGGCGCCCGACGGCTCGGCGGGCGGGCCGGGAACGGGCTGGTCCGGTACGGGCGTGTCCATGGCGACTCCCCGGCCGTCGGGCGGAGGCGGTGGCATCGCCTCGTGAGCCCGAGAGGGTATCGCGCCGGGCCGGAGGGCGCGTTCACCGTCGAACCCCTCCGGCCCGGCGGCGGTGTCAGGCTCCGGCCGGGGTGCGCGGAGCGCGGCGCATCGCCCACAGCACGGGGCCGCCCCCGGGAAGCCGGGCCTCCCCGAGCACGGTGAAGCCGAAGTGCTCGTAGAAGGGCAGGTTGTCGGGCTTGGACGACTCCAGGTAGACCGGCAGGCCCGCCGCGTCGGCCTGGGCCAGGCCCGAGCGCAGCAGGGCCGCCCCGTGGCCCTGGCCCCGGGCGGCGGGGTCGGCGCCGACCACGGCCAGGTACCAGTGGGGCTCGGTCGGGGAGTGCTTGGCGGCCTCCTCGACGGCTTCGCGGAACAACTCGGCACGGTCGCCGAGGATGTCCTGGAGCTCCCGGACGGTTTCCGCGTCCGGCACGGCCTTCTCCCGGCCCTCCGGCGACACCCAGAAGGAGGCCGCGGCGTCGGTGCGCTCGCACACGCCGTGGTGGACGTACTGCCGGGTGAACAGCGTGGTGAAGTAGCGGATCAGACCCGCCTCGCGAGAGGAGTCTTCGGGGAAGAACCAGCGCATCATCGGGTCGTCGTCGAAGGCGGCGGCCAGGGTGCGGCCGACCATACGGGCATCGTCGACCGTGGCCGTCTTCGGAGTGTTCGTCATGGGCATACGGGTCATTCTGCACCCTTGATGATCTTGGTCGACGGGCGGGCCCTCTCGTCGGCGTCGGCGAGCCAGAAGTGCAGCGGCGGCATGATCAGTTCGACGACGAGCAGGCCCACCTGGAACCCGTGCGGCCACCCGTGCACCGCCAGCGATAGCACCCGCCCGGCCGCTCCCAGCAGGAACACCGCGGCCAGCCACCGGACGACCGCCGCCGGGATCGGGGACTGCCGCGCCGCCCAGATCCAGGCGAGCCCGTAGCCCGCGAACGCCGCGCCCAGGAACCGCCCGAGGCTGTCCACCGCCGCGCCGGCCGGTCCGATGCCGGGCACCGCCGCGTTGCCGAGGGCCACGTGACCCAGGCCGATCGCCACGCAGGCAACGCCCATCGTCCATCCGAACCACTGGAGAACCCTGGCCATGGTCCGACCTCCCACCCCTGGTAAGTAGACCGCCGTCTCACACGCGCGCCGAGCTGCGCGACACCTGTGTCGGCGCCCTGCTCGGCGCCCTGCGCCCGTTCCTGCCCGACGGGCTCCCTGATCCGGCCTGACCGGCGGAGACCCTCTGGGGCGTGGCCGCGAAGTCCCGCCTGCCCGCGGCGCCCGGCACCGCACCTCGCCGCGCTGCCGGGACGCCCGAGCGCGTCCCGTACACGGGCGCCCCCGCCCGGCTCCCCGGCGATGTACGACACCCCCCGGCCCGGGGAGTGTCCTCCGGGCGACCGGCGCTACGTCGCGGAACCCCCCCAGCCCGCGGCCACCGCGCCCACCCACGCCCCCACCACCAGCAGGCACGCGAACAGTTCCACCAGCACGCTCGTGCCCACCGCCCGCATCACGACCCGCGTCGACGCCCAGGCATCGCCGTGCCCGCCCAGCCGCAGCCGCTCGCAGAGGTAGATGCCGCCCACGAAGCCCGGGACCGCCCCCACCACCGGGACCAGCACGAAGCCCAGGACCGCACCCGTGCCCGCGAAGGCGGCCGTCCGGGGGGTGGCCGGGAGCCCGCGCGTACGCCGGGGCGGCAGCTGCCACTTCACCACCTGGACCACCAGCAGCAGGGCCGTCGCCGCGACCAGCAGCGACCACGCCGGCGACGACCGCTCGTGCAGCGCCCACCACAGCAGCCCCGCCCACACCAGCCAGGTCCCGGGCGCGCCGGGCACCAGCACCCCGACCAGCCCGAGCAGCAGCACCAGACCCACCAGGAGCAGCTGCGGCACGTCCACCCGCTCAGCGTGCCCGACCGGTGGCTACCGGGCCACCCAACCGCGTTCGTACGCGTGCCAGCCCAGCTGCAGCCGGGTCGTCACCCCTGACAGCTCCATCAGGCCCTTGACCCGCCGCTGCACCGTCCGCAGGCCAAGCTCCAGCTGCTTGGCCACGCTCGCGTCCGTCATGCCCGCCAGCAGCAGCGACAGGATCTCCAGATCCGTGGCGTCCGGGACGCCCCCCGACTCCTCCGCCGACCCGGCCGCGCCCAGCCGCAGCGGCATCGACTCCCGCCACACCGCCTCGAACAGGCCCCTCAGCGACTCCAGCAGCCCGGACGCGTGCACCACCAGCGCCGCCGGCTCCGCACCGTGCGCCGTCAGGGCGACCACGGCCAGGGTCCGGTCCGCGATCACCAGCTTCGTCGGGACCTCCGACGTCACCCGGACCTGCTCGCCCCGGGCCAGCGCCGAGGAGGCCTCCCGGATCCCGTTCGGCAGGGTCAGCACCTCCCGCTCGATCACCACCCGGTGGTCGACGCCGCGCACCGAGGCCCGGTCCTCCGCCTCGTTGTCCGTGCCCGTCACCACCTGCGGGCGGCCGCTGACCAGCGCGCACACCTCCTTCTCCGCGCCCAGCCGCAGCTGGTGGAAGCGGTGCGCCACCGCGCTCGCGCCCTGCACCACCTCCACGAGGTCGTGCACCGCGGGTTCGGCCGCCTCCGCCCGGTACTCCTCCGCCAGCAGCTCCGCCGCCAGCTCCGCCTGCTCCAGCTCGTGCCGCTGCCTGGTCAGCAGGGCCCCGAGGGCGACACCCGGCGGAGCCGCCACCCAGCGCCCCGGCCGGGCCGACGACTGCGCCGCCAGCCCGTGCCGCTCCAGGTGACGCAGGGCCCGTTCGGTCTGCGGCACCGGCAGGGTCAGCCGGTGCGCCAGGTCGGGGACCTCGGCCGCGCCCAGCGCCACCAGAGCGCGGTACGCGGACTCCTGGCCCTCGTCCAGGCCTATGGCACCCAGCAACCCGTCCACCACCTTTCGACACAGCTCCTGGCGGGAAGCGGCCACGGCGCAAACCCGCCGCCGACATCATCGCCGCACCCCCCGCCCCTCTGCCAAGGTTGCGCCGCCGCAGCACCAACATCCGCAGGCCGGACGTCATTTGGGGGGCGTCTTTGCCGTGCAATGCCGCGGTTGGCCGGAATTCACCCGGGGCGAGCGATGCGCCCGATGTCGCGCACGGCGATCGGGGCGCCGGCGCCTCCGGCCTGCAGGTCTCGCCGTGAGCGGAACCGACCGACGCGAAGTGCGCGACGGGCACCCGGAGGGTCGCTCAGGCGCACGACGTCCGGTGATCCGTACGACCTGGACTCTTTTCGTGCATTCGGCGTTTTCCGCCCCCACCGGCAGCCGAGAATGAGGGCATGAGTCAGCAGGGCGCGGACGACTGGTGGCAGAAGCTCTACGAGGACCCGGACGCGGGGCCGGCACCCGACCCGGGGGACACCCTCGACAACCGCTTCCGGTCGGTGGCGGGCGTGACGGGTGACCCGGCCGGGCCGCTGCCGTCCCCGCGCCCGGAGCCGGCCGCCGGTCTGCCGGCGCGGCCGCCGCTGCCGGACACGGTCCGGCGGGAGTCCGCCGGACCCCCGTCGGCGACCCCGGTCCCACCCCCACGCCCGTCCCCCGAAGCGTCCGCGCCCCCGGCTCCGGCCGCACCGGGTCGGCCGGCTCCGCCGCCCACCGGGGAGGCGGCCGCGCCGCTCGGCGAGAGACTCGCCCCACCGCCGGTGCCGACCGTTCCGCCGGGCGAGCGGCCCGTCCCACCGGCACCGCCGGCCGCCGCTCCGGACGTGCCGCGCCCGTCGGCTCCGCCGGCTACGTCGCCCACCGGGGGAGGGGCCGTGCCGCTCGGCCGGCGGAGCGTCCCACCGTCCGCACCGGGCGCTGGGCCCGGCGAACGCTCCGTCCTACCGGCACCGCCGGCCGCCGCTCCGGACGTGCCGCGCCCGTCGGCTCCGCCGGCCGCACCACCGGCGCCACCGCCACCGCCGGCCGTCGCGCCGGACGCCCAGGCCGCGTCGGCGGCTTCGGCGTCGCGCCCCGCTCCCGATCGGCCGGCCGGGCCGCCGGCGGATGAGCTGCCGCCCGGTGCCGGGTACTGGCCGCCGCTGCCGCATTCCGGCCAGTCGGCCGGGGCATCGGCCCCGCAGGCGCAGGCGCAGGCACCGGCATCGGCCGGGCCGCCGGCCGCGGAGGGGGCCCTGCCCGGCGTGTCGGCCGGGGAGCGGTTCGGGCCGGCGCCTGCTGCGGCGCCGCCCTGGCACGGGGCGCAGCCGCGCGATCCGCGGACCGGCGGTGCCACCGGTTACGCCCTCGGGGGCGTCGACGTGCCGCCCGCCCGACGGGCACAGGCGCCGCGCCCGGAGGAGGACCGCACCGAGGAGGTGCCCCAGCCCGCACCCGCTCCCGCCCCGGTACGCGCACCCGCCACGGACGTCGCCGCGCCGCAACCGCGGCCCGAGGTGCACCACCTCGGCGATCGCGCTCCCACCTACGCCGCCGAACCGGGCCCGCTCCCGCCCGCGGATCCGGCCGCCCTCGACGCGCTGGTCCCGGACACCGTCCTGGAGGGAGCCCGCTACGGCGGCTACACCCTCCGCGCCGCCTCCCTGCGCGGCGACTCCGCCCGCTACCGCGGGGAGAGCCGCCGGGACTTCCTGCTCACCGCCCGTTTCGGCACCGGCGACGACGCCCTGGTCCTGGTGGCCCTCGCCGGAGGCGACCGGGCCGCCCCCGGCGCCGCCGAAGCCGCTGCCGAACTGTGCCGCACGGTCGCCGCGGCCGTCGGCCGCAGCCAGGGCCGACTGGCCGACGACATCAGGGCCGGGCGCCGCGACGCCCTGCGCTCCGGCCTCCAGCGGCTCACCGACCGCGGCTACGGACGCCTGCGGGCCCGCGCCGCCGAGCTGGGGCTCGCGGAGGAGGAGTACACGGCCGGGCTGCGCGGGCTGCTGCTGCCGGTGGACCCGGAATGCCGCACGCGGGTGTCCTTCGGTGCCGGCGCGGGCGGGCTGTTCCGGCTGCGTTCGGGCCAGTGGCAGGACCTGGAACCCGTCGGGACCGCCGGGGCCGCACCGTCCCCCGCGGCCGACGCCGCCGGTCAGGCCGACACGGCCGGTGAACCCGGGAGCGTCTTCCGGTTCCGGGCTTCCGTGGCCAGACCGGGCGACACCCTGCTCCTGTGTTCGGGCGGCCTGGCGGAGCCCATGCGGGAGGAGGCCGCGCTCCAGGCGGAGCTGGCCGCCCGCTGGTCCGAGCCTGAGCCGCCCGGGCTCGCCGCTTTCCTCGCCGACACCCAGCTCCGCCTCAAGGGGTACGCCGACGACCGTACGGCCGCCGCGGTCTGGGAGGCGTGACGGGCGAGGGCATGGCCGGCCGGGCGGCAGCGGCACGGCCGGGGCGTGCGGCAACCGCGATGTTGCCGTATGCGCGCGCGGGAGCGCCCCGCGGCGCGTGGCTGCGGGGCGTCCGGTGGTGTCAGTCGACCATCTGCCCGTCGCCCGTGCCGCCCTTGCAGGTGCTGGTCGCCCAGTCGACCGTTCCGCCGCCCTGCTCGCACTCACCCGGGGTGAGGCTTCCGGCGACGGTGGCGTTGGTGGCGGCGCTGGCGGTGGCGGCACCTGCGAGGCCGAGTCCGGCGAGGGCTGCCGTGGCGATGACGGCGGCGAGTGTTCGTCGAATGCGCATGTGGTTTCCCTTTCACGGATTGTCTCGGGCATGGCACTCCTCAGTTTGATCTTCACCCATCCGGGTGGCGCGCTGGATTACTCCATTCGGGTGACGCCTGTCGAGAGCGGGTCACCGGCTACGCGAGGACGGACACCGGTGCCGCAACCCGCCTGAGGGCGTACACCCGCCAGTGGGGAAGCGCACGCCGGTCCACCCCGACTGCGCGGCCCGTTCTTCGGTGAACTGGCCGACGGGGAAGTGGTGTTCACGGTCCGCGCGGCCATGTGCAATGTGTGGGCGGCGCGCTATCTTTCCCCGAACGGCAAGCGGCGCATCATCGGCTCCTCCAGCCACGGCGCGACGGCCGACGCCCTCCCGCAGACCACCGGCGCGCAGTTCACCGATCGCGGCCGTCAAGTGGTGCCGATGTGCGGCGACGGCGGTTTCTCCATGCTGATCGGAGATTTCCTCACACTGGTGCAGTACGACCTCCCCGTCAAAGTGGTCCTCTTCGACAACTCGTCCCTCGGCAGGGTCGAGTGCGAGATGCCGCTTTCCGGCCTTCCTTCCTGCCGGACGGAGAACGAGAACCCGGACTTCGCCGCGATCGCCCGCGTCGGCGGGCGCCCACGGATTCCGTACGGAGAAGCCCACGCAGCTCAGCAGGGCTGTGAAGGATCCTTTCCGGCACCGCGGACCCGCTCTCGCGGGCGTGGTGACCGACCCCGACGCCCTGTCGATTCCTCCGAGGACCAGCGCCGAAACGGTGACCGGATTCGCACGGTCCGCCAGCAAGATCGTGCTCGGCGGAGGGTGGGGCGGATGATCCGGATGGCTCGATCCAACCTCCGCAACGTGCCCCGTCCGTAAGCCCGCAGGAGTGCGGATCCACCCCGGGGGCATGCATCCCGTAGGCCTGTTCGAGAGCGACGGACACGGGAGGGACACCGCCGTGCGGGTGGGGGCGAAGACGGGGAAGCTGTGGAAGAGGGGCGCGCCGGTACCGCGCGAACCGTCCGGCATCGAGGACGGGGGAGCGGCGGAGACGCTGCGCGTCAGCCGGAGCGTGCGCCGCGCGGACCTGAAGGCGGTGGGCGAGGTCCGCCGGGCCCTCAGGGAGCTGATGCGCCACCGGTGCAGGTCCGAGGCCACCGACGTGGCCGAACTGCTGATCACGGAGCTCGTCACGAACGCCCTCGTCCACACCGACCGCGGCGCGGAGGTGTCCGTCAGCCTCACGGCCGCACGGTTACGGGTGGAGGTCAGGGACCACGCGGCACGCCGTCCCCGGCCGTACGTACCGACCGCCGACGACGGTACGCACGGCCGGGGACTCGTGCTGGTGGAGGCACTGGCCGACGACTGGGGCGTGGACGCGCTCGCCCTGGGCGGCGGCAAGGTGGTGTGGTTCGAGCTCGACGGGCGCCGCGACGGCACCGCCCCGGCTCCGGCCCCGTACGCCGCAGGGCCCGCCTGAACGGGCGGGCCCTGCGGGGTGTCCCCTTGTCCGAGCCTGTCAGCCGAACTGCTGCTCCAGGTCCTTGAGTTTGCGCTCCAGCGAGTCCAGCCGGGGAATGGTCTGGGTGTCGTCCTCGGCGGTGAGGTCCACCGTCCGGGTGCCCGTCACGTCAATGGATTCGGTGGGGTTGACGGCCTGCAGGGAGGGCCGGCGGCGTAGGGGCAGCTGTCCCGGTTCCGGTATGGCCGGCTCCGCGCCGACCGGCGCGGAGCCAGCTCCCTGCGTCAGCTCCGGGAGTTCGACCTGGCGGCCGCGGGACCGCCCGAACGCCCGGTTCTGCCGGCCCAGTGCCTTGATGCGCGCCCGGTCGAGCCGGTTCTGGTCCCGCCTGCGGTGCCGGTCCTGCTCCCTCTGCTTCTTGTCCTCGCGCACCTCGTCCACGGCCTCGTCGAGGGTGCGGACCCCCTCCAGCAGCATGAGGGACCATGCGCCGAAGGTCTCCCGGGGCGCCCGCAGCCAGCGGACCATCCGGATCTGCGGCAGCGGCCTCGGGATGAGGCCCTGTTCGCGCAGTGCCGCGCGGCGGGTCTGCTTGAGGGCGCGGTCGAAGAGGACGGCGGCCGAGAGCGACATCCCCGCGAAGAACTGCGGAGCGCCGTCATGGCCCAGACCGCGCGGGGCGTGCACCCAGTTGAACCAGGCGGCCGCTCCCGCGAACAGCCAGACCAGCATGCGCGACCCGAGGGCCGCGTCACCGTGGCTGGCCTCGCGGACGGCGAGCACCGAGCAGAACATGGCGGCACCGTCGAGGCCGAAGGGCACCAGGTACTCCCAGCCTCCGGAGAGGTTGAGGTTCTGCCGGCCGAAGCCGACCAGCCCGTGGAAGGAGAGCGCGGCGGCCACCGCCGCGCAGCAGAAGAGCAGGACGTACGAGGCCGTCCCGTAGACGGCTTCCTTGCGCCGCCGGCGCTCCTCGCTGCGCTCCCAGCTGTCGTCGGCCGCGGCCTTCTCGCTCTCGCGCTTGCCCCGTGCCAGTACCGCAACCGCCGCAAGTACGCCCAGGATCAGCAGACTGCCGGGCAGCAGCCAGTCCAGCGATATGTCGGTCAGTCTCATGCGGATGTCCCTTGCCTCGCGTATGCGGCTGTGCGGCTTTCCGGGCGCCATAGTGGCGCAGCCGGTGCGCCGTGCACGCGGGTTTCGGGGCAAGTGGACGCCATCGGGGTGCGGGCCCCGCCGGATAGGGTGTTGTATCTCGAACTGGCGGGCGTACGACCAGGGTTGTGTTCGAATATCGCCACCTCTACGGGTGGCTTAGAGCCGGCCGCCCGGAACGGTCCGCGGGCCGGCGTTCCCGCCGGGGGTCAGGCGGCTTCCGCCGTGAGGCGGGTGATGCGGTCCGCGTCGCAGGTGCGGGGGCAGGTCACGCAGGTGTCCTCCGGGCGGATCGTGTAGAAGAAGCAGCAGCTGGCCCGGTCGCGGGTGGGCAGTTCGCGGCCGTCTGGGGCGGCGAGCGTGCGGAACCCGGCACCCCCGGTGTACGGGGCCGTCGAGCCCGGCAGCAGGGCCTCCAGTTCGGCCATCGTCCGGTGCTCCTCGCCGAGCAGGTGGCCGACGTACCAGAGGCTCTCGACGACCTCGTCGGTCACCATGCCCCACAGGGCGCGGCGGCCGCGGCGCATGCGCGGGGCGAAACCTTCCAGCACGGGTTCGAGGTGCTGGGCCACCGCAGCCCGCACCTCACCGCGCAGCGCCTCCTCGTCGGGCACGACACGGGCCCCGGGGAGGACGGCCGCCGGATCGTCCGGCAGGCAGGCGAAGCTCTCGACGTGCACGGCCATCCGGCCGAGGGTCCGGTGGAAGGCGACCTCGGCGACGGGGAGCCGGGGGACCCGCCGGTGGAGGAACCACGGGAGCGTGATCAGCAGGCAGGCGGGCCACGCGTACCGGTGCAGCCCGAAGCTCGCGATCACGTCGGGCCGGGCCTGGGCCCCGTAGTCCCTCAGGACCTGGGCGTTGTCCCAGGCGAGGAAGGCGTCCAGGGCGGCCCCGCCGGCCGCCAGCTCGTCCGCGCCGACCCACCCCGCACCGCGAGGGGAGGGTTCGTGCGCGCCTCGCTCGACGACCCGCAGTCCGCCGTACACGTCGGCCAGCCGGGCGTACGCGTCCGCCACCGCAGAGCCGGGCGGGGCGGGGGCGAGCACCGGGAGGGTCGAGACGGCCATGGCGGACCACCGATCACACGATCATTAACAGGTTAGCCTTACCTTACTCGATATCGGTCGATCCGCACCCACCCCTCCCGCGACGCGTCACCTATTCTCGGGACAGGTCGCGACCCGGAGGAGGACCGAGTGCACGAAACGGCCCACGCCCGGGTACCGGCACAAAAGCGGAAGGTGTTGCGCCATTCGGTGCGCGGGCAGGTCCTCGACGCCCTGCGCGCGGCCCTGGTCGACGGCGAGCTCGTGCCCGGGGAGATCTACTCCGGCCCGGCGCTGGGGGAGCGCTTCGGCGTCTCCGCGACCCCCGTGCGCGAGGCGATGCAGCAGCTGGCCGTCGAGGGAGCGGTGGAATGCCTCCCGAACCGGGGCTTCCGCGTCCTGTCACGCACCCCGCGGGAGCTCGCCGAGCTGGCCGAGGTCCGGGCGCTGCTCGAAGTCCCCGTCATGCTGCGACTGGCCCGCACCGTGCCCGAGGCCTCCTGGCAGGCCCTGCGCCCGGCCGCCGCCGCCACGGCCGAGGCGGCCGCCGCGGGCGACCTGCCGGGTTACGCGGAGGCCGACCGGGCCTTCCACCGGGCGGTGCTGCGGCTGGCCGGCAACGACCAGCTGGTCCAGGTGGCGGAGGAACTCCACCGCCGCGCCCAGTGGCCGCTGCCGGGCGCTCCGCGGGTCCGCCGGGCCGATCTCGTCGCCGACGCGGCGGAGCACTCGGCACTGCTGGAAGCGCTGATCGCGCGGGACCTCCCGGTGGTCGAGGCCCTGGTCCGCGAACACTTCGCCGGCTCCTGACCCCTCCAGGAGCCGCGCCCTGAGAGGTGCGGGCGCGGAGCGCCGCAAGTGGCCGCAGTACGGGCGAGACGCACCGCCGGCCGGTATGCGGGCGAGACGCACCGCAGGTCGGTCGGTCGAGCGCCGAGTCGGCCGGGCTACACCGCAGGTGCCGGGTGGAGCTGGTCCGCCAGCCAGGTGGGGATGCCTCCCAGGAGGTGGAACAGCCGGCGGGCCTCCGCGCGCAGCCGGGTCGCCTCCGGCTCCGGCTCGGCCTCGGCCAGGGCCGCGAGCGCCGGGGCGGTGCCGATCAGGAAGCCCAGGTCCTCGCGGATCCGCAGCGACTCCGCGAAGCCCTTGCGGGCCTCCGCCACTTCGCCGTCCCGCAGGGCCAGGGCGGCCAGGTGCCGGAACGTGAACGACAGCAGCAGCGTGTCCCCGTGCGCCTCCGCGCCCGCGTGCGCCCGGTGGTACGCGGGTCGCGCCGACTGAGGGGCGTCCGCCAGGTGCTCGGCCACCAGGCCCCTGCGGAAGTCCAGCAGCGGACGGGTCCGGGAGCCCGGGGACAGCAGGGCCGCGGCCCGGCCGAGCGCGGAGCGGGCCTCGTCGGCCCGGTCGCGTACGCCCAGCACGGTCGCGGCGTAGGCCAGCTGGCCCCGTTCGCACGCCGCCGCGCCCCGGTCGTCGTCGTCCTGGGCGACCGCCTCGGCGACGCGCAGGGCGTCCTCGGCCTCGGCCCAGCCCTGGCCCGTGAACAGGCACCGCTCGACCAGCAGCGCGGTCCGCTGCACCGCGGCGGTGGCCTGACCGGCCCTGCCGACGTGGGGCGTCAGCAGGGCCGCCGCGTCGGTCCAACAGCCGCGCGAGCGCAGCCGCCATATCGCCCGCTGGAGGGGGTCGTCTCCCCCGGTGGAACCGGCACCCGACATGGCGGTATCCGCCACATTGCCCTCCCCGAAGCAATCAAGCAGCACATGGTTGAGCCCTGGGGCGAAATGAGAGCACGGATCGGCGGCTCCGGCCAAGGGGTCGGGTGAACTCTTTCACAAAGTCCGGACGGCTCATCAGCCGCACCGGCCACGCCGTGGCCGGTGGTGCAAAGGATCTCCTCAGCTCATGCGCAGTGCCAGGAAGAAATCGAGCTTGTCCTCCAGCCGGGACAGGTCCCGCGCCGTCAACTGCTCGATTCGCCCGACCCGGTAGCGCAACGTGTTGACGTGCAGGTGCAGCCGGGTCGCGCAGCGGGTCCAGGAACCGTCGCAGTCCAGGAACGCCTCAAGGGTCGGGATGAGCTCCGCCCGGTGGCGCCGGTCGTAGTCCCGCAGCGGGTCCAGCAGCCGGGCGGTGAAGGCGCGGCGCACGTCGTCCGGGACGAACGGCAGCAGCAGCACGTGCGAGGCCAGTTCGTGGTGGCCCGCCGCGCAGACCCGGCCCGGGCGGGCCGCCGCGACGCGCCGGGCGTGCCGGGCCTCCTCCAGCGCCCCGCGCAGCCCTTCGGCGGAGTGCACGGCCGCGCTGACGCCGAGCGTGAGGCGGCCGTCGTCGGCCAGGCCCGCCGCCAGCGGGTCGCGTACGGTCGCCAGCAGTTCGTCGGCGTGCAGGGCCGAGTCGGGGCCCTTGTCCTCCCCGGCGTCCCCGGACAGCGAGGGCAGCGGAACCAGGGCGATGGCCTCGTCACCCGTATGGGCCACCGCGATCCGGTCGGACGGCTCCGGTCCCGAGACCGACGGGTCGACGAGGATCTCCTCCAGCAGCGACTGGGCGACCGGGCCGCCGGGGATGTCCCCGTTCTCCCAGTCCACCCTGGCCACCACGACCTGCCAGTGCGGGGCGGCGCCCAGTCCGGGCAGCAGCACCGGGGCCGCCACCCGCAGACGGGCCGCGATCTCGGCGGGCGGGGCGCCCGTCTGGACCAGTTCCAGGACCTCCTGCGCGAGGCGGCGGCGCACGGTGCGGGCCGCGTCGCGCCGGTCGCGCTCCACGGCGATCAGCTGGGTGACGCCCTGGAGCAGGTCCAGGCGCTCGGCGGGCCAGTCGCCGGCGTCCGCCTCGACGGCGAGCAGCCAGTCCGACAGCACGGTCTCGCGCATGTCGCGGGCGGCGGCCGGACCGCCCGCACCGCGAGCGTGTCCCCTGATCGGGAAGAGCGAGTAGGTAATACCCTGGATGGAGATCCGGTGCGGCCCTCTGCGGCCCGTCCGGACCGCCGCGAGGTGCTCGCTCGCCAGCGCTGCGCAGATGCCCGGCGCCAGCGGCTCTCCCGCCCCGGCGATCTGCCGGCCGGTGGGGGACAGCACCCAGGCCCGGAGGTCGAGGTCGGTGGTGAGCAGATCCAGCACCACGTCGGGGCCGCCGCCCGCCGGTCCCGATGTCATCAGGCGGCGGTGCCGGTCCACGACGGCCGCCAGGTCCCCGGCGCGCTCGCCCGAGACCTGCCGTACGACGTATTCGGTGATCGTGGCGAATGCAACGTCCTCGTTCACGGCGAACAGCGGCAGCCGGTTGCGCACACAGGCCGATACGAGATCGTCGGGGATGTCCCCCAGCTCCGCCTCGCCCGCGGCGAGGCCCGCGACGCCGGCGCTCGCGAGGATTCGTACGAACGGCTCGGAGTCGGCTGAATTCCGCCTCCATGCCAGGCCGGTGAGGACGAGTTCGCCCCCGGACAGGTACCGGCTGGGATCACGCAGGTCGGTCGTCATGACCCCGCGGACCGTACGGTCGAGTTCGTCCTCGCCGCCGAGCAGCCGCAGCCCCAGCGCCTCGGTCTCCAGCAGTGCGCGCAGCCGCATGATGTCGCCGCCGTCTGTCTCGAATGTTGCCGTTGGAAATCGGGCAGGTCGTCGCATCCTGCCTTTCATACGAATCTACAAGACGAGGGAGGCCGTCAGCCAACTCCTTCATGGTTTCGGTGACTGCACCCGAGGGACGGGCGGCTTGTGTACTGAGTCCACACCGCGTTAACAGCACGTGAACGACCAGTCGAGGGCCCTTTGGCCTCCTGGCTTGAAGTGAACGACACGATGAAGAAGAAGAGAGCCGCACATGGACTTCCTTCGCCCCGCCAGCTGGGAGGAGGCGCTCGCCGCTAA
Source organism: Streptomyces sp. NRRL S-378 (assembly GCF_000720645.1). Lineage (NCBI taxonomy): Bacteria > Bacillati > Actinomycetota > Actinomycetes > Kitasatosporales > Streptomycetaceae > Streptomyces > Streptomyces sp. NRRL S-378. The sequence continues at coordinate 16,401 of NZ_JOBX01000084.1, forward strand.
GGCCGAGTTCCCCACAGCTGTGCCGATTGCGGGTGGCACCGACATCATGGTCGAGATCAACTTCGACCACCGCCGTCCGGAGTACCTCCTTGACCTCAACCGCATCGAGCTGCTGCGGGAGTGGGAGGTAGGCGAGGAGGTCACCAAGCTCGGCGCCTCCGTCCCGTACACCCAGATCATGGAGAACCTGCGCGCCACGCTGCCGGGTCTCGCGCTCGCCTCGCACACGGTGGCGTCCCCGCAGATCCGCAACCGCGGCGGTGTCGGCGGCAACCTCGGTTGCGCCTCGCCCGCCGGTGACTCCCACCCCGCCCTGCTGGCGGCCGGCTGCGAGGTCGAGGTGGAGTCCGTACGCGGCTCGCGCATGATCCCGATCGACGAGTTCTACACCGGTGTGAAGCGCAACGCGCTGGCCGCCGACGAGCTGATCAAGTCGGTCCACATCAAGAACGCCACGGGACCCCAGCAGTACTCGAAGGTCGGCACCCGCAACGCGATGGTCATCGCGGTGTGCGGCTTCGGCCTCGCCCTGCACCCCGACACCCGCACCGTGCGTACGGGCATCGGTTCGGCCGCCCCGACCCCGGTCCGGGCCAAGGCCGCCGAGGAGTTCCTGAACGCCGCGCTCGAAGAGGGCGGCTTCTGGGACAACGGCAAGGTCATCACCCCGTCGATCGCCAAGCAGTTCGGTGAGCTCGCCTCCGCCGCCTGCAACCCGATCGACGACGTCCGTGGCACGGCGAAGTACCGCCGTCACGCGGTTGGCATCCTCGCTCGCCGCCAGCTCGTCTGGACCTGGGAGCAGTACCGCGGCACGAACGGCCGCTCGCTTGAAGGGGCTGCGTAATCATGCGCGTCAATTTCACCGTCAACGGTCGTCCGCAGGAAGCCGACGACGTCTGGGAGGGCGAGTCCCTCCTCTACGTGCTGCGTGAGCGCCTGGGGCTGCCCGGCTCCAAGAACGCGTGCGAGCAGGGCGAGTGCGGTTCCTGCACGGTCCGTCTCGACGGGGTGCCGGTCTGTTCCTGTCTGGTGGCCGCCGGTCAGGTCGAGGGCCGTGACGTGGTGACCGTCGAGGGCCTGGCCGACTTCGCCAAGCAGCGCGAGGAGCACGGCCACGGCTGCGGCACCGGCGCGTGCGGCGGCGGCAAGGGCGTGTCCACGGACGAGGCCAAGCAGTGGTCCGCCAAGGGCACCGACTCGCAGACCGGTGAGGGCGCCCTGCTCTCCAACATCCAGCAGGCGTTCATCGACGCCGGCGCGGTCCAGTGCGGTTTCTGCACCCCGGGTCTGCTCGTGCAGGCCGACGCGCTCCTGGAGCAGAACCCCGACCCGTCCGACCAGGACATCCGTGAGGCCCTGTCCGGCAACCTCTGCCGCTGCACGGGCTACGAGAAGATCCTCGACGCGGTCCGCCTCGCGGCCGCCCGTCAGGGAGAGGCTGTCTGATCATGGCCAACACTCGCACCGTGCCTTCCGGTACGCCGACGAACGTCACCCAGAAGCACAACAAGGGCGGCATCGGCGAGTCCACGCTCCGCCCGGACGGCACCCTCAAGGTCACCGGGGAGTTCGCGTACTCCTCGGACATGTGGCACGAGGACATGCTGTGGGGCCAGACCCTGCGGTCCACCGTCGCCCACGCCGAGATCGTCTCCATCGACATCTCCGAGGCGCTGGCCATGCCGGGCGTCTACTCCGTCCTGACGTACGACGACCTGCCGGCCGAGATGAAGAACTACGGCCTGGAGATCCAGGACACCCCGGTTCTCGCCAACGGCCGGGTGCGCCACCACGGTGAGCCGGTCGCCCTCGTGGCCGCCGACCACCCGGAGACCGCCCGCCGCGCGGCCGCCAAGATCAAGATCGACTACAGGGAGCTGCCGCTCGTCACGGACGAGGCCTCCGCCCTCGCCGCCGACGCGCCGCTGATCCACGAGGGCCGCGACGACCACCACTCCGGTCACGTCCCGCACCCGAACATCGTGCACCGCCAGCCGATCATCCGCGGCAACGTGGAGGAGGCCCGCAAGCGCGCCGACGTGATCGTCGAGGGCGAGTACACCTTCGGCATGCAGGACCAGGCCTTCCTCGGCCCGGAGTCGGGTCTCGCCGTGCCGTCCGAGGACGGCGGTGTCGACCTCTACGTCGCCACGCAGTGGCTGCACTCGGACCTCAAGCAGATCGCCCCCGTCCTCGGCCTGCCCGAGGAGAAGGTCCGCATGACGCTCTCCGGCGTCGGCGGTGCCTTCGGTGGCCGCGAGGACATCTCGATGCAGATCCACGCCTGCCTGCTGGCCCTGGCGACCAACAAGCCGGTCAAGATCGTCTACAACCGGTTCGAGTCCTTCTTCGGCCACGTGCACCGCCACCCGGCGAAGCTCTGGTACGAGCACGGCGCCACCAAGGACGGCAAGATCACGCACATGAAGTGCAAGATCGTGCTCGACGGCGGCGCCTACGCCTCGGCCTCCCCGGCCGTCGTCGGCAACGCGTCCTCCCTCTCCGTCGGCCCGTACGTCATCGACGACGTCGACATCGAGGCGATCGCGCTCTACACGAACAACCCGCCCTGCGGCGCGATGCGCGGCTTCGGCGCCGTCCAGGCCTGCTTCGCGTACGAGGCCCAGATGGACAAGCTCGCGGCGAAGCTGGGCATGGACCCGGTCGAGTTCCGCCAGCTGAACGCCATGGAGATGGGCACGATCATGCCCACCGGCCAGGTCGTGGACTCCCCGGCGCCGGTCGCCGAGCTGCTGCGCCGGGTCAAGGCCCGCCCGCTGCCGCCGGAGCGCCAGTGGGAGACGGCCGGCGAGGGCGCGGACGTCCGCGCGCTGCCGGGCGGTCTGTCGAACACCACCCACGGCGAGGGCGTCGTCCGCGGCGTCGGCTACGCGGTCGGCATCAAGAACGTCGGCTTCTCCGAGGGCTTCGACGACTACTCCACCGCCCGGGTGCGCCTGGAGGTCATCAACGGAGAGCCCGTCGCGATGGTCCACACGGCCATGGCGGAGGTCGGCCAGGGCGGTGTCACCGTCCACGCGCAGATCGCCCGTACCGAGCTGGGCGTCACGCAGGTGACCATCCACCCGGCCGACACGCAGGTCGGCTCCGCCGGTTCCACGTCCGCCTCGCGACAGACGTACATGACCGGTGGCGCCGTGAAGAACACCTGTGAGGCCGTGCGCGAGGCGCTGCTGGAGATGGGCCGCCGCAAGAACGGCTCCTACCACCCGGCCTGGGCCCACGCCGAGCTCCTCCTGGAGGGCGGCAAGGTCGTCACCGACGGCGGCGAGGTCCTCGCGGACATCGCCGACATCCTGGAGAACGAGGCGATCGACCTCGAACTGGAGTTCCGTCACCGTCCGACGGTCGCCTTCGACCTGAAGACCGGCCAGGGCGACGGCCACGTCCAGTACACCTTCGCCGCGCACCGCGCGGTCGTCGAGGTGGACACCGAGCTCGGCCTGGTCAAGGTCGTCGAGCTGGCGACCGCCCAGGACGTGGGCAAGGCCCTCAACATGCTCTCCGTGGTCGGCCAGATCCAGGGTGGCACCACCCAGGGCCTCGGCGTGGCGGTCATGGAGGAGATCATCGTGGACCCGAAGACCGCGAAGGTGCGCAACCCCTCCTTCACGGACTACCTGATCCCGACCATCCTCGACACCCCGACCATTCCGGTCGACGTCCTGGAGCTCGCCGACCCGAACGCCCCGTACGGGCTCCGCGGTCTGGGCGAGGCCCCGACCCTGTCGTCCACCCCGGCCGTCCTCGCGGCGATCCGGCAGGCGACCGGGCTGGAGCTCAACAAGACCCCGATCCGTCCGGAAGCCCTCACCGGGACCCTCTAGGACGGACCCGGTCCGGGGGCCGCGAGGCCCCCGGACCCCCTCGGACTCTCCGGGCGGTGTGACTCGGGAACGTCACACTTCACCGCCGCACCGCCCGGAGGACATACGAAGCACCGCACCGCTCGCGGTCCCTTCAGCCGGCAGTACCCCTGCGAAAACCCCCACGTAGTACCAGCGGTCACCCCGCACTACCCGCAGTACACGCAGTGAACATTCGCGTCGCCTCGGGCCGTCACCCCGGGTCGTGCAGCCAAACGCAGCATCCCAAATCCCGCAATCTCCAATCCCCACGCGGGTGCCCCTTTGAACCTTGGGAGTTAGGCACCATGACCCAGTCGTCAGTGGAGTCCAAGACCACCGCGGAGGAAGCCGGAGACGGCTCCCGCAACCCCGCCGGGCGCTCTTGGCTCGACCGCTACTTTCATATAACCCACAGAGGATCCAACGTCGGCAACGAGGTTCGTGGCGGTATCACGACCTTCATGGCCATGGCGTACATCCTCCTGCTCAACCCCCTGCTCCTCTCGGGCAAGGACGTAGCCGGAACCACGATGGACGGTTCCGCGATCATCACCGCCACGGCGTTCGCCGCCGCCGTGACGACGCTCCTGATGGGCTTCGTCGGCAAGGTTCCGCTGGCGCTGGCCGCCGGACTCTCCGTGTCGGGTGTCCTCGCCTCGCAGGTGGCTCCCCAGATGACCTGGCCGCAGGCCATGGGCATGTGCGTGCTCTACGGTGTCGTGATCTGTCTCCTGGTCGTCACCGGCCTCCGAGAGATGATCATGAACGCGATCCCGCTCGCGCTCAAGCACGCCATCACCATGGGCATCGGCCTCTTCGTCGCCCTGATCGGCTTCGTGAAGGCCGGCTTCGTCGGCAACGGCGCGGAGTTCATGCCCCCCGTCCAGCTCGGCGCGACCGGTGAGCTGTCCGGCTGGCCCGTCCTGCTCTTCGCGGTCACCCTGATCGCCATCTTCATGCTCCAGGCCCGCAAGGTGCCCGGCGCGATCCTGATCGGCATCGTCGGCGGCACCGTCCTGGCCGCGATCCTCAACGCCATCGTCGACATCGACCCGAAGGCCTGGAAGAACGGCCCGCCGGAGCTGGACGGCTCCGCGGTCTCGATGCCGAACTTCTCGCTCTTCGGTGACGTCTCCTTCGGCGGCTGGGGCGACGTCGGCTACATGACCGTCGGCATGATCGTCTTCACCCTCGTGCTCGCCGGCTTCTTCGACGCGATGGCCACCATCATCGGCGTCGGCACCGAGGCCAAGCTCGCCGACGACAAGGGCCGCATGCCGGGTCTGTCCAAGGCCCTGTTCATCGACGGCGCCGGTGGCGCCATCGGTGGCGTCACGGGTGGCTCCGGCCAGACCGTCTTCGTCGAGTCCGCCACCGGCGTCGGTGAGGGTGCCCGCACGGGTCTCGCCTCCGTCGTCACCGGCCTGTTCTTCGCCGCCTGCCTCTTCTTCACCCCGATCACGCAGATCGTCCCGGGTGAGGTCGCCTCCGCGGCCCTGGTCGTCATCGGCGCGATGATGATGCAGAACGCCCGCCACGTGGACTGGGCGGACACCTCCACCTCGATCCCGGTCTTCCTGACCGTCGTGATCATGCCGTTCACCTACTCGATCACCGCCGGTGTCGCCGCGGGCGTCATCTCCTACGTCGCCATCAAGATCGCTCAGGGCAAGGCCCGTGAGATCGGCGGCTTCATGTGGGCGCTGACCGGAATCTTCCTGGTCTTCTTCGCGCTCCACCCGATCGAGGGCTGGCTCGGGGTCGGCTGACCCCCGTAGTCGTGGCCGTGCCCTCAGCGGTACCGGTCACCCGCAGTAATACCCGCACCCGCCACGTATCTCATACTGGAAACCGAATCCTCCGAGGAGGCCGCACATGCTGGACATCGCCGAAGAGCTGAACCGGTGGGTCGAGCAGGGACGTGACTTCGCCGTCGCCACGGTCGTGGCGGTGGGCGGCAGCGCTCCCCGGCAGCCCGGTGCCGCGCTCGCCGTCGACAGCGAGGGCACGGCCATCGGATCGGTCTCCGGCGGATGCGTGGAGGGTGCGGTGTACGAGCTGTGCCGACAGGCGCTGGAGGACGGCCGGACCGTCACCGAGCGCTTCGGCTACAGCGACGACGACGCCTTCGCGGTGGGCCTGACCTGCGGCGGGATCATCGACATCCTCGTCACCCCGGTCCCCGTCGGCTCCCCCGCACGCGCGGTGTTCGAAGCCGCGCTGGCTGCCGCCTCCCGCGGCGAGGCCGCGGCGCTGGCCCGGATCGCCCAGGGGCCGGACGAGCTGATGGGGCGCGCCGTGCTGGTCCGTACGGAGGGGCCCTTCGCGGGCGGTCTCGGCGGACACCCGGAGCTGGACCGCACCGTCGCCGAGGAGGCCCGCGCCATGCTGGACGCCGGCCGGACCGGCGTGCTGGAGATCGGTGCCGACGGGAGGCTCTGCGGAGAACCGCTGAAGGTGCTGGTCGAGTCCAGCGTCCCGCCGCCCCGGATGATCGTCTTCGGGGCCATCGACTTCGCCTCGGCGCTGGTGCGGATCGGCACGTTCCTCGGCTACCGGGTCACCGTCTGCGACGCACGGCCCGTCTTCGCGACGAAGAGCCGTTTCCCCGAGGCCGACGAGATCGTCGTGGACTGGCCGCACCGCTACCTGGAGAGCACCGAGGTGGACGGCCGGACCGTCCTGTGCGTGCTCACCCACGACGCCAAGTTCGACGTCCCGCTCCTGGAGCTGGCCCTCCGGCTGCCCGTCGCCTACGTCGGGGCCATGGGTTCCCGCCGTACCCACGAGGACCGCAACAAGCGGCTGCGCGACGTCGGCGTCACCGAGCTCGAACTGGCGCGGCTGCGCTCCCCGATCGGCCTGGACCTCGGCGCCCGCTCTCCCGAGGAGACCGCGCTGTCCATCGCCGCGGAGATCGTCGCGAACCGCCGCGGCGGCAGCGGCGCGGCCCTCACCGGCGCGCACATCCCGATCCACCCGGACGTCGCGAACACGGTGATCGACAGGATCGGATCCGTCGCTTGAAGGAGTGACGGCACAAGGTGAGGAAAGGGCGCACCCCGTAGGGGTTGCGCCCTTCTGGCGTTCCCCCTATTTTACCCGCCGGTAATCGGAGGACACCCTCTCCAGCCTTTCCTCACAACGGAGTTGAGCGGATGTTGCGTACCGTGCGAACCCTGGGCGTGCTGGCCGCGGCCGCCCTGCTGACCGCCTTCACGCCGGCCCCGGCCTCGCCCGCCGCTCCTGCCGCCCCGGCCGGCGGCCTGCGCGAGGTGCTCTTCGTGGGGAACAACTGGGAGGGGACGGCCGACGTCCTCGCCTCCACCGGCGATCTCGCCAAGGTCGGCCGGATCGACGTGATCCCCGACAAGGCGGAGCGGCTCCGCGAGATCTACCTCAACCCCGTCAAGCTCGCCTTCTTCCTCGGCATCCGGGAGAGCGCGGGCGAAGGGCACGACCAGTTCGTCGACGACATGTTCACCACCCCGGACGGCTCCGCGGTCGTCGTCTCCCGTCCCAGCTTCGCCGACGTCGTCTCCATCGACCTGGCCTCCGGGCGGATCAACTGGCGCTTCCCGGTCTCCGGTTACCGCTCCGACCACATGGCGGTCTCCCCGGACGGGACCCGCATCGCCGTCTCCGCCTCCACCTCCAACACCGTGCACGTCCTGGACATCGCCACCGGACGCCAGACCGGCTCCTTCCGCACCGGCGACAAGCCGCACGAGAACACCTTCACCCGTGACGGCCGCTACCTGTGGAACAGCTCCATCGGCGAGGTGAACACGGCCCTCGACGCGCCCTGGCTGGACTGGACGAAGGGCGACCGGAAGATCACCGTGGTCGACGCGCAGACCTTCCGCACGGTCCGGGTGATCGACATGCGGGAGCGGCTGGACGCCTTCGGCCGGAAGGACCTGTCCGACTCCGTGCGCCCGGTGTCCTTCAGCCCCGACGAGTCGAAGCTCTACTTCCAGGTGTCCTTCTTCGGCGGTTTCCTGGAGTACGACGTGGCCTCCGACCGGATCACCCGCCTCAAGGACCTCCCCGCCAACCCGGCCACCAGCACCGACCGCACCAGCTGGGTCAACGACTCCCGCCACCACGGCATGTCGATGAGCCCCGACGGGACGAAGCTCTGCATCGCGGGCACCATGGACGACTACGCGACCGTCGTGGACCGCGCCACCCTCGCCGAGGGGCCGCTCGTGCCCGCCGCCAAGCCGTACTGGGCCACGGTCTCCGGCGACGGGGCGGCCTGCGTGATCTCCGAGAGCGGCACCGACCGGGTGACGGCCATCGACTTCGCCACCGGTGCAAAGCGGGTGTCCGTACCCGTCGGTGACCACCCCCAGCGCGTCCGGCTCGGCCACGTCCCGGCCTCCTGGACCGGTCCGGCCGGCCGGTAGGCCGGTAGGCGGCGCCCGGTGAGTCTCCGGCCAGGGGAATCCGGGCCCGGGAGTCTCCGGCCGGGCGGAGGAAGGTGCGGAACCGGCCGAACCTGCAGATCAAGCCATTATGGTGTGACTGGTCCTCGATGACCGATTAGTCTCGCGATCGTGGTGGACATCCGTGAGGTACCCGAGGCCGACATCGACCGCGCCCTGGAGCTCGCCTACCTGGTCTTCCATGACCGGCCCGAGAAGGCGGCGCGCGAGCGGCACCACGCGCTGCTCACGCGCTGCGACCGGATCGGCGCCTACGACGGCGACGTCCTGGTCGGCTTCATGGCCGCGCACGACTTCCGGCTCTCTGTCCCCGGGGCGGACCTCCCCTGCCCCGGGCTCACCTTCGTCTGCGTCGCGCCCACGCACCGGCGCCGCGGCGTGCTCACCGGGCTGATGACGCGGATGATGCGCCGCGCCACCGACTCCGGCCGTCCGATCGCCGCGCTCTGGGCCTCCGAGGCCGCCATCTACGGACGTTTCGGCTACGGCGGCGCCACCACCGGCGCCACGGTCGAGATCGATTCCACCCGGCCGCTCGCCCTGCGCATCGACCCCGACAGGCGTCCGCTGCGGCTCGTCGACCCCGAGGACGCCGTCGACGTGATCGGCCCCTTCCACGAGGCCGCCCGAGCGGGCCGCCCCGGCCGCCCCAGCCGCAGCCCCGAGCGCTGGCACGAGGAGTGGCTCACCGAACAGGACGAGGAGGACGAGGAGCTGAGCCCGCCCCGGATCATCGTCCTGGGCGATCCGGGCGAGCCCGTCGCCGGGTACGTGATCTACCGCACCAAGCCGGAGGACGACGGCGCGAGCGCCCGCACCCCGGGCCTGGTCCGCGTCGACGAGCTGGAAGCGGACACCCCGGCGGTCGCCGCCGCCCTCTGGGAGTACGTGGCCGCCCTCGACCTCACCGGCAAGGTCTCCGCCTGGGGCCGCCCGGCAGACGAGCCGCTGCTGCACTTCGCCGCAGACCGGGACCAGGTGCGGGTCACCGCCCAGTTTCCGGCGCTCTGGCTGCGCCTGGTCGACGTGGGCGCGGCGCTGACCGCGCGGTCCTGGGCCGCGCCGGTCGAACTGGTGCTGGAGGTGCACGACGCACGGCTCCCCGACAACGCCGGGCGCTTCCGGCTCAAGGCGGGCCCGCACGGGGCGACGTACGACCATGCCGACGGCCCCGCCGACCTCGCCCTCGACGTCCGCGAGCTGGCCGCCTGCTACCTCGGCGGGACCCGGGTCGCCGACCTCGTCGCGGCCGGGCTGGTCCAGGAGCACACGCCCGGCGCGGCGGCGGCCCTGGACGACGCCCTGCGCACACCCGTACTGCCGCACACGAGCGACGAGTTCTGAGCCTGTCTCTTATACACATCTGACGCTGCCGACGAATAGAGAGGTGTGGATCT
>NZ_JOBX01000085.1:0-31347 GCF_000720645.1 Streptomyces sp. NRRL S-378
GCCGGTGGCGAAGTCGCGGATGAGCCCGCGCTGGTAGGGGCTGCCGGTGGTGGCGGGGGGGGCCCAGATGGGCACCCCGGCGCCCGCCGCCGCGGGCGGCTTGGTTGCGGGGGCGGTGTCGACTAAGGTGTGCGGGTGAAGATCGCGCTCATGGACTCCGGAATCGGCCTCCTCGCGGCGGCCGCGGCGGTGCGGCGGCTGCGGCCGGACGCGGATCTGGTCCTCTCCTCCGACCCCGACGGGATGCCCTGGGGCCCGCGGACCCCCGACGACCTCGCCGGGCGGGCCCTGGCCGTGGCCCGGGCCGCCGCCGAGCTCCGTCCCGACGCGCTGATCGTGGCCTGCAACACCGCCAGCGTGCACGCCCTGGACGCCCTGCGGGCCGAGCTGGAGCCGGCCATCCCGGTCATCGGGACCGTGCCCGCGATCAAGCCGGCCGCGGCGGCCGGCGGCCGGGTGGCCATCTGGGCCACCCCCGCCACCACCGGCAGCCCCTACCAGCGCGGGCTCATCCGCGACTTCGCCACCGGCGCCCGGGTCACCGAGGTGCCCTGCCCGGGGCTCGCCGACGCCGTGGAGGCCGCCGACGACGCCGCCGTGACCGCGGCCGTCGCCGCGGCCGCCGCGCTGACCCCGGCCGACGTCACCGACGTCGTGCTCGGGTGCACCCACTACGAGCTGACCGAGGGCCCCATCCGGGCCGCCCTCGCCGCGCGGACCGGGGGAGCGGAGCTGGTCTTCCACGGCTCCGCCGAGCCGGTCGCCGTCCAGGCGCTGCGCCGTATCGGCGCCACCGCCGAGCCGGGCCTGCCCCGTACCGGCAGCCTGACCGTCCTGCACAGCGGCCGTGTGGCGACCCTGCCCGCCGCCGCGTTCGCCTACGCCGAGGGACGGCTGCTGGCGGGCCAGGGCGCGCCAGTCGGCTGACGACCCGCGGCTGACGACCCGTCGGCTGACGACCCCTCGGGGACGCGTCCCGCGGACGTGCCCTCCGTCCCGGGCCCGTCCGCCGGGTGCCGCCGTGTGATGTCGCGTTCAAGGCCCTCCACCGCACGAGGTTCCGGCCGCCCCCGCCGATAGGCGAGACGGAACGTCTTGTGAAAGCTCCGGGCTTCGGTTATGTTTCTGGGCATAGCGAGACGCAACGTCTCGTCTCCATCCTTTGTCCCCTTCGGAAGGAACCGCCATTGCGCGCTCCACTCGCCTCCACCCAGATCGTCCTGTCCGAGGTCACCAAGGCCTACGACACCCGCGTCGTCCTGGACCGGGTCAGCTGCACGGTCCGGCCCGGCGAGCGGGTCGGTGTCGTCGGCGACAACGGTTCCGGAAAATCCACGCTGCTCCGGCTCCTCGCCGGGCGGGAACGCCCCGACCATGGCGAGGTCACCGTCACCGCCCCCGGTGGTACCGGGCACCTCGCGCAGACCCTCGACCTCCCCCCGGACTCCCGTGTCGGCGAGGCCGTCGATCTCGCCCTCGCAGACCTGCGCCGCCTCGAGCGCCGGATCCGCGCCGCCGAGGCCCTGCTGCACCGGGCCGGCCCCGGGGAGCTCGCCGCGTACGGGGACCTCCTCGCCGCCTACGACGCGCGCGGCGGCCGCGACGCCCAGCGTCGGGTCGCGACCACCCTGCGACGCCTCGGCGAACGCGCCGACATCGACCCCGACCGCCGGCTCGGCGCCCTGTCCGGCGGCCAGCGCTCCCGGCTCGCCCTCGCGGCCGCCCTGGCCGCCGAGCCGGAACTGCTCCTGCTCGACGAGCCCACCAACGACCTCGACGACGAGGCCGTCGCCTGGCTGGAGGAACACCTGCTGGCCCACCGCGGAACCCTCGTTGCCGTCACCCACGACCGGCTCTTCCTCGACCGGGTCACGACCGCCGTCCTGGAGGTCGACGCGGACCGCCGGACGGTCCGCCGCTTCGGCAACGGATACGGCGGGTTCCTGGCCGGCCGCGCCGCCGAACGGGCCCGCCGGGAGCGGGAGTACGAGGAATGGCGCGAGGAGGTGCGCAGCGCCGAACGGCTCGCCGACACCAACATCGGGCGGTTCACCGCGATCCCGCGCAAGCTGCCGCGAGGCTTCAGCGGGGCCGGGGCATTCCGCGCCCGCTCGCGCACCCACGGCGCCGCGAGCCGCATCCGCACGGCCCGTGAACGCCTGCACCGGCTGACCGAGAACCCGGTACCGCCGCCCCCGCGGCCGCTCGCCTTCACCGGGCGGTTCACCGAAGGCGCCGCCGGGGCCGTGGAACTGGCCGGCGCGGCACTGCCGGGACGGCTCGATCCGGTCACGCTGCACCTCGCCCCGGGGGAGCGGCTCCTGGTCACCGGCCCCAACGGTGCCGGAAAATCGACCCTGTTGGGCCTATTGGCAGGTGAACTGCAGCCCGAGCAGGGCCTGGTACGAACGCCCGCGCGCGTGGGACTGCTGCGGCAGGACGACCCCTGGGCGGACGAACCCCGCTCCGTCGTCGAGCTGTTCGGGCAGGAGCACGCCGACCGGTTCGTCGCCGGGCTCGGCCTGCTGGCCCCGGCCGACCTGACCCGGCCGGTGCGCACCCTCTCGGCCGGCCAGCGCCGGAAGCTGGAACTGGCCCGGCTGGTGGCGCGGCCCCTGGACCTGCTCCTGCTGGACGAACCGACCAACCACCTGGCTCCGGCCGTGGTGGAGGAACTGGAGGCGGCCCTGGCCCACTTCGGCGGGACCCTGGTGGTGGTCACGCACGACCGGCGGCTGCGCGCCGGATTCCGCGGCCGCCGCCTGGAGCTTCAGCGGGAGCCGGCCGCCGCGAGCCGCTGAGCCAGTGCGCGCAGGTCGTCGGCGTCCAGGACCCGTTCGCCGAACCCGGGCAGTGGCACGTGGAGTGGGGCCGTCCAAGGTGCGGGCACCGCGCCCTGCCCGTACCGCGCGCCGGCCAGGGCGCCCGTCACCGCGGCCACCGTGTCCGTGTCCCCGCCCAGGTCCACTGCGGCCCGTACGGCCTCGGCGAACCCGGTGGTGGTGCGCAGCGCCCACACCGCCGAGCCCAGGCAGGGCCACACGGCCCCGTTGAACTCGGTGGCCAGCCCCGGGTGCCAGTCGGGGGCGAGCACCCTGCCGTAGCGCTCGCGGTGGTCCGGGTGCACCGCGTCGAGGGCGGCCGGGAGGGCGGCGAGCGGATCGGCGCCGTCCAGGGCGACCCGGACGAGCTCGTGCAGGATCGCGGTCCCCTCCCAGGCGGCCTGGTCGCCGTGGGTGAGGGCGGCGATCCGGCGCGCGGCGTCCATGGTCGCCTCCCGTCCGGCGGCGGCGAAGTACACGGCCGGGGTGGCGGCCCGCATCAGGGAACCGTTGCCTGCCGCCCGGGTGTTGACCTGGAAGTGCAGCGCCGCCGCGAGGTCCCAGGGCCGGCCGCTGGTGAGCACGTCCTCGGTCTGCAGGCCGATGTCCTTGGGGTGCCCGGCGGCCCACCGCTGGAACCGGGCGAAGACGTCGGGGAGTTCGAGGCCGTCGTGCTCCAGCAGCGACTCGGCGACCAGGACGGCCATCTGCGTGTCGTCCGTCGCCTCGCCCGGATCCCAGCCGCCGCCCCCGCGCATCTCCTCGCCCCGCGCGCTCAACTGCCCTGCCGGGCCGAACTCGTACGGGGCGCCGAGCGCGTCGCCCGCGGCAGAGCCGAGCACGGCTCCCACGGCCCGGTCGACCCGGGTGGGCGCGGTCATCGTGCCTCCTCGGGGTGTACGGCGGCCAGCAGCCCGCGGGTGAACCGGTCCAGGTCGTCCAGGCCGGCGGCGGCCAGGGTCGCCGGGGCTCCGCTCAGCAGGTGGGGGACGGCGCCGTGCAGGGCGAGGGTCAGGGCCCGGGCCCGCTCCGGCCCGGCCGGCAGTCCGGCCGTCCGCAACAGGTGCGCGTGCGCGGCGAAGTCCGCCGCGGGGATCGGGTCCAGGAGCGCGGCCAGCCACGGCCGCCGGGTCCCCTCGGTCCGCAGCTCCAGATAGGCCAGGACGCGGGGGCGCCCCGGCCCCGCCACGTCCCGCAGCAGTCCGGCGAGCAGCGCCGCGAGCTGGTCGGCGTCGGCCGGACCCGGCCCGGCCCCCGCCAGGGACGCGGCCAGTGCCCGGTACTGCTCCACGCAGCGTTCGGCCACCGCGCGGAGCAGGGCGTCGCGCGTGGGGAAGTAGTTCTTGGCCGTGCCCGTCGGCACGTCCGCGGCCGCGTCGACGGCCCGGTGGGTCAGTCCGCGCCCGCCCGACTCCGCCAGTACGACGACGGCCGCGTCCCGCAGCCGGTCCCTCCGGTCCTGATTCACGGGGGCAGCATAACCACAGCCGTGGTACCACAGATGTAGTACAGGGCGCCGGCACCGCCTGCTCGACGCCGACGCCCTGCCCCGCGCCGTCGCCGCCGCCGACGGGCCGGGCGGGCTGCCCCGCGCCCTGCGCGCGTACGACGCGGAGCGCCGCCGCAGCGCCCAGCGCGTCGCCCTCGGCCCGCGGGCCCTGCACCGGTTCATGACCGGCTGCCGCCCCGCCCTGCGCGACGCGCTCGCGGCGCTCCTCCCGGCCTGACGCGCCCGGCACGGAAGGCCCGCGCGCGTCGCGACGAGTTCCGCGGCGCCCGGCAGCCGTACTGTCGGATCCTCACCGAGGAGGACTTCTATGCGAAGCGTGACCTACGCGATGGGCGTCTCACTCGACGGCTTCATCGTCGGGCCGGACGGCGACTTCGAGTGGACGGAACCCGACGACGAGATCTTCCGCTTCTGGATCGACGAGACCCGTGAGCTCGGCGTCCACCTGTTGGGGCGGCGACTGTACGAGACGATGCTGTACTGGGAGACGGTCGACCAGGAGACACTCGACCCCCCATCACTCGAATGGGTCCAGGTCTGGAACCCGCTTCCGAAGGTGGTGTTCTCCAGCAGCCTGTCGACGGTGCAGGGCAACGCCCGCCTGGCCTCGGGCGGTCTGGCAGAGGAGATCGAGCGGTTGCGGGCCGAGCCGGGGGACGGCGACATCGCCCTCGGCGGTGCGACGCTCGCCGCCGAGGCGGCCGCGCTGGACCTGATCGACGAGTACCGGGTCATGGTCTACCCGGTGCTGGTCGGCGGCGGCATCCCGTTCTTCCCCCAGCACGGCCGCCGGGTGGACCTCGAACTCGTCGAGACCCGGACCTTCGGCTCGAAGGTCGTGCACCTGCGCTACCGCGTGGCGCGCAAGGCCCCCTGAGGGCGTCCGCCGGTGGGTCGGGCGCGCGACGGTGGTGTCCTTCCGGAACGTGGGTACGCTGCTACGTATGACGGGTCACCCCCCTGGTCCGCTCTGGACGGGCAGGGCCACCAACCCCCTGCAGTGGCTGCTCGCGGCCGCCGGTGCGGCCTGCGTGGCGCTCGGTGTCGAGCTGGCCGTCGACAACGCGTGGACCTCCGGCTTCGTCCCGCTCCTCATGGCGGTGACCGGCTGCCTCGCGGCCGGGCTGCTCATGGTCTACGGCACGGTCGCCTTCGTGCACGTCGCCGTCACCGTCGACGCCCAGGCCCTCGTGGTGCGCTGCGGCCACATCGGGTTCCCGCGCCGCAGGATCGAGCTCGCGGACGTGGCCTCGGCCGCGTTCCTCCCCCGGATCACCCCGCAGCACTGGGGCGGCTGGGGATGCCGCTGGCGCCCCGAGAAGGGCACCGCGGTGATCGTCCGGCGCGGCGAGGGCCTCGAACTGACGCTGGTCGACGGCGAGCTCTTCACGGTGACCGTCGACGACGCCGAGAACGCCGTCCGCGTCATCCGCGCCCACCTGCGCACCCTCGCCGGCTGAGGTCCCGCCGCGCACGCCGCACGGACCGAGGCGCTTACCGGATCCGACGGCCCGGGGACGTACACTCCGCCAGATGAGCAGCAGTGTGACGCGCGAGGCCGCCCCGAACGAGCCCTCGCGGCCCGCCGACGGACCGTCCGAGCCCAGGACGCCCTCCGTGACGCCTCCCGCCACCCCGGCCACTCCGGCCGCGCCGGTGCGCAGGGGTGCCCGGCTGGTCCGGCCGGCCCTCGCCGCACTGTCCGGCGTGCTGCTCTACCTCAGCTTCCCGCCCCGCCCCCTGTGGTGGCTCGCCCCGCTCGCCCTCGCCCTGCTCGCCGGATGCCTGTACCACCGCCGTCCGCGGGCCGGCTTCGGGCTCGCCACCCTGGCCGGGCTCGGCTACCTGCTGCCGCTCCTCGTGTGGACCGGGGAGGAGGTCGGCCCCGTGCCCTGGCTGGCGCTGGCCTCCCTCGAAGCCCTCTTCATCGGTCTCACCGGCCTCGGCATCGCCCTCGTCAGCCGGCTCCCGGCCTGGCCGCTGTTCGCCGCCGCCGTGTGGGTCGCGGGCGAGGCCCTGCGCGCCCGGGCGCCCTTCGGCGGGTTCCCCTGGGGCAAGCTCGCCTTCGGACAGGCCGACGGCGTCTTCACCCCGCTCGTCGCGCTCGGCGGTACACCACTGCTCTCCTTCGGCGTGGCCCTCTGCGGATTCGGCCTGTACGAGGCCCTGCGCATCGCCCGCCGCCACCCCGGCCGCACCACCGCCGCGCTGACCGCCCTCACCGTCGCCGCCCCGATCGGCGCGGGACTCGCCGCCCGCCCGCTGGTCTCCGACGCCGCCGAGGACGGCACCGCGGTGGCCGCCGTCATCCAGGGCAACGTGCCCCGCCTCGGCCTCGACTTCAACGCCCAGCGCCGGGCCGTCCTCGACAACCACGTCAAGCGGACCATCCAGCTCGCCGAGGACGTCAAGGCCGGCCGGACCCCCAGGCCCGACTTCGTCGTCTGGCCCGAGAACTCCTCCGACCTCGACCCGTACGCCGAACCCGACGCCCACGCCGTCATCGACGAGGCGGTCAAGGCCATCGGCGTGCCCGTGGCGATCGGCGCGGTCGTCGCCCCGGAGACGGGCCCGCTGCGCAACACGATGATCCTCTGGGACCCCGTCGGCGGCCCCGGCGCGACCTACGACAAGCGCAAGATCCAGCCCTTCGGCGAGCGCATCCCGATGCGCTCCTTCGTCCGGCTCTTCAGCTCCGACGTGGACCGGGTGCGCCGCGACTTCGGGCCCGGCAAGGACCCCGGCGTCTTCGACATGGCCGGCAGCGGCGTCGGCATGGTCACCTGCTTCGAGGCCGCCTTCGACGACGCCGTCCGCTCGACCGTCCAGGACGGCGCCCAGGTGATCGCCGTACCGAGCAACAACGCCACCTTCGGCCGCACGCAGATGACCTACCAGCAGCTCGCCATGGACCGGATCCGCGCGGTCGAGCACAGCCGCACCGTCCTCGTCCCCGTCACCAGCGGGGTCAGCGCGGTCATCCGGCCCGACGGGCGGATCGTCTCGGAGACGAAGATGTTCACCGCGGACGCGCT
This sequence comes from Streptomyces sp. NRRL S-378, assembly GCF_000720645.1. NCBI lineage: Bacteria > Bacillati > Actinomycetota > Actinomycetes > Kitasatosporales > Streptomycetaceae > Streptomyces > Streptomyces sp. NRRL S-378. The sequence goes on from NZ_JOBX01000085.1 coordinate 7,368, forward strand.
CGTCGCCGAGATCCCGCTCCGCTCCGGCCGCACCCCGGCGACCGTCCTCGGGCCGCTCCCCGAATACGCCCTGCTGCTGCTCGCCGCCGGCGGCCTCGGCGTGCTCGCCGCCCGCCGGACCCGCGCCCGCCGCGCCGCCTGAGCCGGGACCGGCTCCCGGCCTCGTAGGGTCGGGGGATGACCACACCCGATTTCATCCGGCGGATCCGTGAGTCCGCCGGGCACCAGCTGCTCCTGCTGCCCGGGGTCACGGCCATCGTCCTCGACGACCTGGGCAGGGTGCTGCTCGGCCGGCGCTCCGACACCGGGCGGTGGTCCGTGGTCGGCGGCATCGCCGAGCCGGGCGAGCAGCCCGCCGAGACCGTCGTGCGCGAGGTGTACGAGGAGACGGCCGTGCACTGCGTGCCCGAGCGCGTGGTCCTGGTCCAGATGCTGGAGCCGATCACCTATCCCAACGGCGACGTCTGCCAGTTCCAGGACATCACCTTCCGCTGCCGCGCCACCGGCGGCGAGGCCCGGGTCAACGACCCCGAGTCCCTCGAAGTCGACTGGTTCGACGTGGACGCGCTGCCGCCGCTGGAGTCCTTCGCCCTGGACCGGATCCACCGGGCCCTGCAGGACGAGCCCACCTGGTTCGAGATCCCCGCGGCCCTCACCGAAACACCCTAGGGGTGTCTTGTCGATCATGGTGGGTGTCGGCCGGAGCTGTCCGGAGGGCGCTGTAAGGTTCCGCAGATCCGACGGGTCAGACAGGGACCGTCCAGCATCGGGGGTCGAAGGATGAGCGCAGGTGGAAGGGCCGGCATACCGGGGACGGGCGGGCGCCCGAGGGACGGCGCCCCGCGCGCCGGAGGGCCGGGGCCGCGCCTCGTGGCCCTCGACGGCATCCGGGTGCTCGCCGCACTCTCCGTCCTCTTCTACCACTACGCGGCCCTCGACAGCGCCTGGGGCGAGCCGGCCGAGGGCGTCTTCCCGGCCGCGCACGCGCTGGCCGTCTACGGCTGGCTCGGCGTCGAGATCTTCTTCCTGGTCAGCGGCTTCGTGATCTGCATGAGCGCCTGGGGCCGCACCGTGGGTGACTTCGCGGTATCCCGGGTGTCCCGGCTCTTCCCCGCGTACTGGGCGGCTGTGGTCTTCACCTCGCTCGTGCTGTTCAACTGGCCCGAGGTACGGAGGGTGGCGTCGTTCAGCGACGTCGTGGTGAACCTTTCGATGCTGCAGGCCGGTGTCGGGGTCCCGCACGTGGACGACGCGTACTGGACCCTCTTCGTCGAGCTCAAGTTCTACGTGCTGTTCGCGCTGGTCGTCATGCGCGGCGTGACCTACCGCAACTGCGTGCTCTTCTGCGGGGTCTGGACCCTCGCCGGCGTCGTGGCCCCGACCGTCGACAGCGGGCTGCTGTCCTTCTTCGCGGTGTCGTCGGCGTCCCCGTACTTCATCGCGGGCATCGCCTTCCACCTGATGCGCCGCTTCCGGCCGAACGCCGTCCTGTGGGCCGTGGTCGGCGTGCAGTTCCTCCTCGCCCAGCACCACGTGCACGCCCGCATGATCTCCAGCCTGGGCCGGAGCGCCACCCAGCAGACGCCCGCCTGGCCGGCCCACGTGATCATCGTCCTCGGATTCGCCGTCATGGCGGCCATAGCCCTCGGCGCCCTCGACCGCGTCCAGTGGCGCTGGCTCCCGCACGCCGGAGCGGTCACCTACCCGCTCTACCTGATCCACATGATGGCCGGGCTGACCGCCATCCATCACTTCCGCGGCGACGTCGCACCCGTCCCGCTCGCCCTCGGGGTGACCGCCGCCATGGTGGCCGTCGCCTGGCTCGTGCACCGGCTCGTCGAGCGCCCGCTGGGCCGCCTGCTGCGCGACAGCCTGCGGCGCGGGGTGCAGGACATCCGCCTGGGCACACCCTGTCCGGCGACGCTCGGCCGGCTGCCCGCGCAGCCCTCCGCGCCGGAGGCGGAACGCATCCCGGCCGCCCGTGCCTGAGGGCCTCTCGGGGATCGGGCGCAGAGCCCGCACCGGCCGTCAGCCGTCGACCGCGGCCTCCCGGTACAGCTCCACCGCCTGATCGCCCATCACCGCGCTGTACGAGATCTCCGGCACGGTCCCGCCGCCCTCGTGGCCCCCGAGCACCCCCGCCACCGCCCCGTCCACCAGCCAGGGGCTGCCGCTGGTGCCGCCGCTGAGGTCCGGGCAGCCGATCCGGCGCTGGGTGGGGGAGAACAGGCCGGCGGTGTTGGCGCAGCGCAGCGGCGCCTCCAGCGTCCGGGGGTAGCCGATGACCGTCACCCTGGCCCCGGCGGGCTGCTCGGCCGCGACCGGGAAGCCGCCCACGACGTCCTCGACGCGGCGGGTCTGTCCGCCGTCCACCGGCGCCACCGTCGCGAAGGCGATGTCGGCGTCCGGGTCCTGCCCGGCGGTCCACTCCGGCGCCACGTGCACGCCGGTGATCTTCCACAGGCCGTACGGAGCCTCCCCGTCCCGGTATCCGGGCGCGAAGACGGTGGTGCCGGTGCTCTCCAGGCAGTGCGCGGCGGTGGCGATCACGTCGCGGTCGTCGCTGCGCACGACCGCGGCGGTGCAGAAGTGCCCGCCCTCGAGGCCGTCGGCGAAGAGGGCGCCCACGCGGTCGGCCTCGGCGCCGGGCCGGGCCCACGCGGTGACGCCCAGCGGCGGTCCGGACGCCGCATCGGGCAGGTCCACGCCGATCAGCGCGGCCATCGCGGCCAGCGCGAGCAGGATCCGTGACGCCCGCCGCGCACGGGAGCGCCGGGCCGATCGGGGGAGCGTGTCCTGGATCATGTTTTCCACCCTGCCCCCCGAACCTATGACCGGAGGACGGTGTTCCGTATGAATCCCCTGTGAATCCTGTGAACACGGCGTGAAGGACGTGCCATGACCGGACGAGACGGTTCCGACCGGCACAGCCCCGGACGAGACACCCCGCCGTCGCCCCGCCGCCCCGCCCTTCGGTCAGTCGCGGCGCTCGTACACCGTCACCCGGCGCCCCCGCACCTGCCGGTCCTCCACCACCGTGAACCGCTCCCGCAGCACCGCGGCCTTCGCCTTGTCCCGCTCCGCCGACGGGGCCTTCGCGACCTTGGCCGAGTCCGTCACCAGCAGCACCCGCCGCTGCTCCAGCAGGGCCTCCCGGATCCGCGCCGGCTGCGCCTCCTCGCCCTTGAGGGTGGCCGACGCCACCGGGCTCTCGGCCAGCGCCAGGTCGGTCAGGCCCGTGAAGGAGCCGGGGGAGACCAGCGCGGTGTCCCGCCGCGCCGCCGGTAGGAACAGCACCCCGTCCCCGTCCCTTTTCAGCAGCGCCACCTCACCCGCCACGGCCAGCACGTCGTCGACCCGGCTGGCCGGGGCCCGCTTGCCCAGCTCCACCGGCAGCAGGGCCAGCACCGACACCCCCACCACCCCCGGCACCAGCAGGGCCGACGCCCTCGGGAACCGGGGCGCGCAGGCCCGTACGGCAGCACCCAGGGCCGCGCCGATCAGCAGCGCCAGGCCCACCATGCTGAACAACACGTACCGGTCCAGGAACAGCGGCTGGAACAGAGACAGCCCGATCAGCCCGAGCTGAGGCACCGCCAGCAGCGGCAGCCCCACCGCCGCCGCCGACAGCCGTGACCGGTCCGGCCGGTCCGCCCACGCCCCCAGCGCGCCGATCGCCAGCAGGATCCCCGGGCCGATCAGCATGTGCCAGGTCAGCGGCGGTATCCAGGACACCTGGTCGGACTGGCCGCGGCTGAACAGGACCAGCGGCAGCGCACCCGCCACCGCCCCGGCGCCGTACGCCGCCCAGCGCAGCCACACCCCGCGTCCCGCCCGCACCCACCACAGGGTCGCCGCGTGCGCGGGCAGGACCAGCAGCGAAAGCCAGTTCAGCAGCGCGCACACCAGCACGGCCGCCCCGTACGCCGTCCAGCGCGGCAGGGCCCGCCGCCCGGGCCGCTCCTCCAGCAACGACACCAGCAGCAGCGTCGACAGCCCCGCCCCCGCCGCGACCAGCGCGTACGGCCGGCCCTCCTGGAGGTAGAACTGCACGGCCGGGAGCAGCCCGAGCGCCAGCCCGCCGCCGAGCCCCGCCCAGGAACCGGCCAGGCGCCCGCCGATCGCGGCCACGCATGCGGCGGCACACGCGACCGCCAGCACGGACGGCAGCCGCAGGGTCGTCGTGCTCGCCCCGAACACCTCGAAGAGGCCGTGCATCAGCAGGTAGTAGAGACCGTGGACGGCGTCGACGTTCCCGAGCATCCGCCAGATCTCCGCCGCCGACCGCCCGGCCACCTGCCAGGTCGCCGCCTCGTCGCGCCACACGCTCTCCTGCCGGGAGAGCCCCCACAGGCCGAGGGCCACGGTCCAGAGGAAGGGGGCGAGGTGGAGGAGGGGCCCGCGCCGGGCCGCGGGTATGTGGCAAAGCATGAAGTTGCTGGGATCCTCGCTCTGGCGTTCGGGCGGAAGGCACCAGTCTATGGACGCCACGGAGGGGTTCCGGACCGCCTGTTGTGCACCGCGGAGCGAGATCGCCGGGCCCACTCGCCCCTAGCCTCGCCGCAACGAGCACGAACGAGGGGCGGTACCCGGTGAACTGGCTCATCCACGACTACCGCGAGAGCGATCTCGCAGCGGTGGTCCACCTGATCGACACCACGGCCGAACTCGGCCAGGAGTCCGTCTTCTCACTCGCCGAGTGCATCAGCGCACTGACCGGCCGGCAGCCCTGCGTCGTCGCCGTCCACCAGGGCGTCCCGATCGGCGCGGCACTCGCCTGCGTCACCGGCGAGCGCGCCTGGGTCATGCGCATCGCGATCGCCGCCGGCTGGCGCGGCAGGGGCCTCGCCAGCGCCCTCCTCGTCGAGCTCGAACGACGGCTCATCGCCGCCCGCGTCGGCCGCATCGCCTACGTCCTGCCCGAGGAGGACCTGCTCGGCGAAGGCCTCCTCAACGCCGGCTACACCCGGCAGCCCGCCGTCGCCTACTTCGAGAAGACCGAGCCGCTCCACGGACCGGCCGCCGGCCTCCTCGACGACCTCGGCGGCCGGTTCCTGCCGAACGACCTGTGGTCCAGGGTCGCCGGCATGGAGAAGGAGAAGGACCTCATCGAGCGGCGCGTGGTGCTGCCGCTCGCCGAGCCCGAGCGGGCCGCCGCGCACGGGGTGCGGCCGCCGCGCGCCATCACCCTCTTCGGCCCGCCCGGCACCGGGAAGACCACCTTCGCGCGGGCCATCGCCTCCCGGCTCGGCTGGCCGTTCGTGGAACTGCTGCCCTCACGCCTCGCCGACGAGGGCAACCTGGCCGCGGCACTGCGGGACGCCTTCGCCCGGATCGCGGAACTGGAGCGCGTACTCGTCTTCATCGACGAGGTGGAGGAGATCGCCCCCGTGCGCACCGAGCCCGCGCAGCCCGGTGGCATCCACGGCGTCACGAACGAGCTGCTGAAGCTGATACCGGGCTTCCGGGAGGGCGACGAACGCCTCCTGGTGTGCGCCACCAACTCCATCCGCTCCCTCGACCCGGCCTTCCTGCGGCCCGGGCGCTTCGACTACCTCATCCCGATCGGCACTCCGGACGCCGGCGCCCGCGCCGCGATCTGGGGCCGCTACACCGCCGGGCGCGCCGACGTCGACGTCAGCGCCCTCGTCGAGGCGTCCGAACTCTTCACACCCGCCGACATCGAGCACGCGGCGCGGATCGCGGCACAGGTGTCCTTCGAACGGGACCTGGAGGCGGTGGGCGCGCGCGGTGCGGCGGCCGCGCAGCTCGGCGCGACCACACGGGACTACCTGGAGGCCGTCCGGCAGTGCCGGCCGACGGTGACCCCGGCGATGACGGGCGAGTTCCAGGCGGACATCACCGCGCACGCGCGGTTCTGAACCCCGTGCGGGCGTGGCCCGCGACCGGCCGGTTACGGTCCCGCCATGGGCTTCGTCGTCTTCATGACCCTTCCGGGGCTGGCCGTCCTGCTCACCGCGACGGCCTTCCTCGACCTCGCGCTGGTGCGGGCGGGCCGCGCCGGTCTGCTCCCCCGGCGGTGGAGCGGGCGTCAGGGGCAGATCTCCTCCACGGGGTTCGAGCAACTGCACGCCAGCTTCTCGCCGGGCAAGCAGAACGAGCTGAAGGAACGCCGGAGCGCCCTCGTCCTGCGCGACGACGAGGAGGACGGCGCACCGCCGCGCTCCCGCGTCGACCTCGACGGCGCTCGCGCCGTGATCCGGATGCCCGCTACGGGGTACAGCGGTACGTGAAGTTCACCGCGGCAGTGCGCTGTCCGGGCGACAGCAGCTGGAGCTCGGCCTTCGCCTGGTAGCTGCCCGTGCCCCGGAACGTCCACAGCAGGTGCAGCCGGGCCTCGCGCTGGCCGCGCGGCACCCGCTCGGTCAGCTCCTCGGACGTGGTGCCGTCGCTGCGGACCCAGCGGTAGGTGAGCGTCCCCGGCCGGCCGTTGGTGCCCACGACGGCCACCACGTCGGCGGTCGCGTCGCAGGCCGGGCCGGCCGGATCGGTCGTCACGGCCACGTCGCGGACCTCGATCCCGGGCCCGAACCGCTGCCATCCGAGGTACGCGAGGACCGCCGCCAGCACGACCGCGGCGAGGGTGTACCGGCGCAGCCCGGCGCCCCGCCGCCGGGGCGGCACCACGACGGGGACGACCACCGGGAACGGCGCGGGCATGGCGGCCGTCACGCCGGGTCCGAACCGCATGACCGAACCCTCTACACGGTCGGGCACGGCCTCCTGCGGCTGCGGCGGGCCACTGAACCAATGGCTGCCGAGAACGGTCGCGCTGTACTCTTCGTCGCTCATCGGATCATGCACCTCGTCAGCCAGACCTGGTCGGTCTGGGAACCGTTGCCCGCCGCGGGCTTCGTGGTGACCCGCACGCCCCAGTAGCAGCCCTGCCCGGAGAAGGCATGCCGCCTGACGACCGCGCCGCTGCCCGGCTGGTACGTCAGCGTCTCCGCCCGGCCGTCGGCGGTACCCAGAACACCGGACTGGTTGCTGTTGAACCACTCGACGGTGACGCTCACCGGGGCCGTGCCCTTCGCGTCGATGGAGATGGCGGCCTCACCCGTCGTGAAGTCCACCTGCCGGAGATCCACCCTGATCGCCCCGACCACCACCGTCGGCCGCGGCGACGGCGGGCGGCTGGTGGTCGGCGCGGTCGTCGGCGTGGTCGTCGTCGCGGTGGGCGTCGCGGTCGGGGTCACCGAGGCCCCGGGGCTCGTGGACGGCGACAGCGACGGCGACGCGGACGCGGACGGCGACGCGGACGCTGATGCCGACGCGGAAGCGGACGCCGACGGCGAAGCCGACGCGGTGGCCACCGGGGAGGGGAAACCGCCGCCCGGCGCCGCGCTGGTCGTTGCGAACGCGCTCAGCGCCGATGCACCGTCCCGCTGTTCACCCACCGCCTGCGCCGAGAACACGATCATCGCGCCGAGCACCAGCGCCACACCGGCGGCCACCGCTCCGCGCCGGTCGGGCAGCCAGCTGCGGGGCGGCGGTGCCAGAGTCGTCGTCGCCACGGCCGTGGTGCCGGCCGCCGGCGCGCCCGCCGAGGGGAACAGCAGCGGCAGCAGCGCGGCCAGCGCCGCCAGCTTGCGCTGTCCGCGCTCCTCCCACTCGGGCCCGTACGCGGCCAGTGCCACGTCCTCCAGTTCGGCCACGAACGCCTCGGCGTTCTCCGGCCGCTGCTCGGGCGCCTTGGCGAGGCCGCGCCGGATCAGCGGCCGGACGGGCTCGGGGGCCTCGGTCTCCGGTACCGGAGCCTCGATGTGCTGGACCGCGAGCTCCGCGAAGTTCTCCCCGGCGTACGGCTTGCGCCCGGTGAGGCACTCGAAGAAGGTCGCCGTCGCCGCGTACACGTCGGCGGCGGGTGACGCCGGCCGGCCCTGCCACTGCTCAGGCGCCATGTAGGCCGGGGTGCCGGCGACTCCGGGCGTGGTGCCGCGGCGGGCGGCGATCCCGAAGTCCACCAGACGTGAGGAACCGTCCGCCGCCACCAGCACGTTCGCCGGCTTGTAGTCACGGTGGACGACGCCCGCCCGGTGCGCGTGCGCCAGACCCAGCAGCGAGCCCTTCAGCACCACGAGCGCGGCCTCGGGGTCGGTCTGTCCGGCCTCCTTGAGCAGGGCCTGCAGGGAGATCCCGTCGATCAGCTCCATCACGATGGCGGCGCCGCCCGGGGCCTCGACGTACTCGTACAGCCGCACGACGTAGGGGGACTCCAGCCCGCCGAGGAGCCGGGCCTCGGCCCGGAACTCCCCGATGAAGGCCGGGTCCTCGCGCAGCCGGTCGCTCAGGTACTTCACGGCGACCGCCGTGCCCGTCGCCTCGTGCACGGCGAGCACCACGCGTCCACTGGCCCCCGAGCCCAGCTCGCGCACCTGCGCGTAGCCGGGCACCGCCCACGCGTTCTTCATTGCCTTCCCCCGTCCATGACGTCACCGTGCCCCTGGCTGTGCGGCCCGGTCCTCCTGTCGGCCGGCCACCCTCAGGGACACGTTTTGCGCCGTGGCCGGTTCCCGGCGGTCCGGATGCGTGTCAGGCGGCGGCGCGCTGCGCGCAGATCATCGCATGGAGCCGGTCCGCGGCCGCCCGCCCGAAGGCGGGGTCGTTGATGTGCGTGTCGTAGTCGTAGAGCCGCGCGGCACTGCCCCGCAAGCCCTCGCGCAGCGCCGAGAACAGTGCCCGGTCCGCGCGGGGGTCATGGTACGGCCCGCCGGGCGCGCCGAGCGTGGACAGTCCACGGAGCGGGACACAGACGGCCGTGGGCCCGGTCGCCGCACGGAGTTTGGCGGCGACCCGGCGGCCGAGCTCCGCGCACTCGGCCTCGCTGGTACGGATCACCGTGATCGAGGGGTTGTGGACGTGGACGCCCCGCTCCAGCACCCGCGGGGGCAGGTACTCCAGCGGCCCGAACTTCACCATGTCCAGCGCGCCCAGGCTCACCACCTGCGGGACGCCGGCCCGCCCGGCCGCCCTGAGCCGGTCGGGACCCGCGGTCAGGATTCCCCCGCACAGGTCGTCGGCGAGCTCGCTGAGGGTCAGGTCGAGGACCCCGGCGAAGACCCCCTGCCCGGCCAGGGTCTCCAGCGTGCGGCCGCCGGTGCCGCTGACGTGGAAGACCAGCACCTCGTACCCGAGTTCGGTCAGCCGTTCGCGCGCCGCGTCCACACCGGACGTCGTCACGCCCGCCATGCTCGCCGCGACCAGCGGCCGGGGGCCGGTCCCCAGCCGGGGCGCGCGCTCCCCCGAGACGCGGGCGAAGGCCCCGGCCATCCCGGCGATGGCCGCCACCGCGTTCGACAGGATCGGCCCGGAGACGCTGTTGATCCCCGCGATGTCCACCACGCTGTACATCATCGTGATGTCCGAGGAGCCCACGTACGGGGCGGTGTCCCCGGACGCCATGGACGAGACCATCAGTTTCGGCACGCCCAGCGGCAGGGCGCGCATCGCCCGGGTGGCTATCGAGGTGCCGCCGCTGCCGCCGATCGCGAGCACTCCGTGCAGCCGCCCTTCGGCGTGCAGGCGCAGCAGGGTCGCCTCGGCGCCCCGGGCCATCGTGGTCACGGCCGCCCCCCGGTCGGCGGCCGATCGAAGGAGCGACAGTTCGGTTCCCGCGGCCCGGGCCACCGCGGCGCGCGGCACGTCCGCGGCCACCCGGGGTTCACCCATGATTCCTGTGTCGACCAGTACCACTTCGACGCCGGCGCGCAGCAGCCCCTCGCGCAGCCAGCCGTACTCCACACCCTTGGTGTCCAGGGTCCCCACCAGCACGACGTTCGTCATGTGTGCAATGTCCAGGCAGGTGGGGATGTTGGCAAGTACGCGCTCTGGTCAAGCCTTCAGCAGCACCAACAGTCGCTCCACGAAGGGCAGTTGTCCGGGAATGAGCATGCTCTGGGCCCTCTCGGGCGTGCACCAGGCCACCCGGTCCAGCTCCGGGAACTCCTGTACGTTCCCCGAGCGCGGGGGCCACTCCATGGTGAAGGTCCCCGGCACCATGAGCGCCGGGTCGAGGTCCGCCTCCACCGCCCAGACGGTCACGAGCTTCCCGCTGGAGAGCCGTACCTCGCCCAGCGGCAGGTACTCGCCCTCCGGCGGGGGCAGCCCGATCTCCTCGGTGAACTCCCGCCGGGCGGCGTCGCGCGGAGTCTCCTCCGGCCCGTACTCCCCCTTGGGGATGGCCCAGTCCCCGGAGGTCCGCCCCGACCACAGGGGGCCGCCCATGTGCCCGAGCAGGATCTCGACCCCGGGCTCCGGCCCCGGACCGGTGTCCGTCCGCCGGAAGAGGAGCAGTCCGGCGCTGCGCTTGTACGTCATGGCCCCATACATGCCCCGTACCGGCGGCGGTCAGTGGTCCCCGGCCGGTGGTCCCCGGCCGGTGGTCCGGTCAGGAGCCGGCGGTCAGTGGTCGTGCGGGCCCTCGCGGTGGACCGGTCCGTGCGCGTCCGCGCAGTGCGGGTCGTACGCGGCCTCGCCCCGCCGGCCGACCGAGAGGAGGGAGTCCTGGGCGTGGTCCACCTGGAGGGTGGTGTGCGTGATCCCGTACTCCTTCTCCAGCAGCCGCTCCAGTTCCCGCCGTACGGCGTGGCAGTCGCCCGCCGGCTCGACCAGCACGTGCGCGGAGAGCGCGGCCTGCCCCGAGGTGATCGTCCAGATGTGCAGGTCGTGCACCTCGGTGACCGGCGGGTGTCCCACGAGCCGGTCGCCGACCGCGTCCGGGTCCACGTGCGCGGGGGCGGCCTCCAGGAAGATCCGTCCGGAGTCGCGGACCAGTCCGTAGCCCGCCTTGACCATCAGGACCACGACGACGAGCGTGGCGATCGCGTCGGCCTGCCGGAATCCGGTCGTCATGACGACCAGGCCGGCGACGGCCGTCCCGATGAAGGCGTACAGGTCGTTCAGGACGTGCTGGTAAGCACCTTCGACCGCCAGCGAGGACCGGTTCGCCCGCGAGATGCACCAGGCCGCGGCCACGTTGACGACGATGCCCGCCAGCGCCGTCACCAGGACCAGCCCGCCCTCCACCGGCGGCGGGTCCATCAGCCGGCGCACCGCCTCGTACGCCAGCCACGCGGCCAGCAGCAACAGCGTCAGGCCGTTGGCCTGGGCGGAGAGTATCTCCGCCCGCTTGAGGCCGTACGTGAAGCCGCCCCGGGCGGGGCGGGCCGCCAGCCGCATCGCGATCAGCGCGAGGACGATCGAGACGGCGTCCGTCAGCATGTGGGCCGCGTCGGAGATCAGGGCCAGGGAGTGGGCCATGATGCCGATGACCACTTCGACGGCCATGAACCCGCCGATCAGGGCGAGCGCGACGGCCAGCCAGCGGCGGTCGGCGTCGGCGGCCACGCCGTGGCTGTGGCCCCCTGGTCCGTGGTCGTGGCCGTGGTCGTCGTGCCCGTGCTCGTGCCCGCTCATGGCATCCCCCGTCTCGTCGCGGCAGCCGGTGTTCGGTTCCGTCGCGTGAAGTGAAGCGCACGCCGACGAGATCGGCAAAGGCTGCAACGGGGACCGTTGTCATTACCCATAAGAGGCCTCTGACCTGCGGTTTTGCTGGACTGCTGCCGGGCCGGTGTGATCGTGGGAAAATCTGTTCATGGTCCAGCGCCCCGGTGTGCCGACCGCGCCCGAGCTCTTCCTGGAGACCGACACGGGCTCCACGCCGTTGAGCCCGGGCCGGACGTACCACGTCGGCAGGGACCCCCTCTGCGAGATCTGCTTCGAGGACGCCCGCGTCTCCTGGCACCACGCGCTCCTGCGCCCCGACGGCGACCACTGGACGGTCGAGGACGAGGACAGCACCAACGGCACCTGGGCCGACGGCCACCGCGTCCGCGAGTGGAGCGTCGGCGTCGGCAGCGAACTGCGCTTCGGCGACGCGCAGGACGGCCCCCGGGCCGTCCTCACCGCCCCGGCCCCCGCTCCCTCACCCGGCCCCGCGGCGGCCGGGGCCGGACCGGCCCGGGTCTCGAACCCTTCGATGACCACCACCTTCCGCCGGCCGAGCGCCGTCCTCCCGCTGCCCGCCCGTACCGCCGTGCGGATCGGCCGCGCCCTCGACAACGACCTCGTCATCGACGAACTCGACGTATCGCGCCGGCACGCCGAGCTGCGGGCCCTCCCCGGCGGCGGCTACGAGATCGCAGACCTCGGCAGCCACAACGGCACCTACCTCAACGGCACCCCCGTCGTGGGTGCGGCCCCCCTCGCCGAGGGCGACCTCGTCGGCATCGGCCACCTGGTCTTCTGCCTCGTCGGCGACCGGCTCCAGGAGTACGCGGACACCGGCGAGGTCACCCTCGACGTCCAGGGCCTCACCGTCGCCGTGGACCGCGGCCGCAAGACCCTCCTCGACCACGTGTCCTTCCCCGTGGGCGCCAAATGCCTGCTCGCCGTCATCGGCCCCAGCGGAGCCGGCAAGTCCACCCTGCTCGGCGCCCTCACCGGCCTGCGCCCCGCCGACCGGGGCACCGTCCTCTACGACGGCCGCGACCTCTACCGCGACTACGCCGAACTGCGCAGCCGCATCGGACTCGTGCCCCAGGACGACATCCTGCACTCCCAGCTCACCGTCCGGCGCGCCCTCACCTACGCCGCCGAACTCCGCTTCCCCCAGGACACCGCCAAGCCCGAACGGCAGCGGCGGGTGGACGAGGTGATCGGCGAACTCGGCCTCGAACAGCGCGCCGCACAGCCCATCCACAGCCTTTCCGGCGGCCAGCGCAAACGCGTCTCCGTCGCCCTGGAACTGCTCACCAAACCCTCCCTGCTCTTCCTCGACGAACCGACGTCCGGCCTCGACCCGGGGATGGACCGTTCGGTGATGCACATGCTGCGCGGCCTCGCCGACGACGGGCGCACCGTCATCGTGGTCACCCACAGCGTCCTCAGCCTCGACGTCTGCGACCGGCTGCTGGTCCTCGCCCCGGGCGGGCGCATCGCCTACTACGGGCCCCCGGCCGAGACCCTCGGTTTCTTCGGCGCCTCCGAGTGGCCCGAGGCCTTCGAGGCCTTCGAGAACGAGCGCGACCGCGACTGGGCGGGGGAGTACGCCGCCTCGACGGCCTACCACAAGTACGTCCGGGGCGGGGCCCGCCAGCCGTGGCACGGCGGCGAGCGCAGGGCGGCCGGAGCCGCCGCCGGGACCGGCTCCGTCCCCCCGCCGCCCAAGGCGCAGAGCTGGGGCTCGCAGCTGTCCACCCTCGTCCGCCGGTACGCGGCCGCACTCGCCGCGGACCGGACCTTCCTCGCCATCATGATCGCGCTGCCCTTCGTCATGGGCGCGATGGGTCGCGCCCTGGCCGGCAGCAGGCTCACTCAGGAGACCGCGATCAACGCCCTGCTCATCCTGTCCGTCGGCGCCGTCCTCACCGGCGCGGCCAACGCCGTGCGCGAACTGGTCAAGGAACGGGTCATCTACCGGCGGGAGCGGGCGGTGGGCCTCTCGCGCTCCGCCTATCTGATGTCGAAGGTCGTGGTGCTGGGCGCCGTCACCGTCGCCCAGGCCGTCGTACTGACCCTGGTCGCCCTCTACGGCGTGGACCTGAACGCCCCGGGCGGTCACGGCGTGATCATGAACCCCCTCCTCGAGATCACCATCGCCGTGGCGCTGCTGGCGTTCACCGCCATGATGCTCGGGCTGCTGGTCTCCGGGCTGGTCCGCAAGGAGGAGGTCACCATGCCGCTGCTGGTCCTCCTCGCCATCGTGCAGGTGGTGTTCTGCGGCGCGCTCCTGCAACTGGACGGTGTGCCGGTGATCGAGCAGCTGGCCTGGCTGGTCCCCTCGCGCTGGGCCCTCGGCGCCATGGCGGGCACCATCGACCTCGGCGCGATCGTGCCGGGCACCCTCACCGACGACCCGCTGTTCGCCCACGCCCCCGGGGTGTGGCTGCTGAACCTGGGCATGCTGGTGGTCCTGTCCGTCCTCTTCGGGGTGCTGGTCGCGAGGCTGCTGCGCCGGCACGAGCCCGCGATCATGCGGAAGTAGGCGTCAATGAGCAGCTCGATGGATCCCGGGATCACCGTGGCGGACTTCCGGCCCACCCATGTGGTGCCGCCGTCGGGGCTGTCCGCCTGGGAGGCCCCCGACGTCTCCCGGCCGACCGCGGCCCTGGACGCCTTCCTGCCCGTACAGCTGCTGTCCCGGCGCGGAGAGTGGGGGGAGGTCCTGTGCGCCAACGGATGGAGCGCCTGGGTCGACGGGCGGCTGCTCGTCGCGGTCCCGCAGCCGCCTCCGACCACGGGGGAGCGGCCGTCGGTACGCGCCGAGGACCCGAGGCCGCTCCTCGAGCGCGGCGCAGAAGCCCTGGCACGCTACCGGCACGCCGTGGACGAACTCGCCTCCGGCCGGTCCGACACCGACGGCTTCCGCCGGGCCCTGCGCGGGCTGCGGGCGGGCGTGGTCGTCGACGGGGAGTCGGTCTGGCTCTACGACGAGGGTTCGGGGCGGTGGATGTACGGCGACGGGACCCGCCTGGCGACCTACGCGGTGACCGAGGGGCCGGGGACCGCCCACGGGCCCTCGTCGCCGCCGGCAGCGACGGACGGCGGGGGCGGCGCCGCCCCGGATGCGTCGCCCGCCGGCCGGAAGGCGGGCGGCCACGACCGGGAGGCCACTGCGACCCGGATCGTGGACACGCACGACCCCGGAGCGGAATGAGGGAGGGGCGGGTGCCCTCCGACGTCGGCGGATGCCCGGTCGGCCGCCCAGCGCGATCGGCGCGGTGGCCCGGTCAGACGTGTGGCGCGGCGTCGGGTCAGGCGTGTGGCGCGGCGTCGGGTCAGGCGTGTGGCGCGGCGTCGGGTCAGGCGTGTGGCGTGGCGGCGGGTTCGTCGACCCGGCCGCGGCGGTGCAGCGGGCGGGCCAGGACGCCGCCGAGGAAGCCGGCCACCGCCCCCCACAGCAGGCCGAGGCCGACCGTCCGCCACAGCACGGGGTCCAGCAGGACCTCCCCGCCCAGGGCGTCCACCTCGCCGATGCCCAGGAGGGACAGTCCGTACACGGCATGGACCCGGGCCAGCAGGCAGACCGCGAGGGTGGCGAGGCCGAGGGCCGCGCCCAGGTGGAGCGCGTGCTGCCAGGGCCGGACGTGCGCGGGGGACCGTACGGCCGCCAGTACGCCCGTACCGAGCAGCAGGACGACGGCCACCGCCACCAGCCACCACGCCCGCGGGTCCCGCGCCGCGAACGACGCCACGTCGACCGGGGCCCCGTCGGCCTCGCGCAGCACCTCGTCCAGCAGGGGCGGCATCGGCAGCCCGAAGGCGCCGTCGGCCCGGGCCTCCCAGGCTCCGCCGAAGCCCAGGGTGAGCGCGATCCACACGAGGTTCGGCAACCCGAGCAGGACGACCGCGAGGGTCCGGTCGGCGTGTCCCTGGGTCGCGGCCACCACCAGGCCGACGACGACGCCGATCGCGACGTAGGCGAGGAGCAGCACGGCCGTGGCGAAGGCGGCCGGACGCACCGCCGAGTGGAAGCGGACCAGCCCGGCCGGGAGCGGGGCGCGGCGCGACACCAGCAGGGCGATCAGCAACAGGCCCAGGATCCACACCAGTCCGAACAGGAGCGTGGCGGGCAGGTCGGCACGGAAGCCGACCTTCGGCGAGGAGTCGAGGAGTTCGCCGATCACCCCGACGGGGGAGTCGCCCACGGAGATGCCGAACTCCTGCCGGGCCAGGAGCGCGGCACCGACCAGGGCGAGCAGCCACAGCACGACCAACGGTACGACCCGGCCCAGGAGTTCACGGGACCCGGCCACGGCCCGGTTGTGCAGCGGGCGCAGGAAGCAGAACCCGGCCGCGAGGGCGCCCGCCAGGCTCACCGAGAGCGGGAGCACCGACAGGTTCGCGTCCGCGCCGGCCAGGAGACCGGCGTCGCCGGCCACCTCCACCGTGCCGCCGGCCGCCATCACGACGACCGCTGCGAGCACGTGGGGGAACGCCCCCTCCGGGAGGCCGCCCGCGCCCGCGCACGCCAGGCCGGCCGCGGCGACCGCGGTCATCGCCGCGAAGCCCGCGACGACGGTGACGAGGGCGTCGCGCCAGGCCCTCGCGGAGCCCCCGGACGATGTCGATCTCGGTGTCTGGCTCACCCTGCAACGGTGGCACTCCCGGCTTGCGGCCACCACCCGGACGGCGCACACAATGGTCCGATGGGTAACTCCCTCCTCCTGGGAAGAAGAGCCCGTGAGTACACATCCCTCCGGCAGTCAGCCGTCGTCAGAGCGACCTACCGGGCCGCCTTCCGGGCCGCTGTCGGGCGGACAGCAGGTGCCGCCGCCCCCGCCGCCGACCGGGCCGCCCTCGGGGCCGCCGGGCGGGCCCGCCGGTCCCGGCCGCCCGGGGCCGGGCAAGGGCCCTTGGTGGCGGTCCGTTCCACGGCTCGCCACCGCGCTCGTCGCGGTGGTGGCGGTCGTGGCCCTGGCGGTGGTGCTCACCCGGCCCGCGGGTACTCCCAGCGCCGGGGCCGAGGTGTTCCTCCAGCCGGCCGCCGCGGCCGGCCCCGACCCCTTCACCGAGTCCACCGTGGTGAAAGAGGACGCGCCGCCGCCGGAGAGCCCGGCGCCGTCCCCCACTGCGACCGGCGCCGCCCCCACCACCCAGGGCACCGCCACGGGCACCACCAGGAGCGTCAGCGGCTCCGCGCCGGGCGTGTACGGCGGCACCCAGAACGTGGCGAGCTGCGACGTGGAGAAGCAGATCAAGGTACTGGCCGCGCAGCCGGCCAAGAACGAGGCCTTCGCCGCGACGCTCGGCATCGGGCCGGCGGCCGTGCCCGCGTACCTGCGCTCGCTCACCCCGGTGCAGCTGCGGCTGGACACCCGGGTCACGAACCACGGCTTCCAGGACGGAAAGGTCACCAGCTACCAGGCCGTGCTGCAGGCCGGGACGGCCGTGCTCGTGGACGACCGGGGCGTGCCGCGGGTGCGCTGCGCCTGCGGGAACCCGCTCGGTCCGCCGGTTCCGCTCAAGGCGGCCCCCAAGCGCTACGGACAGACGTGGCCCTCCTACCAGCCGGCGAAGGTGGTCGTCATCGCACCGGCCGTGCAGCCGGTGAAGAAGATCGTGATCTACGACCACCAGAACCGGCACTGGTTCGAGCGCGACAAGGGGCACCACCAGGACCGCAGGCCCGACCGCCCCATCCCGCCGCCCGTGATTCCGACGCCGCCGGCCACGCCGACAACCCTGCCGACGCAGACCGGGCCGAAGCCGCCCGGACCTCCGACGAAGTCCCCCACCCACACGGGCTCGAAGCCGCCGACGAAGTCCCCCACGCACACGGGCTCGAAGCCGCCGACGAAGTCCCCCACGCACACGGGCTCGAAGCCGCCGACGAAGTCGCCGTCGGGTTCGCCCACGCCCTCGGGGTCGAGGTCTCCGTCGAAGTCGCCTTCGGGGACCCCGACGCCCTCGCCGACGCCCTCGCCGACACCGTCACCCACGCCCTCGCCGACGGCTTCCCCCTCGGCTTCACCAACACCCTCGGGTGCGACGTCCCCGGCCAAGTCTCCCTCGGGGTCCCCGTCGGAACCTCCCTCGCCGTCGGGCTCCCCCTCGGGGTCCCCGGCGGCATCGCCCTCGCCCAGGCCGTCACCGTCACCGTCGCCCTCTGAGCTGCGTTCGCTGCCCCCGGTGGACCGTACGCCCCCGCTGCCGACGCGGCCGCTGCCCCCGACGGACCGTACGCCCCCGCTGCCGACGCGGCCGCTGCCCCCGACGGACCGTACGCCCCCGCTGCCGACCAGGTCCGCGGCCCCGCCGCCACCGGTCGCGCCGCAGCCGCAGCCGGAACCGGCCCGTACGGCCGAACCGCCCCGCGAGGACGGGGGCGGCAACGACAACGGCGGTGACCGGTAGCCCGGCGCGGAGCGCCGGTCAGCTCCGGTCAGCTCCGGGCGCGGCGGGGGGACGGATGGGCCGCCCCGCCCGCCCCCCGGGCCCCGGGGCGCAGCACCATGCCCCTCCAGTGCGACGGCGCACTGCCCCTCGCCCACCCTGCCTGGCTCACCGAGGGCCTCCCGGGCACCGTATGAAGTCGCACAACCGACGCGGGTGGGGCGCGGGTGGGGCCGTCCTCAGCCGGAACCCTGGCGGCGGACCATTTCCGCGATCCAGACGGGGGCGAACGGGGACGTGCAACCGGGGGACGTCGGATAGTCCTTGAGTACCTGCAGGCGCTCGCCGACGGCGAGCGCGCGGGCGCGGTGTTCCGGGTGCTCGATGCCGATCTGCGCCAGGCAGTGGTTCATCGCCCACTGCAGGCGGTCCGGGGCGTCCTTCATCTCCGCCTCGATGATGTCGAGCAGACCCGGCAGGTCGAGACCCTCCGGCCGTTTCGCCACGCGTTCCGTGGTCAGCGCCCAGCCGGCGCTCGCGACCACCGGATCCTGGTCGGCGGTCCAGGCCGGGCGCAGCTCCTCCGCGTGCGGGTTCTTCTTCACCACGTAGTTCAGGAGCCAGTCGTGCACCTTGGGCGTCCGGGCCTCGCGCAGCATGGTGTCCAACTCCTCCCGTCCGAAAGCCTTCGGACGGCAGATCAGGAGCGACAGCAGTCTCGCCGCGGTGTCGCCGGTGGACCAGAGCTCGCGCGCCAGTTCCTGCTGCGTCTTCAGCCGCTTCGCGAGGGCGCGCAGGCTGCCGAGGTTCACGCCGTGGTCGTCACCGTGCTTCTCGTTCACCGCGCGTGCCTTCGGGTCCTCCAGCCCGGCCAGTTCGGCCATCACCTCGGCCAGTGCCGTTCCGGTCGCCTCCGTCATCCCGGCCTCCCTTCCCTCACGTGCGGGACCGAGCCCAAGGAGTGTCCCCTGATGCCCGGCGGGCGCACGACGCCGGCTACGGCACCTGGCTGCGCTGGTGCAAGGCCCCAGTATGGGGGCTCCCCTCCGCCTTGCGAGGCACCGCATCTGACGCCGTGCGCTGATCCACGGGGATGACGGGACGGTCCTTGGCGCGTCCGGGTGAGGGGCTGGACTTCCCGAATAGTTGGCTGATGCAACGGAATTGTGCGGAACGTGCGGGGGACCCGGGCGGATGGCCCGGGATGCCGATCGGCGGAGCGGTGATTAGTATCTTCAGTAGGCAACTGTGGCCACTGCGGGACGGAAACCCTTTGCCCGCGGTGAATACGCCAGAGCGCGAGGCGTGCGACATATCGCACCCGGCCCACGAGGTCCGCGGCCCGATGAGGCCGCGTTGACGGGGGATGTGCGCACTCAACATCCGTACTGCCACAGGTGCAGCCTTGTGCGTCCTTGCTGAGGAGGAAGAACAAATTTTCGTGCAATAGCAACGAGAAGGGTTCTCAACCATGCGAGCAACGAGAGTCAAGCGTCTCTTCGCGGTGTCCGCCATCGGCGTTCTGATGGCCGGCGGCGCCCTGGGAGCCGCAGGTACCGCCTCTGCGGCCACCCCCACCCAGTCCGTCACGTACGTGAGCGGCGGCGGCTGGGACCATGACAAGGGCGGCCACCACCACGGCTGGTACGACGATGACGACGACTACCGTGGCGGAGGCCACGGCAACGACTGCTGACACGAGCACCACTCGCTGTGCGGCCCGCGCGACGGGCCGCACAGTGCCGTGTCCCCGCCCGCGGCACCCCGCCGCCGGACCGTCCCGCAGGGACACCGGCCGGGGACAGTGAGACGCTGGCAGCATGGCCCGTAGGGGAGACGTTCCCGAGGTCGACTGGCCCGCGCGGCCGGACACGAGCCTTGCGCTCAACCGCATGGGCACCTTCGACTGGGACCTCGACAGTGGGCGGATGCACCTGGATCCCACCGCCCTCGAGGTCCTCGACCTGCGCCCGGACGAGTACAACGGCACCCCGGCCGGGCTCCGCTCGCGCATCGCGCCCGCCGAGGAGGCCCGGCTCGACTCCCGGGTCGCCCAGGCGATCAAGGACGGGCGCAGTCACTACGGGGCCTACGTCCGCAGCCGCCGCCGCGACGGGTCGCCGGCGTGGACCCACGTCCAGGGCCACATCCTGCGGGACCCGGGCGGCCGCCCGTACCGCGTCATCGGCATCCTCCGCGACGCCGCCCACGACCCGGGCGAGCCCGGAGCCGCCGGGGAACAGGACGAGGGGCGCCGCCGGATGACGGGCGTCGTCGAGCGGACCACCGCCATCCTCGCCCACGCCCGCACCGTCAACGACGTGACCGACATCCTCAAGGACCCGCAGGCCCTCGGGCACCTCGGTGCCGTCAGCGTGATGCTGGGCGTCGTCGAGGGGGGCCGCATCCACCTCGTCGCGGAGGGCCAGCTCGGTACGTACGTCCCCGAGATCGAATACACCCGGATCGACGCCCAGTTCCCGATGAGCGTCGCCGTACGCACCATGCAGCCGGTCTTCATCCTCTCGCGCCAGGAGTTCGAGGAGTCCTACCCAGAACTGTGGCCCTACATCGAGCCGCTGTCCGTCCACAGCGGGGTCTACCTGCCGCTGATCGCCCAGGGGCGGCCCGTCGGCGCCCTGGGGCTGCTCTACAAACGGGAGGGCGACTTCACCGCCGAGGAGCGCAACCTGCTGATGGCGCTCGGCAGCGGAGTCGCCCAGAGCCTCCAGCGCGCCATCCTCTTCGAGCAGGAACACGACCTCGCCGAGGGCCTCCAGCGGGCCATGCTGCCCCGCCGCATCCCCACGGTGCCGGGCGCGCTGATCGCCGTACGGTACCGCTCCGCCCGGATGGGGAGGGACATCGGCGGCGACTGGTACGACGTGGTCCCGCTCGGTGGCGGCCGGGTCGGCGTGATGATCGGCGACGTCGAGGGCCACGACACGGACGCGGCCGCCGTCATGGGGCAGTTGCGCATCGTGATGCGCGCCTACGTCGTCGAGGGGCACACGCCCGGCGCGGCGATGGCCCGGGCCTCCGCGTTCCTGCGCGAACTGGAGACGGAACGCTTCGCCACCTGCACGTACGCCGAGGTCGACCTGACCAGCGGGATGCTCCAGCTGGTCCGCGCCGGCCATCTCGACCCGGTCGTGCGGCGCGGCGACGGCAGCTGCCACCGGATCCAGGTGGCGGGCGGCCTGCCGCTCGGACTGCCGCCCCGCGAACCGTCCTCGGCGGCGGACTCCGGCTACCCCGTCACCAGCTTGGAACTCCACCCCGGCGACACCCTGGTGCTGTGCACGGACGGGCTGGTCGAACGACCCGGTGAGGACCCCGACGTCGGCATGCGCGAGCTCATGGCGACGATCCACAGCGGCCCGGCGGACGTCGAGGAACTCGCCGACGTCCTCTGCGACCTGGTCGGGGACTCGGGCGGCGGGGACGACATGGCCCTGCTCGTCCTGCGCCGCCGCGGCACGCCGGCCGGGCGCGGCGGCGGGCCGCTGCACCAGCGACTGGATCCGGGGGACGCCGAGGCCCCGGCCCTGGCCCGGCACCTCATCCGGGCGGCGGTGGCCGCGTGGGGAGCCAGGGAGCGGGCCGACGAGATCGAGCTGGCGGCGGACGAACTGATGACGAACGCCCTGGTCCACACGGAGGGCGGCGGCCACATCAGCATGCGGATCACGCCGCAGGGGCGGATCCGCATCGAGGTGGAGGACTCCAGCAGCGCCCTCCCGCGGCGGCGCGAGGCGGGGGACTGGGCGGTGTCGGGGCGCGGCCTGATGCTCGTGGATCAGCTCGCGGAGGCGTGGGGCGTGGAACCGCGGGGCGGCGGCAAGTGCGTATGGTGCGAGTTCGACGTGAACGCGCCACCGGGCGCGGGCGCGGACGGGGCGGGCTGACCCGGGCCGGCGCCGCCCCGGCTCCGCGGCGGGGGTGGGCCGCGTCGCGGCCTCCCCGGGGCCGGTCGCGCGGGTCGGACACGTCATCACCGCTGCGGCAGGGCCTTTGGAGCGCCCCGGCGCGGACCGGGTGCGTCGCCTCGCCTTCGAGGGTTCGGTGGTGGCCATGGCCGCGGGCCGGGGGCGCCACGGCCGCCGCCCTGCGGGCACCTACAGGCCCACCAGCGTGACCTCGGTGGCCTTGACGCTCGTCCACACCTCGGTCCCGTCGGCCAGGCCCAGTTCGGCCGCCGCGTCCGGGGTGATCTCGGCGACCAGGTCGGGCGCCTCGGCCGACCCGATCAGCACGCGCAGCCGGCTGCCCACCGCCGTGATCTCCCGGACCGTGCCGGGCCACACGTTCCGGGGGCTGCCGCCTGGGCGGTCCCGGTGCACCGACACCGCCTCCGGGGCGATGATCGCCAGGGCCTGGGTCCCCTGGGGCAGGGCCTCGGCGACCACCAGGCGGCCACCCGCAGCGAGGGCGAGGCCGTCCGCCGACGCGATGCCCGGCCAGGCGTTGCGCCCCAGCATGCGGGCCACCCAGGGGGAGCGGGGGTGCCGTGAGACCTCGGCAGGCGGCGCGTCCTGCAGGGCCCGGCCGTCGGCCAGTACGAGGACCCGGTCGGCCAGCGACACGGCCTCGACGGGGTCGTGGGTCACGATGAGGCAGACCCCGCCGAAGCCGGCCAGGTGCGTGCGCAGGGTGTGCCGGACGTGGGCCCGCGTGGTCTGGTCGAGGGCGGCGAGCGGCTCGTCGAGCAGCAGGAGACGCGGGCGGGCGGCCAGGGCGCGCGCGAGGGCGACCCGCTGGGCCTGGCCGCCGGAGAGCTGGGACGGCCTGCGGTGCGCGAGGTGACCGACGCCCAGCCGGTCCAGCCAGGCCTGCGCCTCGCGACGCGCGCCGGCGCGCGGCACCCGGCGGGCGCGCAGCCCGTACGCGGTGTTCGCCAGGGCGCTCAGGTGAGGGAACAGCGCCCCGTCCTGGGGGACCCAGGCCACCTGCCGCTGGTGCGGGGGCAGGGCGGTGACGTCGGCGTCGCCCAGCCGCAGCTCGGCGTGGGCCCGGGGGGTCAGGCCGAGGAGGGCGCGCAGCAGGGTGGTCTTGCCGGCCCCGTTCTCGCCGACGACGGCGATGGTGGTGCCGGGCTCGGCCCGGAGGGTGAGGCGGTTGAAGCCGGTGACGGTGGCGTGCAGGGGCCAGTGTCCCGTCCCCCTCCCCCCGTCCGTATCCGTCCCCGTTCCCGCGTCCGGTCCCGGGGCAGGGGGTGGGGAGAGGGGGACGGGTGCGTCCTCCGCGGCCGGCCGGGGCGGCGTGACCGCCCCGCGGTCGATCGGGGTGCCCGTCCAGCGGCCGCGCAGCGCGATCAGGACGGCCATGGCGATCGCCAGCAGCAGCAGGGAGACCGAGGTGGCCGCCTCGGGCTGGTCCTGGAGCAGCAGGTACACCTGGAGCGGCAACGTCTGGGTGGTGCCGGGCAGATTCCCGGCGAAGGTGATGGTCGCGCCGAACTCGCCCAGCGCACGGGCCCAGGTGAGGGCGGCGCCGGCGACCAGACCGGGCGCCACCATCGGCAGGGTCACCGTGAAGAACACGCGGACCGGCGACGCGCCGAGCGAGGCCGCGGTCTCCTCGTAGCTCTGCCTGAGACCGCCGAGGGCACCCTCCAGGCTGATGACCAGGAACGGCATCGCGACGAAGGTCGCCGCGACGACGGCCCCCGAGGTGTGGAAGGGCAGGGTGATCCCGAAGGAGTCCTCCAGCCACGGCCCGAGCAGTCCGCGCCGCCCGAATCCGAGGAGCAGGGCGACGCCGCCCACGGTCGGCGGCAGCACCATGGGCAGCAGCACCAGCGAGCGCACCAGGGCCTTGCCCTTGAACTCCACGCGGGCCAGCAGCCATGCCAGGGGCACGCCGAGGAGGAGCGAGAGGCCCAGCGCCCACAGGGACACCAGGAGCGAGAGCTTCAGGGCCTCGACCACGCCGGGGCTGCCGAGGTGTTCGCCGAGATCGCCCCACGGAGTGCGGACGAGGATGCCGATCAGCGGCATCAGCAGGAAGGCGACGGCGAGCAGCGCGGGGAGCGCCAGGGCCACCGGGGGCCGGGTGGTGCGGGTACGGAGTCTGCTCACGGGACTTCCTGGCTGGGACGGCGTGGTGGGGCGGGGGAGGGGGC
>NZ_JOBX01000086.1:0-24569 GCF_000720645.1 Streptomyces sp. NRRL S-378
GGCTCCGCGATCTCCCACAGCCCGTCCGGAACAATCCAACTCCACGTACCCCGCCCCATGGCAACTTCCACGACCGCCTCACCACATAGGACACGGTCTAAGGCGATGGCGATCAGGCTCTTGAGGCCGGGCAGCCACGCCGGGCCCGCCGGAGGCGGATGGCAGGTCAGGTGGCCGGCAGGCGTTAGGCGTACTGGCGGCGGGCCCGGTCTTCCCGGTCCGTCCCACAGTGGCTCCGCGCTCTGCCGACTCGACCTGTGTGCCGCCCACGTCAGCCGCGGCTCCCTCCCCGTTGCCCGCGGGGAGAGGGCTTTGTCAGCCGTTCTGCAGAAGACGACGGCTCATGACAGGGCGGGTCCGGGTGGCCGGCCGACCGAGGACCGCAGGGGAGAGTGGCGAGGATTCAGCGGTCCTCCCGGCGGGCAGCGGGCACGCCGAAGGGGAACTCCCGGGGCGTGTCGGCCGGAGCTTCCGCCCCCTATTGCCGTCGGCGCATGACGTTCCTCGACCCGGCTGAGCGCGGCCACAGACCACTCCACGGGACTCTCGAGGAACCCTGTGCCGGGGTCGGGCCGCGGAGCGTGCGGCAGGAAGCGGGAGAAAGCTGCCGCTGCACGTACCGGTGGAAGGCAGGCCCGGTCCGCATGACCGAATACCGCCCCCTTGGACAGCTGGCCGATTCTGAGGCCGCAGTGTTGTCGGGGAATCGGGGTCAGGACATGATCACTTCTCGCGCAGCCTGACTGTCCATTCGGGAGTCGAGAAATGAGCAGCAAATCCCCTGCCGTGAGACGGAGAACGGAGCTCCGTCCGCCCGGCTGACGCGCGGCGCAAACAACGCGGCCCGATGCGGGATGCAGCCGACTCGGGGCTGAACGGACCGAGGCGGAACCCGCGGGCCGTTGAATTCTTCGGCTCCCTTCTTGCCGTCACACAGGCGTTCCGTGTGCCGGCATGTCAATTTTCACTGCAAAGGAATCTCAGACTTTCATGTACAAACGTTCCGGATTTCTCGCCCTTACCACAGCGGGCATAGTGCTGTGTACCGCTGGTCTCACGCCGTCCGTCAGTGCGGCAGCCGGCGGCACCGGCGACGGGAAGGGTTCCTATGCCGAAAGGAACGGCCTGACAGCGGATGACATCAGGCTCATCAACACACTGAACGAGAAGGCCCTGGAACTGGGCCGGCCGGGCAAGCCCGTGGGCGATGCCCCGCCGAGCGCCACCGAGTCCCTCAGGGCCTCCGCCGCGGCCGGTGGCAGGGTGACTCCCCCTGCCGAACCCCTGGACCGCATGCCCGACGCATACCGGGCCCATGGAGACAGGGCCACTACCGGCATCAGCAACTACATACGCAAATGGCAGCAGGCCTACAGCCACCGCGACGGACAAGTGCGGCAGATGACCGAACAGCAGCGAGAGCAGCTGTCCTACGGGTGCGTCGGCGTCACCTGGGTCAACTCGGGCCCCTACCCGACGAACAAGCTGGCCTTCGCGTCCTTCGACGAGAACAAGCACAGGGACGCTCTGGAGAACTCCAGCCCCCGGCCGGGCGAGACGCGGGCCGAGTTCGAGGGGCGCGTCGTCAAGCAGAGCTTCGACGAGGCCAAGGGGTTCAACCGGGCCCGTGAGGTGGCATCCGTCATCAACAAGGCCCTGGAAAGCGCCCACGACGAGAGTGCCTACCTGACCGGTCTCAAGGCAGAGCTCACTAAGAACAACGACGCTCTCGCCGGCGAAGACAGCCGCTCGAACTTCTACTCGGCTCTGAGGAACACTCCATCCTTCAAGGACAGGAACGGGGGCAACCACGACCCGTCCAAGATGAAGGCCGTCATCTACTCGAAGCATTTCTGGAGCGGGCAGGACCCCCGGAGCTCCTCCGAAAAGAGGAAGTTCGGCGACCCCGAGGCCTTCCGCCCCGACCAGAGCACGGGCCTCGTCGACATGTCGGCGGACAGGAACACCTCACGCAGCCCCGCCAAGCCCGGTGAGAGCTATGTCAACTTCGACTACGGCTGGTTCGGGGACCAAAAAGAAACGAACCCTGACAACACCGTATGGACCCACGCCAACCACTACCACTCACCGGAAGGCGGAATGGGACCCATGCAGGTGTACGAGAGCAAGTTCCGCAGCTGGTCCTCCGGCTACACGGACTTCGACCGCGGAACCTACATCATCACCTTCATACCCAAGAGCTGGAACACCGCGCCCGCCAAGGTGAAGCAAGGCTGGCCGTAACCGCTTCACGGATCAGAGGCGCTCGTCCTGATCCTCCGCAGGGAGCACTCCGGCATCCGTGACGTGCAGGTGCGCGTCGTGCTGAGGGACGTCCTGGGGTTCCCCACGGGACGGACGAGAAGCAGCGTCGGCTCCCCGGCCACCCGGGTCAGGAACACTGTTGCCGGCCCGGCGAGGAACCCGTACGGCGGGGTTCATCTCGCCGTACCACCACCACAGGACGGCCTCCTGCACCTCGCCCTACCAGGAGATCCACTCGGCCTCGTCGGCCCCGCAGCCCTCGGGCATGCTCCCGTAAAGGAGTTCAGGGCTCAGCCGGATCGCGCCCGTCCCCATCCCGCGGACGGTGTCCAGCGCCCACGGCAGCGACGGCACGCACACCTGCGTGCCGTCGCTGCCATCGCTGCCGTCCGGTGCGGCTCGCTGCAGGACGTCGATGACACGTGGCCGGATCGCAGTCGCGTACGGCGGCCAGGACCTCCTGGCCCTCGTCAGTCAGCAGCGCCCGGAACGTGTCGACATCCATCCGCGCACTGTCGCAACCCCGCCCGCCCCGCGAACGGCGGGGCGGGCGACATGCTCACGCTGCACGCCCGCGGCCCGTGCCGTCGAAGCCGGCTGGGGCCCGGGCGAAAGCGATCCCTGACGCTGCGCAGATGCGCCGGACCACCGGCCCGATCAAGCACCTGCCCCCCGCGGATACCGGCCGGCCACTTGACCCCCGGGCCGCCCCACCCGCAGGGTCCCCGATCGGCTCGCTGCGGGTCTCCGCCCCGGTACCGCACGGCGCGCCCCTGCGTACCTCGCGTCCGCTGAGCGGGGGACGAAAGTTCACGTGGCGCGTTTCCGCTCCGGCGCAGCGGTTAGGCGCCATGTACGAGCTGCGGTCGCGCGAGGCCGGCCTGTCGGCTGTGGCGTTGCGAAGCCGGGCGACACGCAACGGCGTACGTGCGTCGGCGAGCCGGGCATCGTGCTGGGCGAACCGAACCGGAAGCTGCCGACGTGCGGCCTGGAGGTTCCGAAACCGGGGCCTTCCGGCCACTGCTCACCGGGCACGGGCGGGACGACGGCAACACATCGTACGGCTGGCCGGCGCTGGCGCGAGCGGTCGGCGCCCCTCTCGCCGCGGCCGGCTACTGCCTCGTACTCCGGGGCTCCGGGGCTCCGGGGCTCCGGGGCTCCGGGGCGACGCCTGCGGCCGAACGGCCCGACCGCTCACGCACCCGCTCCCCACGAGGCTCACGCACCCGCCCCCAGAGAAGGAGCATCATGTCGATCAAGGTCTCCGACTTCATCCTCCAGCGCCTGCGCGAGTGGGGTGTGGAGCACGTCTTCGCCTATCCCGGCGACGGAATCAACGGCTTGCTGGCCGCATGGGGCCGCGCGGACGACGAGCCCCGGTTCGTCCAGTCGCGCCACGAGGAGATGTCCGCCTTCGAAGCGGTCGGATACGCCAAGTTCTCGGGCCGCGTGGGCGTCTGCGTGGCGACCTCCGGCCCCGGTGCCATCCACCTGCTCAACGGCCTGTACGACGCCAAGCTCGACCACGTGCCGGTCGTCGCGATCGTGGGCCAGACCAACCGCAGCGCCATCGGGGGCTCCTACCAGCAGGAGGTCGACCTGCTCAGCCTCTACCAGGACGTGGCCTCGGACTACTGCGAAATGATCACCGTCCCTGAACAGCTGCCGAACGTCATCGACCGGGCGATGCGCACCGCATACGCCAGACGCACCGTGACCGCGCTCATCGTGCCCGCCGACGTCCAGGAGCTGGACTACGCCCCGCCCACGCACGCCTTCAAGATGGTTCCCTCCAGCCTCGGCAGTCCGGCCTACGCGCCCGTGCCCGCCGACGCCGACCTGGCACGGGCCGCTGCCGTTCTCAACGAGGGCAAGAAGGTCGCCGTTCTGATCGGCCAGGGCGCACGCCACGCCCGGCCCGAGGTCGAGGCGCTGGCGGACGTTCTGAGCGCCGGAGTGGCCAAGGCGCTGCTCGGCAAGGACGCCCTGCCCGACGACCTCCCGTACGTCACCGGCTCGATCGGGCTCCTGGGCACCCGCCCGTCCTACGAGATGATGCGGGACTGCGACACCCTCCTGGTCGTGGGCTCCAGCTTCCCGTACACCCAGTTCCTCCCCGAGTTCGAGCAGGCCCGCGCCGTGCAGATCGACATCGACCCCTTCATGGTCGGCCTGCGCTACCCCTTCGAGGTCAACCTCGTCGGGGACGCCGAGCAGACGCTGAAGGCGCTGCTGCCCCAGCTGAAGCGCAAGAAGCACGGATCCTGGCGCAAGAAGATCGAGAAGGACACGGCGCGCTGGTGGCAGGTCATGGAACGGCGCGCCCGGGTCGACGCCGACCCCATCAACCCCGAATACGTCGTGCACGCCCTCGACGCGCTGCTGCCCGACGACGTGATGCTCGCCGCCGACTCCGGCTCCGCGGCGAACTGGTACGCGCGGCACCTGCGGATACGGGGGACCATGCGCGGCTCGCTGTCGGGGACCCTGGCCACCATGGGCCCCGGGGTGCCGTACGCCATCGGCGCCAAGTTCGCCCACCCCGACCGCCCGGCGGTGGCGATCGTCGGCGACGGAGCCATGCAGATGAACGGACTGGCCGAGCTCATCACCGCCGCGAAGTACCACCAGGAGTGGGCGGACCCACGGCTGGTGGTGGCGGTGCTCAACAACCAGGACCTCAACCAGGTCACCTGGGAGATGCGCGCGATGTCCGGCGCACCCCAGTTCCTTCCCTCCCAGGCACTGCCCGACGTCCCCTACGCCGGCTTCGCGCGCTCCATCGGGCTGGGCGGCCTGCGGGTGGAAAGGCCGGCCGATGTCGACTCCGCGTGGAAGGAGGCCCTGGCCGCGGACCGTCCCTTCGTCATCGACTTCCGCACCGACCCCGCCGTCCCCCCGATCCCACCGCACGCCGATCTCGACCAGATCGAGGCCGCGGCCGCCTCGATCCTCAAGGGCGACAGTGACCGTACGGGCATGATCCGCCAAGGCTTCAAGGCCAAGATCCAGGAGATGCTGCCGGGGCGCGGGGACCACGCCCGCCGTGGCGGCCATGACGACGAAGGTGCGTGAGGCGCCCGGCGTCCGAGCGCGTCGAGAACGCCGCGCCCGCCGCCGTGGCTGGGCCATCCGCGTCGAGTCCCCGTACCTTCCGGCGGACCTGTTGCGGGCTGCCGAGCCCTCCTAGGGCTGCATCGAAAATATTTTCTGGGAGATCGTCAGGCTGCCCGGCTACGGTGCGGGCATGGTGAATTTCGTGCTGGTTGCAGGTGCACGGCTCGGGGCGTGGGCGTGGGGCGAGGTCGTGCCGTATCTGCGTGCGGCCGGCCACGGCGTCCATCCGTTGACGCTGTCCGGTCTCGCTGACAAGCGGGGTGTACCGGCGGGGCAGGCGACTCATGTCCAGGACATCGTTGCCGAGGTGGAACGCCAGGGTCTGCGTGACGTGGTCCTGGTGGGTCACAGCTACGCGGGCATCCCGGTCGGTCAGGCCGCGGAGCGGATCGGTGACCGACTGGCCCGCGTGGTGTTCGTCGACTCGAGTGTTCCCACTGACGGCGAGTCGTTTGTCTCCGCGTGGCCGGACGGCGGGGCGGCAGTGGAGGCATCGATCGCCGAGAACGGAGGGTTCTGGCCGCTCGCGCCGGCTGCTCATTACGACGGTGAAGGTCTCACCGATGAGCAGATCGCACGCCTCGTGCGTGGCTCGACGCCTCACCCAGGTGCCACGCTGACCGAGCCCGCTGTGCTGGCGGGGTCGCTCGGTGAACTTCCGGCGACATACATCCTGTGCGTGATGCCGGGGGCCGAGCCGGACGACGCCGAGCCCGACGAAGATGTGGCCGAGCTGCTGAACAGCAAGCGCTGGCGGCTGGTCACGATGGACACCGGCCATTGGCCGATGTTCTCCCAGCCGCGCGAGCTGGCGCAGATCCTCCTCGATGCTGCCGTGGAGTGAGAGCACCTCCACGCCTGCGGGCTTGTCGTGGACGCGCTTGATGTGTGCTGGTCACAGCCGTTCGCCGATGGCCGCTATGAGGACGGTCGCCTCGTAGCGGACCGCCGGCTTGTCGTATCCCCCGGCGACGCAGGTAAGCGCGGTTCTTGCGGAGCCGTACGCCTTGTCAGCGCACACCCGATCAGGACGGACTCGCGGCCCCGGCCCGGCCCGATGCGGGGGACGCGGACCGTCCTCAGCACCCGAACACGGGCGCCACCGCCGAGTGCTGTGCCCGGTGTTACCTCGCCCGCCATGAGACTGTGCAGACCGAAACCGACCGGCGCCCTGGGAAGCGGGTACGGTGCGGGAGGTTCGGCGAGGCCCGCATGCTGCCGGCCGAACGTGCCGTCCGGGGGAGTGCAGTGAACCAGTACAACGTGCCCGTGGGGGAAGCGGCCTTGAGGGGACCGCGGTACCTCTTCCGCAACCCGGCGGGTCCGGCGGTCGTCGCCCAGGCCTGCATCGGCACGTCGGGCCTGGTCGACATCTACGTCATGCTGACCGGTGGAGCCGATTCCCCCCTGGTCCGAGACGGTCTGGCCTGGATCGGCGTTCTTCAGGTGACGTGCTGGATCACCTTCCTGTTCTGGTTCCACCGGGTGCGGTGCAATGCCGAGGTGCTCGCTCCCGGAAGTCACCGGTACACCCCGGCCTTCGCCGTCGGCGCCTGGATCATCCCGCTCGCCATGTGGTGGCTGCCCCGGCGCATCACGCTCGACATCCGCCGCGCCGGCGGCGCGCCCCGCGACGCCTGGCTGATCAACGCCTGGTGGGTCGTCTGGCTGTGCGACGGCCCGCTCTCGGTGGCGGTCCACCATCTGGTCCTGCACCACACGGACTTCCACACCCCGATGGACCACGGCATCGGCCTGCTGTGCTCGATCCTGGCCATCGCGGTCGTCCGTCGGGTGACGGCGGACCAGCCGGCCGGTCCGTTGCCGTACTTCAACATGACCTGAACGCCGCCGAATCCGGCACGCCGAGGGGATCGAAGCCCGGAGTTCAGAGTTCAACCCCCTCCGTCGGCCGGTCCCTCCCGGCGGGCGGCGGTTCGTTCGGTGCGGGGGGCCGCTCAGGGGTGAAGATGCGGTCCAGGTGGTGGTGGAGTACCGCGATGGCCGATTCCGGCCGGCGCTGGCCCACGAGGATGCTGGTGCCCATCGTCGCCGTCATCGCGAGGAGGCTGATCGCCTCCGTGCGCGCGTCGGCGTCCGGATCGGCCAGGCCCGCCTCCTGCGCCTGCCGGATCAGGCCCGTCAGGGCGTCCTCGGCGGCGTCCGGCTTGTCGATGAACGGCTGCGCGGCGAGGGCGTCGTCCGTCACGGACAGGATCGAGTAGGAGCTGTAGAGGAGATGGAAGGTGCGGCTCTCCTCGTCGGTGGGCAGGGAGGCCAGCAGGATCGCCTCGATGGTCGCGCGCGGGCCGGGATCCGGGCCGACGGCGCTCAGGCGGGCCCCCACACGGGCGGAAAAGCGGTCGGTGAGGTGCTGGAGCCCGTAGAAGAGCAGCTTCTCCTTGGTCTGGAAGTAGTACTGCACGAGCCGCAGTGACACGCCGGCCTCGGCCGCCACGTCCCGCATGCCGACGGCGTGCAGTCCTCGCCGTCCGGCGACCCGGACGAGCGCCTCGGCGATCTGCGTCCGCCGCTCCTCGTGGTCCACGCGCTTCGGCATGTGTCCTGTCTCCGCCCGTCGGTGCTGCATCGCTGAGGTGGGGTCCGGCCGCCCCGGCCCCTTTCATGATACCGCCGTACCATTTTTATGGTACGTTCGTATTACGAAAAATGGATCTCCAGGAGGTACCCGTGCCCGCGCCCCAGACCACGACCCCGACCCGCGTCAGCCGCGACATCGGCCACTACGTGAACGACGCGCTGCGAGACCGGTACTTCGCCGCTTGCGACGCCGTCTACGCGCTCGGCGCACCCGCCAGCTCCGAGACCGATGTGGAGACGAGCTTCGGCACCACGCACGTCTACCGCTACGGCCCCACAAAGCCCGCGGCCGAGTCCCGCACGCCCGTGGTCCTGATACACGGGTCGGGGGGCTGTTCCGCGCAGTGGTACCCCAACACCCGCGCCCTCAGCGCCGAACGCCCCGTCTACGCCCTCGACACCCCCGGCGACCCCGGCCGCAGCGTCCACCGCGAGCCCATGTGGCAGCCCGAGCGCGCGGCCCAGTGGCTGGACGAAGCCCTCGACGCGCTCGGCCTGGACAAGGTCCACCTGGTCGGTTCCTCGTACGGCGGCTGGCTGGTCATCAACCAGGTCCACCGCCGGCCCGGGCGGCTCGCCTCGGTCACCGCCCTCGACCCGGGCGGCCTGGAGAAGGTGGGACTGCGCTTCTTCGTCTGGATCTTCGCCAGCCTCTTCGCCACCTACGCCCCCAAGGCGTGGCGCCCCCGCCTCGCCAAGTGGCTGGAGCAGCCGGTGATCGTCGTCCCCGAGCTCCGAGCGATGATCCAGGCCGGTGTCCGGGCCTTCCGGATCCGCCGCCCCGCCCCGCTGCCGCTGTCGGACGCGGAACTGGGCTCCATCCGGACGCCGTTCTACCTCATCATGGGCAAGCGCAGCCTGCTCGTGCACCCGCAGCGGCAGCTGGAGCGCGTGCCGCGCGTCGTCCCCGGAGCCCGCGCCGAGATCGTCGCGGCCACCGGCCACGGACCGCAGATCGACCACCCCGACCTGGTCAACGCCAGGATGCTGGCCTTCATGGAGGACATCGACTCCCGCGACGCGTGAGGCCGGCCGGTACGAGGCAGCCGCAGACCCCTCACATGGTCCGTCTCCGGCCAGTCAGGAAACCGCCTGCCGCCCGGCGATCACGACGTCCGCCTCGTGGCGCCGGCCGAGGGACGAGTACAGGCGCCGGGCCTTCCCCGCTCGCGATGAGCAGACCGGTCCGGGCGCCCCCGGACACGGCCACCTCCACCAGGGCGCCCATCACGGCGCGCCCCAGGCCGCGTCGACGGTGCGCCGCGTCCGTCTCGAGGTGATCGGCGATCGCGTCGCCGCCGACCACGGCCATGGTGCCGCGCGCCGCCACGTCACCGGAGGGGCCGCGGAGGGAGCCGAGCCCCGAAGAACGTGCACGCTGGTCGACGCGGCGCCCGCACGGCAGCCGGATCTCCCCTCGAAGTCCGACCTCGTCCGTCACACCAGGGCCCGACGCGCGGACGGGGCCGACGGCTGCAGCCGTCGGCCCCGTCACTCAGCGGTGGGATCAGCAGGTGCCTGCCGGGCGTTCCCGGACCACCAGGTCGGTGGATCCGGTCGTCGCGTCCAGCCAGGCGACCTGGCGGCCCGCGCCGGCCGCCGGGTAGTTCTGCTCACCGCGGTTGCAGGACACCCGCTCGCGGCGGGAGCCGTCGGTGGTCAGCTGCCACAGCTTCGGCAGCGACTCGTTGCGGTAGCGCGTGCCGGGCGTCCGGGCGACCAGGGTCAGTGCGTCCTGCGAGACCGTCAGGTCGGAGGCGACGAAAGCGCCCGGCTTGTGCTCGCTGCTGACGATGAAGGCGCCGCGGCCGTCCAGGCCGGAACTGACGACCGACACGAGACCGCCGTCGCTCTCGTCGGTGTCCGCCAGCCAGAACACGTTCTTTCCGTTGATGCCGGTCTGGCCCAGGCTCACCGGTTCGTCCAGCTGCTCGGTCAGGACCGCCTTGCCGGTGGCCAGGTCGACCACCTCCACGCCCAGGCGGTACGAGCCGCCCTGCGAGTAGAGCTTCGCGTAGGCGATCTTGTTGTCGCTGATGGAGGGCAGTGCGGTCAGGGTGTTCCACTTCTTGCCGTCGGTGAAGACCGGCGCCTTGTCGGTGGGCCGCATGTAGCCGACGTGCCGGCCGCCGAAGATGTCGTACTCCTCGAACACGACCGTGTTCTTCTCCACCCGCAGGCCCGCGACGCCCGTCGTCGAGCTGTAGAGCGTCTTGACCGGACCGCCCGCCACCGGACGGGAGAGCACGTCGACCGAGGTCGGGCCGTACGCCGTCCACACCACCGTCTTGCCGTCCGTCGCCGGGGCGGTGTGGTAGCGGCCGTCGTTGGGGCTGATCACCTTCGGCGCGCCCTTGCCGTCGAGCCGGCCGGCGTAGACCGAGTAGGGCTCGGAGCCGTCGTCATTGGACTTC
The DNA here is from genome assembly GCF_000720645.1 of Streptomyces sp. NRRL S-378. Taxonomy (NCBI): domain Bacteria; kingdom Bacillati; phylum Actinomycetota; class Actinomycetes; order Kitasatosporales; family Streptomycetaceae; genus Streptomyces; species Streptomyces sp. NRRL S-378. Next base: position 10,398 of record NZ_JOBX01000086.1, read on the forward strand.
GAGGCCGTCCACCAGCCGCCGCCCGCACCCACACCGGAGTCCGAGGTGTTCAGCGTCCCGAAGAGGGTGTCGCTGTCGACGCCGAGGGCCTGCTCCCAGCCCGGGACGATGCCGTGGGCGTTGAAGGACCGCTTGACGGTGTTCTGCTGTGCGGAAGTCGCGCCCAGCGCCTTGGCCGCGGCGAGCACCGCGCCCCGGGCCTCGGTGAAGCCGTCGATCGGCGTCATGTACTCGGTGACGGCCTTGTAGACGATCTTGTCGGCGAGTTCCCCGCCCAGGTCCTCGCGCATGTCCCACAGCGCGCCGGAGAAGATCGTGGAGTTCAGGTGCACTCCGCCGTTGTCGGTGGCGAACGACACGCCCAGGAAGCTCTTCGACGTGGTGGCCCCGTCGTTGAGGTCACGCAGCGCGCAGTCGGCGGCCGCCTTCGTGCGGCACAGGTCCTCACCGATCAGGCCGGCAGCCGGATCGCCCATCGGCGTGCCGCTCGCGGTGACGTCGATCGCGTTGCCGAAGTAGTCGGCCAGGGCCTCGTTCAGGGCGCCGGACTGGCCCGCGTAGACCAGGTTCGCCGTGTGCTCGATGACCCCGTGGGTCATCTCGTGGCCCACGACGTCGGTGTCGGCGGACATCGGCTTGAACTCGTCGTCGCCGTTGCCGTAGACCATCTTGGTGCCGTCCCAGAACGCGTTGGCGTAGGGCAGGCCGTAATAGGTCACGCCGACCAGGGAGTTGACGGCCCCGCCGCCCCCGTCGAGGCTGTCGCGCCCGAAGTTCTTCTTGTAGTAGTCGTAGACCTGGCCCGCGTTCCAGTGGGCGTCCACGGCTCCCGAATCCGTAGCCGCCCCGCCGAAGGTGGTGTTCGGGGAGGAGAACATCGTGATGCCGGAGGGCCATCGGCCCGCTGTCTCCGACACCGACTTGCCCCGGGCGTCCCACGTGGACAGCAGGCTCTTGGACGTGGCGCGCATCCGGCCCGCGTCCGCAAGGAGGTAGTTCCCCGCCGCGGGGTCGTAGGCGATGTCCAAGGAGGCCGTGGCGCCACCGAGCCGGGCACCGGACCCGGTCTCCGGGACCAGGTTCGCAGGAGCGGCGGGCGGCCCGTCCGCCGTCGCCCCCTCCGTGGCCCGCCCGGCCGTCCCCGTGGCGGCCTTCGGGGCAGTCAGCGTCTTCAGCGCGCTGTACTGCAGTGCCGGGTAGCCCGAGCGGGCGTCCACGTACACCTCGTCCACGACCGGTGCGCCGGTGCCGGGGGCGGTTCCGCGCACGGTGACGCGGTAGGCGAGTACGCCGCCGCCCTTGGGCAGGACGACGAGGCCCTTGGCCTCACCGGTCATGCCGGTGGCCGCCGGGTCGCCCGACTCCGACCGGGGCGCCTGGCCCTTGTCGAGGGCGGCCCCCAGTCGGCGGGCCGTGGCGGCGACCGCCCGGCGCACCGCCACGTCCTCGGCGACCTGGGGGGTGACGTCGGTCTTCAGGGCCGTGAAGTAGTGCCCCGAAGTGCCGGTGACCACGCGCTTGCCGTCCTGCTTCTGCATGCGCACGACGTACTGGCCGCCCAGGACGTCGACTCCGCGGTGCTTCTGCTGCAGCCGGACGGTCTCGTCCTTGGCCCCGGTGGCTGTCGCCGACAGGGTGGCGAGGTCGCTGCCCGCCCGAGGGATCTTGTAACGGCTCTTGTTCGCCGCCAGGTGTTTGCGGGCCGCGTCGGCCGGGGCGGCCTTGGCGTCCACCGGCTCCCGTATGCCCTCGACGAGCACCGGGGTCGCGGTGTCCTGGCCGGGCAGGACGTTCGAGGGGCCGGGGTCCGCGGCCCACGCCGGCGAGGCCTGCAAGGTCATCGCGGCGGCCAGCAGAACCGCGATTCCTCCAGCGGATCGGAGCTCTTTCCGCCATATCCGTCGTGCGGTCGGGGTCGGAGCCGACGAACCTGCGCTGAACTTGGGCAAGGGGTCTCCTCAACCATGAGTGCCTGATGCGTTGCTGTGAGTCGCCGCCATGCAAGCGCCGCGGGCGGCTCGCGACCAGAGCCGGGGCCCCCTCAGAAGTGGCCATGCACAGTTGTGGGGGCCCTGTGAAGGCGGTCAAAATCCCCGGCATGATCGAAACCGACCCGTACGACCGGACTCCGGCCCGCATGCAGGAAGACAGCAGGGCGACGATCCGCACGACCGCAGGCCCGGCCACCGCCCCAGTCGTCGGCCCGGCCGTCGACCCGGCCCCCGGCCCGGCCGTCGACCCGGCCGTTGATCCGGCCGCCGTACTGCGCGTCCTCATCCAGCGCCGACAGGCGCTCCTGCACCGCGAATCTGCGGAGCTGAGGTCCCTGCGCACCTACGCCGACCGGCTGGCCCACGAGCTACCACCGCCGCCCGTCTTACCCCCCAGGCCCCCGACCGGCGTAGAGGTCCTCACCGGCGCCGAAGCCGTCGAAGCGCGCCTCGGCACCATGCTCGACTCCGCCGAGACGGAAGTCCTCGTCCTCGACCGCAGCGCGCTGACGACGTCCCGGTCCGGGGGAGCGGGGGAGGCCGGCGAGGCGGGGGAAGCGGGCGCCGGCCGCATACGCCGTCTGCTGGCCCGTGGCGTGACCGTACGGACCGTCACCGATCGGCGCGGTACCGACTTCCCCGAACGGGCCCGAGAACTGATCGCCCTCACCCGACTCGGCCTCCAGGCCCGGATCGGACAGCGCCTGCCCACCGGCCTGGTCCTCGTGGACCGGCGCACCTGCCTGCTGCCCCCAGCGCCCTCGGACGGCGAAGGAGCCGAAGGAAGCGAAGGAACCGAAGGAGCGGCCCTGGTCTTCGGCGACTCCCTGCTGCACCGCGCCGCACTACCGCTGTTCGAGTCCCTGTGGGCACGCGCCACCCCCGTCGGCAGCCCCGTCAGCCCCCTCAGCGCGGAGCAGCGGGAACTCCTCGGGCTGCTCGCTTCCGGTCTGAAGGACGAGACCATCGCCCGCCGGCTCGGCGTACACGTGCACACCGCCCGCCGTCGGATCACCCGCATGCTGGAGGAACTCGACGCCGACACCCGCTTCCAGGCCGGAGTCCAGGCCGCCATCCGTGGCTGGTTGCAACCCCACCCCGCCGAACCCCAGGGCGCACCCCGGCCCGCGGGGGCGAACTGATGGATGGCCAGGACCGTCGTCAGGCGACCGACGACCGGAAAACGGCGACCGGCGACAGGAAACTTGCGACCGGCGACCGGCGACCGGCGACCGGGAACTGGGAACTGGCGACTGGCGACCGGACCGGCCGCTGATGGCCCGGTCGCCCCCGACCTGCGGGCCTGCCGCTCGACTCCGCCGCCTCGTGCGCCGGTCACCTGCTGTCCGCGTCGGAGGGCGGCCCGTCGTTCATGGTCAGCCTCACAGACACCCTGATCGAGGCCCTCGCCACGGCGTCGCCGGACGACTTGGTCCGCTCTGCCGAGCAGTGGTCGATGACCACCGCGGTCCGCCGCGTTGTCGTCGGTCGCCGACGCTCCGCGGGGCTCCCGCTTCCCCTCGGCCTGCGGGCCTGGGCAGGTCCCGGGGCGCCACCGGCGACAACGCCTCCCGCCGTTCGGCATCCGCCTTGATGGTGACGGTTACTCCCTGCTCAGCCAGCGTTTCCATGATCCGTACGATGTCCATCGTTCCTCCGGTTCGATCACGCGGGGGACAACGCTGCATGGAGCCATGACCGGCTCCCTCGCCGGGCTGCGCGCATGAGCCCTATGTGGTTCCCCACCGCGCACGGTCACGCTTTTCACTGGGATGGCGGTTGCGAGCAGGAGTCCAAGGGTGGGACGGGCCTGAGCTCGCCGTCTTCTGCCGGTCCCATGAACAGCGGATGCGTCGGCCGTGGGTACCCCAGTCGCTCGGCGTCGGCCGTACCTCCCCAGACCTCTGCGACGGCACGCGGATCGCGCGCGGTCAGCCACGCTTCAAGGTGCTCGGCCTGCCCCGACGGGCCGTCTGCGGAGATCGGGAGGGTCATCCCGAACTGGATCCAGGGCAGCTTCGTATCGGCGCGGTCACGGGGGTGCCTCAGAACGAGGTGGATTCGATCGGGTTCTGCGCGAGCGGCCCAAACGTCTTCCAGCTCGCAGTCCCACCTGACCAGCCAGTCCCCGCGTTCCCTCAGCCTCTCCTCGAGCAGCTGGGCGACCTCTCCTGCCGGCCACTGCCAACTGCGGTCCTCGCAGGCCCGGACGACCGCGGCCTCGTACTGGTCCGTGCCGAACCGAAGCTCCGGCAGGTCGAGGCCCTGATGGGCCGGGTCGCGCCAGCCCGCCCAGACGACGTGCTCCCCGTCACGCGTGACCGTCACGTACAGAGCGCCACAGCACTCCTCCACGCCGCACCCCGATAGGGCGACAAGAACCTCGTGGGGCGCCGTAGTGGCATGCAACGGACCGGCGCGGCCCAACAGGTGCCGGGGGCCTGCTCCCACGTACCGGGGGCCGCCTCGCCCGCCACGGGACGACAGGTCGGACAGTAGATCCCGGCCATTGACGATCGGGCGGACTTCCATGCCGCCCTCGTCGGGTGGCGGGCAGACGATGTTCAGGCGGAGATGGTCCGTCTTCGAGGTCATCGAGCCATGATCGCGAGGGCGGCCGCGGGTGTCGCGTGAAATTCGCGCGGCTTCGCAACGGTCCTCGGGGTGGCCGGTCAACCGCGCCCGGGTCTCCGGCGCATGGCTGAACCTCGACCGATCGACCCCTGCCTCCACCCCAGCCACCCCCGGGTCGGCGAGATCCGCGCGCTGCTCGCCCTCGTAGCCCCCGCCTGACCCGACGGAGGCCGCCAGGTCCCTGCCCGGCGGATCGTGTCACCGTCGGACGGCTGCTCGTGGTTCCTGGCAATGGCCGGGGAGCGGGGCGGACGTTCGCAGCACGCGCAACGCGGCCCGTGCCGCCGCCGCTTGCTCCGTGCGCGCCAGTGCCGTCAGGGCGTCGGGGCCGGCCCCTGCACACGCCGCACGCACGGCGGGCACCAGGTCGAGGCCGATCTCCTGCCCGACCCAGTCGGCTATCGGCAACGCATCCGCCACGAGGCCGGATCGGCGGCAGCCTCGGGCCCCAGCAGGGCCATTCCGCCGTCGTTGGCGCCGTGGGCGAGGGCCAGGGCCACGAGCGCCCAGCGAGCCGCGCGGTCCGTGGGATCGAGGGGCAGCCGTTCGGTGGTGAAAGCGTCCCCGGTTTGAGGGTCGTGGCGCGATCGTTGGCCCAGCCGCGCCACAACTCGTCATCGCGCGGAAGGGCCTCCGGGGCCCGCATCCCGTCACCCAGGGCCCGTACCAACTGTTCGGCGAACGCGGGAGTGACCGGTGTCGTGCCCGGCCCGCCGAAGCGCGTCGATCTCCTTCGGGCTCATGGGCCCTTGGTCGCCGCGAGAGTACTCGACCGACCGACCGACCGGCGGGGCGGGTGCGGGGTCAGCGTTCGCTCAGGTCGGAGGGGGCCTCCTGGACCATCCAGCCGTTGCCGTCGGGATCGTTGAAGGACAGGAAGGAGTTCCAGGTGCCGCCCTTGCCGTCCTCCCAGCCCGACTCGCCGACGTGGCGGACGGGGGAGACGGCCACGCCGCGCCCGGTCAGCGTCGCGTGGGCGGCGTCGATGTCGGTGACGCACATCTGCAGGCCGTGCAGGGTGCCCGGTGCCATGACCTTCGTGTCGGGCGGCGTGGGCATGCCCTGGAGCAGGGCGATGGAGCACCGGGAGCCGGGCGGCGTCAGCTGGATGATGCGCACCCCGGGGGCGACCTCGTCGTCGAGGTCGACGGTGAATCCGATCTTCTCGGCGTAGAAGTCCTTCGCGCGGTCCATGTCGGTGACGGGGACGGGTACGACTTCGATGGTCCAGTTCACGGGGTGCCTCCTCGGAGACGTCGGCGGGTCCGGTGGGTGCCTGCGGCGGGTCCACGGTTGCCGATGGCGGTCCGGTCGCGCACGCCGAAACGCCCGTAGGGGCCTGACAGGATTGTCCCGTGGACCCCTGTTCGAGAGGTCGGGCAGGGCGGTCTCGATCACGCCGTGGCGAGCACCCCCGTGGTTCGCCACGGCGTGAGCGAGGCCGCCCTGGTGCGGTGCGGTGCGGTCAGTCGGTGGGGGAGCCGTACGACTGCGGGGTGCCCATGGGGTGGAAGCGGTCCAGCCGGTTCGCGGGGACGATGCTGGGGAGCAGGAAGCTCCACAGGTCCGCGATGCGGGTGTGGAGGTCCTGGCGGCGCGTGCGGACGTGCGAGGTGACCTGGATCCCCGTGAACGCTCCGACGAGGAGCCCCGAGAGGGCGTTGACATCCAGCGCGGGGTGGATGTCACCGGCCTGCTGAGCCGGGGTCAGGCAGGAACGGCAGGTGTCGATCCAGGCGTCGTAGGGGGTCGGGTCGGGGTGGGTGAAGGAGCCGAACTCGATGACCAGGCGGATGCCGGCGCGGACGCGGACGTTGGTGCGCAGACCGTGTGCCATCTGGTGCGTCAGGTCGATGGCGGTCTGCAGTCCCGGGTTCTCGATCGCCGGAAGGTGGTCCGAGACCTGGAACTGCTCGTCCATCAGCGTGCGGGCGAGCGCCTGCTTGGACGGGAAGTGGAAGTAGAGGGCTCCCTTGGTGACTCCGGCGTGCTTGACGACGTCGCTGAGGCTGGTGCCCTCGAACCCGCAGTCGTCGAACGCGATGGCAGCGCCGTCGAGGATGGACTGACGGGTGATCTCGGCCCGTTCCTGTCTGGCCCTCGCCACGTGGTCGTCCTTCCCGGTCGCTGTCGGTGCGGTGCGGTGTCCTCTCCGGTGTGTCGTCAATGTAATCGGGTGACCTGAAAGAAAACCAGTCGACAGGTACTTTTTTATGAGAAGGGGGAGGTGTTCGTGCTGTTGTGGTGCTCTTTGTGCTGTTGTCCCACGGTGGGCTGCTGCGCTGTGAGGTACGAACGGCGACCTCGGCAAGGCGAGTTGAGGGAACGGTAGGCCGGCCCGTCAGCTGCCGAAGGCGGCCATGGTCCAGGTCGCCGGTGGTGGACGTCATGCTGCCGGGCAGGCCGCCCTGGACGTTGACGTCAAGGACACGGGGTCGACACGGTGACCGGACCCAACAGCGGCAGGACCGCGACGACGAGCACGGCGGCGTGCAGCCGGAAGATCCGCCAGTACAACGACATGGCCACGGCCCTTTCCGGCCCGCTGCCTCCCATCCCCGTCCCATCCCGTCCATGCTCCCCGACCCGGGCTGCCTCTGCATGCCCTGACCTGCGACAGAACCCACTACCGCCTCAATCCTCACCAGTGGTGCGGGCCGCTGTCCATCCGTGCCGACACCCATATTCCGGCCCTGCGAAACATGGCAGCATGAACCCGGCCGCGCGGATTCCGCATGCTTGGACGGTCCGGACCACTCGGATCACTCCGATCACCCGTATCGCCAGGACTCCCCGGATCCGTCGCGTGCCGCACCACCGTCACAAGGCTCACAACACGAGGGGGATGGGCTGTGCCTGCTCCACGGATGCGTACGACGCCACTGCCCGGCATCGGCGTCCAGTACGACCTCGCCACGCGCGAACACCGCAACCTGTCGGTCATCGCGCACCGGGACGGCACCCGCACCGTCAGCCTGTACCGGGCCGACGACCCGGACGCCTGCGCCGAGTCGCTGCACCTGACGGGAGCCGAGACTGCTTCGCTGATCGACGCGCTGATGCCGGCGCACCACAGCCCGAACCTCCTGCACACCACCGATCTGGGCCTGGTCGCCGAGCGCGTAGAGCTCTCCGCGCACTCGCACTGGAACGGCCGCGTGCTGGGCGAGACCAGGATGCGCACCGAGACCGGCGTATCGGTCGTGGCGGTGCTGCGGCGGGCCGAGGCCCGCCCCTCCCCGGCCCCGGACTTCCGCCTCGCCGGCGGTGACACCCTCATCCTGATCGGCACCCGCGAGGGCGTCGACGCCGCCGCGACGATCCTCGGCAGGGAGTGATCGCGTGCACTCTGCCGTCTTCCTCATCGAGTTCGGAGCGATCATCCTCGGACTGGGCCTGCTGGGCCGGGTCGCGGGCCGCCTGAAGTTCTCGCCCATACCCCTGTACCTGCTCGCGGGGCTGGCCTTCGGCACGGGCGGCCTCCTCCCGCTGGGCGCGAGCGAGGAGTTCGTCGCCATCGGCGCCGAGATCGGCGTCATCCTGCTCCTGCTGATGCTGGGTCTGGAGTACACCGCCAGCGACCTCGTCTCCAACCTCAAGACCCAGTACCCCGCCGGGATCGTCGACTTCACCCTCAACGCCCTGCCCGGCGCGGCCGCGGCCCTGCTCCTGGGGTGGGGGCCGGTCGCCGCCGTGGTCCTGGCGGGCGTCACCTGGATCTCGTCCTCCGGCGTCATCGCCAAGGTCATGGGAGACCTGGGCCGGCTCGGCAACCGCGAAACGCCGGTCATCCTGTCCATCCTGGTCCTCGAGGACCTGGCCATGGCCGTCTACCTGCCGATCATCACCGCCCTCCTCGCCGGGGTCAGCCTCGCCGCCGGCAGCGCGACCCTGGCCATCGCCCTCGGTGTCGCCGGGGCGGTCCTGTTCGTGGCGGTCCGCTACGGGCGCCACATCTCCCGCTTCGTCTCCAGCGACGACCCGGAGAAGCTGCTCCTCGTGGTCCTCGGCCTGACGCTGCTCGTCGCGGGCATCGCCCAGCAGCTCCAGGTCTCCGCCGCCGTCGGCGCGTTCCTGGTCGGCATCGCCCTGTCGGGCGAGGTCGCCGAGGGCACGCACACGTTGCTGAGCCCGCTGCGGGACCTGTTCGCCGCCGTGTTCTTCGTGTTCTTCGGCCTGCACACCGACCCGGCGAGCATCCCGCCCGTCCTGCTGCCCGCCCTCGCACTGGCACTGGTCACCGCCGGTACGAAGATCGCCACCGGCTACTGGGCGGCCAAGCGGGCCGGCATCGGGGTCAAGGGCCGCTGGCGGGCCGGCGGCACGCTCGTGGCCCGCGGGGAGTTCTCCATCGTCATCGCCGGCCTCGCCGTCACGGCCGGCATCGAACCGGCGCTGGGCCCGCTCGCCACCGCGTACGTGCTCATCCTCGTCATCGTCGGGCCGCTCACCGCCCGCTACACCCAGCCCGTCGCGGCCTGGTTCACCGAGCGCCGGCAGACGGGCGGCGGCTCCGCCGACCCGGTCGCGGAAGCCACGTGGCCGCCCGGTACATCATGGCCGCGCGGTACGTCGTGACCCCCCGGTACCTCGTGCCGCCCGCCGCGCGGGTGACACCGGCGTGTACACGACCGCTCCTCCTCCGGCTCCGCCGCCCGCTCCCCCTACAGTCGCGGTCCGAGTCCATTTCGTCCCGTTTGGGGGATCCGCATTGCGCCGACTCGCTGTTGCTCTCGCCTGCGTGACCGCCCTTTCCTGCGGATCCCTCGTGGGCCCGCAGGCCCTATCGGCCCACCCCGCCGCGGCAGCGGCAGGGGCAGGGGGTGGACGGGGCACGAACATCCTGGTCGTGGGCATCGACAGCCGCGCGGGGCTCTCCACCGCCGAGAAGAACCGGCTCCACGTGGGCGGGAAAGGGTGCAACTGCACCGACGTGATGATGCTCGTGCACCTGTCCGAGGACGAGCGCCGCGCGAGCGTCGTCTCCATCCCCCGCGACTCCTACGTCGCATACGCCGGCCCCGCCGTGCCGCCGCGCAGCGGCAAGATCAACGGTGCGTTCGCCCTCGGTGGCGGCCCGCTCACGGTCGCCACCGTCGAGAAGGCCACCGGACTCCACGTCGACCACTACCTGGAGACCGACTTCGCCGGCTTCGAGCGGACCATCGACAACCTCGGCGGCGGGACGGTGTGCACGGACAGGCCGCTCAAGGACGAGAACTCCGGCCTGGACATCACGGCCGGCCGCCACCACACCGACGGCAACAGGACCCTGCGCTACGTCCGTGCCCGGCACGTCAACCTCCGGCCCGGGGACCTGGGCCGCGTACGCCGCCAGCAGCGCGTGGTCAACGACCTGCTGGCCCGCCTCACCGTCGAGGGCGCCCTGGCCAGCCCCGTGCGCACCGCACGGACGGTCCACACCCTCCTGAAGACCGTGCGCACCGACGCGGGGACGGGCCCGGGCGACCTGATCCGCATCGGCTGGGCGCTCGGCCGTCTGCGTGCGGACCGTACGGAGTTCGCCACCGTCCCCATCCGCCTCTTCGACCACCGCGTGCCGGGCGTGGGGTCCACGCTCGTGTGGGACGAGGCCCGGTCCGCCGCACTGTGGGAAGCCCTGGGCGCCGACCGCCCGATCACCGGTGACACCCGGATCCAGCCCGTCGCGGAGACCCCGGCGCCGACCAACCCCGCGGTCATCGGGGTCCGGGTGGACGACGCCACCGTGGCGGCGGCGCTGCGCAGCAACGGCTTCGTCGTCACCGACACCTCCCCGTCCGCACCGCCCGTACGCCCGGCGGGTCCGCCGGTCGTCCGCTACGCCCCGGGCCAGGAGGAGCACGCGGCGACCCTCGCCGCGGCCCTGCCGGGCTCCCGGCTGGAAGCCGTTCCCGGTCACGACGCCGTCTTCGACGTCGCCGTCGGCACGGATCCGGTCCGGGTGAGGACCGTCACCTACGACCGCAACATCGCCGACGGCGCCCCGGTGACCGGCGACAGCCTGCGCTGCGCCGAGCCGCCGGGACCGGTCCCGGCGAGCCGGTCATGACCCGCGTCGCCACGCACGGGGGCGCCTCGCACGGGGGCGCCGCGAGGACGGGCGGCAGCACGGAGGCGCGCGCCGCCACGATGGGTGCCGGCCCCGATGTGCGGCGCCGACGCCCCGGGTGAAGGTGGGGGTGGAGGAAGACTCCCGTTGCGGGAGGGACGCGGTGCCGGAGCCGGTGCGCTCCCGCCCCGGCCTCGGCCCCAACGGGTCACCCAGGTCACGGTGTTGTCCGTACGTGATGCCCTCCGGCGGATGACGGCGCGCCCGGGCACGAGAGGAGCGGCGATGCCCCAGCGCGGCGAGACCCACCCCACGCGGGCCGTGCTCCGGCGCCCGCGTCCGCGCTCCGGACGCAAGCCCGGGCAGGGACCGGTCCGGCCGGGGGCCGTTCTGGCCCTGGCCCTGGCCGCCGCCCTCGGCGCGGCCGTCGCCGGCGCCGTCCTGCCCCACGGCCTGCTCCTCGCGGCCGGCCTGATCGCGGCCGCGGTGGCGGTCATCCGCTCCGGCACGGCGGGCCGGGACCGCGGGCGGCGGCCGTGAGGCGGGAGTGTGCGGCAACGCCGGGCGCGTGCGCGGCCCCTTCCGGATCCTGCCCGCCCAGGGCCGCGCGGCGCGATCCGGAAGGGGCGGCCTGACCGCCTAGCCCTCCCGGGAGGCCGGTTCCGGCAGGGCCGCGGAGGTACCCGGGCCGCCGTGACGTGCCGGGTCGCCGTGACGTGCCGGGCCGTCTCGGTCGCCGGCGGTGCTCACTCGCCGGCGGTGCTCACTCGCCGTTGGCGGAGAAGTGCTGGTAGTCCGGGTTGGCCCAGCGGCCGCCCCACTGCCAGCCCACCTCGCGGAAGGCCGCGGATACGGCGTCGTCGGGTTGGATCTGGCCCCGACGGGCCGGGGACCGCCGCAGGTGGGGGCGCGCGTTCGGCGGGTGCACGACCCCGTTGATGTCGACGTACGGATTCTCGACGGGGTTGATGTCGACCGCGTCGCCCCAGGCGTGCTGGGACAGTCGCCGGGGGTCGCCGGTAACGGGACGGCAGTTGAAGGCCGACGTGTTGTCGTCGGCCATGGCGTCTGCGTCGTCGCGGTACTCGGCCATCACGTGCATCCGGCGGATCGGGAACCGTGCCTCGAAGGCCCGCTCGAAGACGTGCAGGAGGGGGCGTACGGCGTCCTCGTGGACGACCATCTCACCCGCGTGGGTGCGGCCGTCGAAGCCCCAGTGGGTCATGCGGACGAGCCGGAGCCGGTCCGGCGGGACCGGGCAGCCCGCCCGGTGGGAGGCGCCCAGCTTCTCCTGCGGCACGGTCGTGACGCGCGCGGTGAACCGGACCGGCGGGTCGGGCGGTCCGGCCGGCGCCCGCGACGGGGCGGCCTGCGTCGAGCAGGCCAGTGCGGCCGCGCACAGGGCGGCCGTCACGGCCGCGGCCGCGGTGGTGTGGCGCACGGAACCACGCTAAGGCGAGCACCGCCGGCAGGCATGCCGGGCCGGACCGGGTGGGCTGGGTGCTCACGCCGGGCCCGCACCCGGTGCGCACCGGGTGCGGGCGGCGAGCGCTTCCCTCAGCAGTCGAGCGGGCCCTTGCGCGGGGTGGTGCACTCCGCGTCGCCGGTTCGGGCGATCGTCGTGCAGAGGGACGCCTCCACCTTGCCCAGCAGGCGGCCCAGCTCGGCGCGTTCGGTGCCGTCCAGCCCCTCCAGGGTCTGACGCTCCAGCTCGCCCCACGCCCCCCGGACCGCCATGAGGAGCCCGCAGCTCGCTTCCGTCGCCTCCACCAGGGAGGCGCGCCGGTCCGCCGGGTCGGGGCGGCGGCGGACATGGCCGGACTGTTCGAGCCGCTGGAGCATCTTGGTCACCGTGGACGGGTCCAGCCCGACCGCCTTGATCAGCTCGGACTGCCGCACGGCCCCGCTGTCCCACAAGTGCATCATCAGGAACTCCTGGCCCGGATGCAGTCCGAGGTCCCGAAGGAGGCGGCCCGCGGCGATCCGGTGGAGCCGGGCCACCCGGCTGATCGCGTGGCTCACCGGCCCGTCCAGTACGGCGCCGGGCACGGCCGCGCACTGCATGGGCGTGCCCGGTTCCTGGGCGGCTTCCGCGGTCATGGGGGCGACTCCTCCTGGTGGGGTGAGACGGGTTCCGGTGGGCGGGTCCCCGCCCGGACCGTCGTCCGCTCCGCCGATTTTACCCGCTGCCCAGATTTTACCTTGGTCGGCCAACTAATGGGGTACGCTGCATCCCGAAGCCATTAATTGGCCGACCAAGTATCTATGGAGGCAAAGATGACCAGCGCTTTCGATCCCGTCCGCCTGGCCGGGGGGAGCACCCTCGCCAACCGGATCGTCCTGGCGCCGATGACCCGCAGCCGCGCAGGTGAGGGCGGAATCGCCACCCCCCTCGTCGCCGAGTACTACACCCAGCGCGCCTCGGCCGGTCTGATCATCAGCGAGGGCGTCCAGCCGTCCGTGGTCGGACAGGGCTACCCCTTCACCCCCGGCCTGCACAGCGCCGAGCAGGTCGCGGCCTGGCGCGAGGTCACCGACTCCGTCCACGCGGCCGGCGGGCGGATCTTCGCCCAGCTGATGCACTCCGGCCGCATCGGCCACCCGTCGTTGCTGCCCGACGGGCTGGTCCCGGTGGCCCCGTCGGCGGTCAGGCCGGCCGGCCAGCTGTTCACGGGCGAGGGCATGAAGGACTTCACGACCCCCCACGAGCTGACCGGCGACGAGGTGCGGGCCACCATCGCCGACTACGCCGCAGCCGCCCGGAACGCCATCGAGGCGGGATTCGACGGCGTGGAGCTGCACGGGGCGAACGGCTACCTGATCCACCAGTTCCTGGCCCCGGGCTCGAACCTGCGCACCGACGAGTGGGGCGGGCCGGCCGAGAACCGCATCCGCTTCGCGGTCGAGGTGGTCAAGGCGGTCGCCGCCGCGATCGGCGCCGAGCGCACGGCCCTGCGCATCTCGCCGGGCAACCCGTACAACGACATCTCCGAGCCCGACGCGCAGCCCGTCTACGAGGCGCTGGTCAAGGAGATCGACGGGCTGGGGCTGGCCTACCTGCACGTACTGGAGTACGGCCCCGAGGTGCGGGAGACCACCCTCGCCCTGCGCAAGCAGTTCTCCGGACTGCTCGTGCTGAACCCGGCCACGGAGGGCCCCACCGACCACCGCGCCCTCGCGCTGGTCGAGGGCGGCACCGCCGACCTCGTCGCCTTCGGTGCGCTCTTCCTCGCCAACCCCGACCTGCCGGACCGCCTGCGCACCGAAGGCCCGTACAACACCCCGGACCCGTCCACCTTCTTCGGGGGCGACGCCCGCGGCTACACGGACTACCCGACGCGCTGAAGGACGTCCGCGTCGCGCGCCGCCGTCACCGCGGGCAGGCCCTTCCGTACGTCAGCCGCGGTGGTGGTGTCCGCGGCGGCCCCAGGATTCGGTGTCGATGACGTTGCCGCGGTGGTCGCGGAGGGTGGCGGTGTCGCGGTCGTTCCAGAT
>NZ_JOBX01000087.1:0-22422 GCF_000720645.1 Streptomyces sp. NRRL S-378
GCCGGGGGCCGGGGGGCCGGGCGCCGGGCGCCGGGCTCAGGAGGCCTTGCGGGCCTCGCTGAAGGACGCGTACGACGCGCGCAGGTCGGCCCAGCGGCTGTCCGTCCAGGTGGACCAGTCCGTCGGCCGCCCCGCCAGCGCGGCCTCCAGCAGCTCGAAGTGCTCGTGCCAGCCGGCCAGGCAGTCGAGGCGGGCCTCGTCGGACCCCCCGCGCTCGTTGACGAACCGGATGACCGTGGAGTCGGTGCCGACCGCCTCCAGGTGGAAGCGCATCCGCCCGAGCCCGGCCACCGTGTACTCGGCGACGCGTTCCACGTCCCAGGCCGAGACGTGGCCGCTCGCCACGGTTCCGGTGTTCAGCCAGCGCAGTGTGACGGCCCCGCCGAGCCGCCGCTCCAGGACATCGGCCGCGGCCAGCCAGCCGCGGAGCCCGTCGGGCGTGGTCACGGCGCGCCAGAGGGCCTCGTAGGAGTAGGGCAGGTGCAGCTCGAAGCGGAGCAGCCAGTGGTTCTCGCCGCGCCGTTCGCTGGTGGCATGGCTCACGAGGGACATGCCACCAGCGTCCCACTCCGGCCGGTCAGACGCCCGCGTACGAGTGCTTGCCGCTGAGCAGGATGTTCACGCCGTAGTAGTTCCAGATCCAGCAGGCGAAGGCGAAGAGCGCCAGGTAGGCGGCCTTGCGGCCCTTCCAGCCGGCGGTGGCGCGGGCGTGCAGGTAGCTGGCGTACGCCACCCACGTCACGAAGGACCAGACCTCCTTGGGGTCCCAGCCCCAGTAGCGGCCCCAGGCGTCGCCGGCCCAGATGGCGCCCGCGATGATCGTGAAGGTCCACAGCGGGAAGACGGCCGCGTTGATGCGGTACGAGAACTTGTCGAGCGAGGCCGCCGAGGGCAGCCGCTCCAGGACCGAGGAGGCGATCCTGCCCGGCTTGCCGCCGCCGGCGAGCTTGCCCTCGTAGGCGTCGCGGAAGAGGTAGAGGACCGCGCCGGCCGCGCCGAGGTAGAAGACGGCGCCGCAGAAGATGGCGGTGGAGACGTGGATCCACAGCCAGTACGAGTGCAGGGCCGGGACGAGCTGGTCGCTGTCGGTGTAGAGCCAGGTGACCGCGATGCCGAGGTCCAGCAGGACGGTGGTGACCAGGATCAGGCCGAGCCAGCGGACGTTCTTCTTCAGGGCGAGGAGCGCCAGGTACGTGCCGACGGCCACCGTGGAGAAGGTGATCGAGAACTCGTACATGTTGCCCCAGGGGGCCCGCTCGACCGACATGGCGCGGGTGACGACGCCGGCCGCCTCGACGAGGAAGGCGAGCGCGGTCAGCGAGACCGCGATCCGGCCGTACAGGTCGCCCTGCACGGTGCCACCGGCTGCGCCGGGGCCGTCCGGGACGTCACGGGTGCCGGCGCCGGAGCGGGTGGTGACCTTGGGCCGGTCCAGTACGGCGGTGGCGCCGCCCTTGCCGCGCACCTGCACGGCCGGGGCGGCGGTCTCCTGGGAGCCGGTCAGCGCGGCGGCCGTGCGGGCGACCTTGCTGCGGCTGCCGAAGGTCCACTCGGCGATGTGCGCGAAGAAGGCGAGCGTGTAGACCGCCATCGACGAATAGATCAGGTAGTTGCTGATCTGAGCCAGGTTCTCGTTGGCTGCGGCAGCGAGCGGCGTCATCCGCGCTCTCCTTCGGGGGTTTCTTCGACGGGTTCGGCGGGCGTCGCGGTCGGCGCCCGCTCGTGCAGCGTGGCGGCGAGCTCCGCCAGCTCCTCCGGGAGCCTGGCGGACTCGCTGCGGCCGAGGCCCGCCATCTCGACGACGGTCACGCCGTCCTTGCCCGCCACGGCGCGCACCCAGATCCGGCGGCGCCGGATGAACAGCGACCCGGCCAGGCCCGCGATGGCGGCGATCGCGCCCGCGAGGGCGAGGCCGCTGCCGGGCTGGCGGGTGACGGAGAAGGTGGCCCACCGCTCGATGCCCTCGAACTTCACGGTGCCCGCGCCGTCCGGCAGGGTCATCGTGTCGCCGGGCGCCAGCCTCTTGATGAGCTGCTGGCCCGACGCGTCCTTGTAGGCCTCCATCTTGGAGGTGTCGAGCCGGTAGACGTTCTGCGGCAGGCCCGAGTCCACGCCGAGGCTGCCGTGCCAGGCGTTGAGCATGAGCTGCGGGTTCAGGAGGGCGGGGAACTGCGAGAACATCGTCCCCTTGCCCTCGCCGGCGAAGGTCGGCACGAAGACGGCGGTGAAGCCGAGCTGCTCCGGCTTGCCGTCCTTGTCCTTGTAGCCGTCGGCGACCTTGACGGCTCCGGTGGAGGTGAGGTTGCCGTCCTGCGGGAGCACCGGAACGGCGTCCTTGTAGATCACCTTCCCGGTGGGGTCGGTCACCGAGATGATCGGCGCGTAGCCGTGGCCGAGCAGGTAGACCTTGGACCCGTCGATCTCCAGGGGCTTGTTGACCTGGATCTCGCGCTTCTGCGGCGTTCCGTGGGCGCCCTCGCTGAGGGTGACGTACGCCTTGAAGTCGCGCGGGGTGCCCCGCTGCGGGCCGGACATCTCGTAGGTGGCGTCGAAGCGGTCCAGCGTGAAGCTGAACGGCGGCAGGTCGTCCGGGTGGAAGAGCGTGCCGGGCTTGAAGTCGTCGTACTGGGTGAGCGTGTTCGAGAAGCCGCTGCCGCGCAGGACCAGCTTGCCGCCCTCGGACTTGAAGTACTGGCCCCAGGCGAAGGCGACGAGCATCACGATCAGCGCGACGTGGAAGACCAGGTTGCCCGCCTCGCGGAGGTAGCCCTTCTCCGCCGCGACGGTGCCGCGGCCCGCCTCGGTGCGGAAGCGCTTCCCCGCGAGCAGCGTCCTCGCGTACGAGAGGACCTCGTCCGGGGTGCTGTCCGTACGCCATGTGGTGTGGGCTGGCAGCCGGTCGAGCCGCTTGGGGGCGCCCGGCGGGCGGCCGCGGAGCTGGCCGACGAACTGCCAGGCGCGCGGGATGATGCAGCCGATCAGGGAGACGAACAGCAGCAGGTAGATCGCGGAGAACCACACCGAGCTGTAGACGTCGAAGAGCTGGAGCGCCTCGGCGACGCCGACGTAGGAGGAGTGCTCGTCCTTCCACTCGGCGACCTTCATCGCGTCGACGTTGGTCTGCGGGACGAGGGAGCCGGGGATGGCTCCCAGGGACAGCAGGAAGAGCAGGATCAGCGCCACCCGCATGGAGGTGAGCTGCCGCCAGAACCAGCGGGCCCAGCCGATCACGCCGATGCCGACGGGACCGCTGTCCTCGACGGGGGCGGTGGACAGCTGGGAGCCGGCCGCTGCCTCTGCGGCGTCCGCCGGGACGGGCTCGTGCGACGCCTCGGTGGACGCTTTGTCAGTCGTACTCATGTCCGTCGGTTCCTCAGATCCCCACCGTGAAGCTTTGGGTCCAGGCCTGCATGTCGGTGACGATGCTGTCCCACAAACCTGTGACGAGCAGCAGGCCGGTGAGGATCAGCATGCCGCCGCCGATGCGCATCACCCATGCATAGTGCTTCTTCACCCAGCCGAATGCACCGAGCGCCTTGCGGAAGGCGATCGCGGCGAGGACGAAGGGCACGCCGAGGCCCAGGCAGTAGACGACCGTCAGCAGCGCGCCGCGGCCGGCGCTCGCCTGGTCGAGGGAGAGGGTCGTGACGGCGGCGAGGGTGGGGCCCATGCAGGGGGTCCAGCCGACCCCGAAGAGCACGCCGAGCAGGGGCGCGCCGAGCAGGCCGGCCGTCGGCTTCCGGTGGAAGCGGAACTCCCGCATCGTCAGACCCGGGATCGCCCCCATGAAGAAGAGGCCCATGAAGATCACCACCCCGCCCAGGACGCGGGAGATGATCTCGTTGTTCTCCCGGAGGGTCTGGCCGAAGAAGCCGAAGAGCGCTCCGGTGGAGACGAAGACGGCGGTGAAGCCCGCGATGAACAGCAGCGCGCCCGCCAGCATGCGTCCGCGCCGGGCCTCGGCGAGGTCGGCGCCGCTGACGCCGGTCACGTAGGAGAGGTAGCCGGGGACCAGGGGCAGGACGCAGGGCGAGAAGAAGGAGACCAGCCCGGCGAGGAGCGCGATCGGCAGCGCCAGCAGCAGCGCCCCGTTCAGGACCGTCTCGTTCACCCCGGTGACCTCGGCGGCGAGCACGTAGTGGACCACGAGGTCACTGCTCCGCGAGGACGGGGTCGATCATGGAGCGCAGCTTGTCCTCGCCGAGGGGGGCCAGGGTGCGTGCGGCGATCTTGCCCTCCCGGTCCAGGACGAGCGTGGAGGGGATGGCGTTCGGGTGGAGGCTGCCCTTGGGGAAGCGGAGCAGCAGCTTGCCGTCGGGGTCGTAGAGGCTCGGGTAGGGGATCCCGAAGGTCTCCTCGAAGGAGGCGGCGTTCTGCTTGCTGTTGTCGCGGACGTTGAGGCCCACGAAGACGACGTCCTTGCCGGCGTCCGCGAACTCCTTCGAGACCTTCGCGAAGGCCGGGGCCTCGGCGCGGCACGGCGGGCACCAGGAGCCCCAGACGTTGAGGACGACGACCTTGCCCTTGAGGCCGGTCGTGTCGAGGGTCTTGCCGTCGACGGTCTCGCCGTCCAGCCCCGGGGCCTCGGTCCGCTCGCCCTTGGCGGAGGTGGAGATGCCGCTCGCGCCCGTGACGTAGTTGCCGCCGCTGCCGGTCGGCTTGCCGCTGTCCGAACCGCTGCACGCCGTGAGCGTGAGGGCGCCGGTGACGGTCACCGCGGTCAGCAGGAGGGCGCGGCCGCTGGGTGAGCGGCGTCGGGGGGCGCGGCTAAGGCTCATGTGAAAAGTTTCGCATGAGCAATTCGCGGATTTTCCGCACCCCCCGGCCGGGTGTCAATGCCCTGGTCAGGCGATGTATCAGGCGGCGGTGAGGTACGTGTTCCAGCCACCGGCGGGTGCCCGCCCGGGACCGAGGGTGCGCAGCCGGGCGAGCACCTTGGGGTCCTGGACCTCCAGCCAGTCGGTGAACTGCCGGAACGATACGAGCCTTACATCCCTTTTGTCCGCCATGCCCTTGAGCGCCTCCTCGACCGCGTCCATGTAGATGCCGCCGTTCCACTCCTCGAAGTGGTTGCCGATGAAGAGGGGTGCGCGGTTGGTCTCGTAGGCCCGGCGGAAGCCGCCGAGGTAGGTGGCCGTGGCCTGGGAACGCCAGGCCGGGTAGTGGGCGGGCACGCCCTGCGTGGTGTTCTTCGACTGGTTGGCGAGGATGTTGTAGTCCATCGACAGCACCTCGAAGGAGTGCCCCGGGAAGGGGAGGGCCTGCAGCGGCAGGTCCCAGACGCCCGACCGGCGCTCGGGCCAGACCTGGAGGCCGCCGGGCGAGCTGGCGTCGTAGCGCCAGCCCAGCTTCCGGGCGGTCGGCAGGAGGTTGTCCCGGCCGAGGAGGCAGGGGGTGCGGGCGCCGGTCAGCTCCTTGCGGTAGTCGAAGGGCAGCGGCTCCATGTCGGCGAAGCCGGTGTTCGTGCGCCAGCGCGTGACGAAGGACATGGCCTGGTCGATCTCGCTCTCCCAGTCGGCCGGGGTCCAGCGGGCGACGGAGCCGGGCCCCCCGCAGAAGTGGCCGTTGAAGTGCGTCCCTATCTCGTGCCCGTCGAGCCACGCCTCGCGGACGCAGGCGAGGGTGGCCCGGACGTTCTCGTCCTTGAGGTAGCCGATGTCGGATGCGCCGACGGGATTGTTCGGCGGCCGGTAGAGGCTCCGCTTCGACTCGGGCAGCAGGTAGATGCCGGAGAGGAAGAAGGTCATGGTGGCGCCGTGGTCCTTGGCGAGCTTGAGGAAGCGCGGGAAGAGACCGTTGCCGATCTCCCCCGCGCCGTCCCAGCTGAAGACCACGAACTGGGGCGGCGTCTCACCCGGCTGGAGGGGCACGGGCCGGTCGGGCTGGTGGGGCTGCGGGCCGGTGTCGGCGGTGGAGCCGTCACCGATGGGCCTGCCCGGCGGCCCCTCGCCGGGCTTCGGGTTCTTCACGGGTCCGGCAGCGCCGGGACCGGACACGTCGGGCAGTCCGCAGCCGGCGACTCCCATCGCGGCCGCGGCGCCAAGTCCCAGTCCCAGCAACCCCCTCCGACTGACTCCCCTGATGTCGCGCATGTCACCGTCCCCATCGGCGTCACCCCACCCGGCCCAAAGTCCATATAAACGGACAAGTTGGCCGGACATGTGTGCTGACACGGTGATTCCCGCGCATCTTGTATTTAATTAGACAGGCCTGTAACGGCCCGTAACAGACCGTCGGACGCGACGCGGATCAGACCTGCGGCAGGTCCGGATCAGACCTGCCGCAGGGCCGGATCAGACCTGCGGCGGGCCCGGGTCAGGTCCGGGTCAGGCGCCGAACGCCTTGGACGCGCCCTTCACCGGCTTGGCACCCGCCAGCAGGTGCGCCGGGACCAGGTCCCGGGCCGGCTCGCTGTAGCCCACGGAGACCAGCCTGTCGCCCTGGAACGTGAAGGACGTCAGGGACGCGAGCGTGCACTGCCGACGGCGCGGGTCGTGCCACAGCCGGCGCTTCTCGGCGAAGCTGCGCACGATCCAGATCGGCAGCTGGTGGCTGACCGCCACCGCTTCGCGGCCGCGGGCCGCGTCGCGCGCGGCCTCCAGCGCGCTCATCATCCGGACCACCTGCTCGACGTACGGCTCGCCCCAGGAGGGCTTGAACGGGTTCGTCAGGTGCTTCCAGTTGCCGGGCTTGCGCAGCGCGCCGTCGCCGACGCCGAAGGTCTTGCCCTCGAAGACGTTCTCCGCCTCCAGCAGCCGCGCGTCCGTCGCCAGGTCGAGGCCGTGGGCCTTGGCGATCGGCTCGGCCGTCTCCTGCGCCCGCTCCAGCGGGGAGGACACCACGTAGGCGATGTCCCGGCTCTTGAGGTGCTCGGCGACCCGGTCCGCCATCTGGCGGCCCAGCTCCGAGAGGTGGTAGCCCTCGCGGCGCCCGTACAGGACCCCGTCCGGGTTGTGCACCTCACCGTGGCGCACCAGGTGCACGACGGTGAGGTCGGACGTCACGTCGCGGCCGTCGTCGCTCATGCCGTGGCCTCCGCGGCGGCCCGGGCGGCGGCCGGCAGTGCCGCCGCGACGCGCTCGATCGCCTTCTCGTCGTGGGCGGTGGAGACGAACCAGGACTCGAAGGCGGACGGCGGCAGGTAGACGCCCTGCGCCAGCATCGAGTGGAAGAACGCGTTGAAGCGGAAGCTCTCCTGCTTCTTCGCGTCGTCGTAGTTGCGGACCGCGTCCTCGGTGAAGAAGACGGAGAACATGTTGGACGCGGTCTGCAGGCGGTGCGCCACGCCCTCCTTCGCGAGCGCCCCGGTGACCAGGCCCTGGATCTCCGCCGAGACGGCGTTGACCTTCTCGTACGCGGCCGCGTCGAGCAGCCGCAGCTGCGCGAGGCCGGCGGCGGTGGCGACGGGGTTACCGGAGAGCGTGCCGGCCTGGTAGACGGGACCCGCGGGGGCGAGGTGGCCCATGACGTCGGCGCGGCCGCCGAACGCCGCGGCGGGGAAACCGCCGCCCATGACCTTGCCGAAGGTCATCAGGTCGGGCTTGACCCCGTCGACGCCGTACCAGCCGGCGCGGGAGGTGCGGAAGCCCGTCATGACCTCGTCGGAGATGTAGAGCGCGCCGTTCTCGCGGCACAGGTCCGCGAGCCCCTGGTTGAAGCCCTCGGCGGGGGTGACCACGCCCATGTTGCCGGGCGCCGCCTCGGTGATCACGCAGGCGATCTCGCCGGGGTGCGCGGCGAAGGCGGACCGGACCGCTTCGAGGTCGTTGTAGGGCAGCACGATCGTGTCGCCGGCCTGCGCGCCCGTGACGCCGGGGGTGTCCGGAAGCGCGAAAGTCGCCAGACCGGAACCGGCGGCGGCCAGCAGGGCGTCCACGTGACCGTGGTAGCAGCCGGCGAACTTCACGACCTTGGCGCGACCGGTGAAGCCGCGTGCCAGCCGGATCGCCGACATGGTCGCCTCCGTCCCGGAGGACACCAGGCGCACCTGCTCGACGGGCTCGATGCGCGCGACGATCTCCTCCGCGAGCGCCACCTCGCCCTCACCGGGCGTGCCGAAGGAGGTACCGCGGGCGACGGCCGCCTGGACGGCCTCGATCACCTGGGGGTGGGAGTGGCCGAGGATCATCGGCCCCCACGAGCAGACGAGGTCCACGTACTCGCGGCCGTCGGCATCGGTGAGGTACGGACCGGTGCCGGACACCATGAACCGGGGCGTACCGCCCACGGCACGGAAGGCGCGCACGGGAGAGTTCACGCCGCCGGGGGTCACGAGGGAGGCGCGCTCGAAGAGCGTCTGCGAAACTGGGGCTTCATACGGGTACGGGTAGCTCACACCAGCCATGGTCTCAGAGGCTGCGACAGACTTGCGGGCGGGCGTTTCACCGCGTCGCCGCGGGGGAGGTCACTGCCATGATGATCAGGCTGCGCGGCGGAGGTCGCGGGGCCGGGACGAGCAAGACCAGTCGGGTGGAGATATGCAACGCGGTGGTGGACCGGGCGAGGGTACGGACGGCCTCGATCCGCAGCGCGCCCGCGAAGCCCGCGAGGCCCGCCGCCGGGGCAGGCACCGCCGGCGCGCCACCGAGGCGGCCGACGCCGTGCCGGAGCCCGCAGCGGCGGAGGACGACGTGCCCCGGGGTCGCGGCATGGGCGTGACGTACAAGTACTTCGGCGCCCCGGACGGTGCGACGGCTGCGCGGGTCCCGGTGACGATGCGGCCGGAGGAGCTCGGCGGCGACGAGCTCGGCATGGGTGGCCTGTTCACCAAGATCAAGCCGGAGACGGTGGCCGCGATGGTCCTGACCGGCATCGAGGGCATACCCCTGCACAAGGTGCCGCCGCTGGAGCTGGTCGTGCTCCACCCCGACTACGCGGTGGTCAAGCTCCCGATGACGGTGGTCGACCCGCTCCGCGGGATCGGCGAGGAGTCCGTGGGCGCCGCCGCCTTCATCTGGTCCACGGTCCCGGACCGCGGCGGCCCGAGCGACGCCTTCAACGTCTACCAGCTGCTCCACGAGTGGCAGGACTTCAGCCACCGCCTCCACGAGGCCGGCCACCAGCCGTACTGCCTCGTCTGGCCCTGAGCCGGTCCTCCCCGGCCGGCCACGGGATCACGAACGAACCCTGCCCCCGTCGTGCCGGAGTGCGTCACCGCAGGTTTTCAGCCACCGGCTGCATGAGGGCTGCTACCAGCCGTAACCCCCCGACGGCCCGGCCGCCCGCGCGCCCGGGCGGTGTGCCCTCGGGCCGTACGGCGAGGGACCTGGACCAACATCGAATTGCAGCCATATTTTCCGGCTGCCTCACTACCGTCCAGTAGGTCGGCAATAGCCGTGGAACGGCGTAACCGCACCGGAAGGCGCGATTGCCGACGACCCGTCACCGGTCCGTCCGGCAAACACTTTCCGGACGGACCGGCACGGGTCCGCTTTGTTCCTGGGCGAGCCTGACGGACGATGTCCGTGCCGCTCGGGTCACCTGAGGTCGCTCAGCACACCACTCACGTTGAGGACTTCGTGGCACTCCTGCGCCTGGCGGCCGGTGGCCGGCGTGCCCGGCTTTGCACAGGTCACCTGAACGGTCACAGTCTGGCTCTCGGTGATGCTGATGGGGGTGACCCAGTGGTAGTCCTGGTTTCGGAACGTCTCCAGCGCGATCGTCGTGATCTTGCGGTCACCGAAGTTGATCGTCACCACGCCCTCGTCGCCCTGGAAGTTGGCGACGACGAGGTCCGTGATCCCGAAGACCTTGCCCGCGGGCACCGTGTACGAGCCGGTCTTGTTCTGGCCACCGCCGGTCTGCAGGTCGATGGTGGCCGAGCTCTGCAGCCCGCCCGCACCGCCGCCGGTCCCGGCGCCCCCACCGCCGCCGCCCGCGCCGGGCTGGTTGCCCTTGGCCGCGCCCGGTCCCGTACCCGCGCCGCCCGGCTGCTTGCCGTCACCGGTCACCGGGGTCTGCCCCGCCGCGTCCGCGGCGGGCGCCGGATTCCTGGCGGCCTCGGCGGCGGCCTCCTTGGCCGTGGAGCGCACGGCCGGGCGTACCAGCATGAACCAGGCGAGCAGCAGCGCGAGCAGCGCGGCCAGCACCGCGAGCAGCCACGTCGGGAAGATCGGGATCTGGACGAACTCCACTTCCAGCGGAGCCCGTACGGCCTCCTGCTCGGGGCGCGCCGCGGCGGAGTCGCCGCCCTCGCCGTCCTCGGTCTCGGCCACCTCCACGGTGAACGG
Source organism: Streptomyces sp. NRRL S-378 (assembly GCF_000720645.1). Classification (NCBI taxonomy): domain Bacteria; kingdom Bacillati; phylum Actinomycetota; class Actinomycetes; order Kitasatosporales; family Streptomycetaceae; genus Streptomyces; species Streptomyces sp. NRRL S-378. Next base: position 10,230 of record NZ_JOBX01000087.1, read on the forward strand.
CCAGGTCACGGGGGATCCGAACCACACCGGGCTACCGGTGCGGACCTTCAGCACCACCTCGGCGGACTCGCCCGGCTCCAGCTTCAGCGCGGCGGGGGCGAAGTCGAACTTCAGCTCCTCGCCGGGCTGCGCGGGGGTGAAGCCCACCTTCACCGGGGCGTTCCCCTCGTTGCGCACGGCGATGCGGTAGCGACCGTGCAGCCATCCGCGGCGGCGTTTGGGAGCGCTCTCTGCGCGCAGTTCCCGGAACTGGCCGACATGGACGGTGGTCTCGGGGACCCGCACCGCGTCGGGCTGCTCGGTGGGCAGCACCCGCACGGCGAGCGGCACGTCCCCGGCCCGCACCTGGGGCGAACGGGGCGGCGCCAGACGGATCGTCACCGTTTCCGAGGTGCCCGGATACAGCGAGACGCGCTCGGGTTCCACCGTGGTCCAGGCAGCGCAGTCGCCGACGACTTCCAGGCGGTACGCCTCGACGATGTCGCTGTCGTTGCGAACGGTCAGGCTCGTGGTGGCGATACCGCCCGGCATCACCGACACCGGCTCGATGTCGAGGACGGGCGCGCCAGGGCTGGGAGATGCAGCTGGGGATGTCACGCCACGACGCTACGGCGCCGCCCCGGCCGCCACCACGGACGCGGGGGCAAGGCCCCGGGCAGTCCGGATGCCCCCACAGACTTCCTCAACTCCTCATGTACGGCCGCCGGTTGGCTCTCAGCGTCGAGATCCGACCAGGCCGGCCAATTCCGTCACCCCACGTACGCATCACGGAACAGGTACGACACATGCGCTGCGCTGACAACAACAGCCCCGTCCTCACCTCAGGCACCGGCATACCCCAGCCCTCCACCCCGGCACCTCCCCGCAGAACCGGTCGGCGGGTGACCGTCGCCGTGTACGCATCGGATCCGATCCTGCGCGTCGGGGTCGTCCACCAGCTGCGCCAACGCCCCGAGATCGAACTCGTCCCCGACACGGAGGCCGACGGCGCACAGGTGTCGCTCGTCACCGTGGACAGCGTGGACGACGAGACGGCCGCACTGCTGTACCGGCTGCGGCACAACCCCGACACCCGCACCGGGCTCGTGGTCGGCACGTTCGAGTCGGGGGACGCGCTGCAGCGCGCCATCGAATGCGGGGTCAGCGCGGTCCTGCGGCGCGCGGAGGCCGACCAGGACCGGCTCCTGCGGCTGGTCCTGGCGATAGCGAACGGCGAGGGAGTGCTGCCCGGCGACCTCCTCGCGAAACTCCTCGACCACATGGGCAGCCTGCAGCGCTCCGCGCTCGACCCGCGCTCGGTGTCCCTGTCCACCCTGACCTCGCGCGAGGCGGACATGCTGCGCCTGGTGTCGGAGGGCCTGGACACCGCGGAGATCGCGCGCAAGACCTCCTACTCCGAACGGACCGTCAAGAACGTGCTCCACGAGGTGATCACCCGCCTCCAGCTGCGCAACCGGACGCACGCGGTCGGCTACGCCCTGCGCAACGGGCTGATCTGACCGCACGCTCGGGCGGTCGCGGGCGGTGCGACCGCCCGCCACTGCCCGAAAGCGCAAGGGACGCTTCCCCCGGGTCCGGCCCCGCGGCCCTCCTGGTCCGCGCGGCCGGACCGGCAGGGTGGCGGGGTGACAGGCAGGATGCGGGACCGGACTGTGAGGTGGGCCGTGAGGGGCACGGATGGGTCCGGCCGTCGGCGACACCGCTGGGGAAGGGCCGGCGCGTCGATGCTGCTGCTGGCGCCCTTGCTCGCGGTGACGGCGGCCGCCGGACCGGGCGACGCCGGGGCACAGCCCCTCGCGGCCGACGCCGGGAACAGCCGGGTCGCGTACGCCGGTACGCGCCACCGCAGCCTGGGGCGGGTGGCGGGCGACAAGACCGACGCCAGCACCCCGCTGTTCGGTGACGGGCCGGCCCACCTGGACGTCCAGCCGTCGGCGCTCGGCGACCGGCTCGTCTTCGCGAGCCGCCGCGACGAGAAGAACCCGCAGGTCTACCTGCGGTCCGCGGACGGCTCGGTACGTCGGCTGACCAGCGGCATGGACGCGGGCAACCCCCGGCTGACCCCCGACGGGCGCTCGGTCGTCTTCGACTCCGCGCACCGCGCCGCGGCCGGCGGCGTCCAGCGCGACCTGTGGCTCGTACGCACCGACGGCACGGGCCTGACCCGGCTGACCGACACCCCCGCGAACGAGGAGCACCCGACCGTCTCCGCGGAGGGCGGACGCCTGGCGTACTCCTCCGACACCGACCGGGCCGCCGGGGCACAGGTCTACGTACGCCCCCTGCGCGGCGGCGCCGCCACCCGGCTCACCGACCCGGCGGGCGGCCCGGCCACCGAGCCCGTGTGGAACCCGGTGGACGACGCGACCAACCGCGACGTGATCGCCTACACCGCCACCGGGGCCTCCGGCCCCCGCCTGCGGTGGACGAACGGGCGCGCGGACGGGCAGCTGCTGGCCGGCACCCAGGCGGGCTGGCGGACCCGGGGGGCAGCGTGGCTGCCCGACGGGAACGGTCTGCTCTTCCTCAGCCCGGACCGCACCTGCGAATGCAAGGGCGACTGGGACCACGTCTTCCAGGTGCCCGCGCACTCGGCGGACACCCCGAAGCTCGTCTACAGCGAGGACCGCGAGGTCGGCTCCCCCACCTGGCTCGGACCCCTCCAGGGCGGCGGCGCCGTCGTCGAGCGGATCTCGGCGGCCGGCCGGCACGCAGTGACCCTGCAGGATGCCCGGACGGACGGCTCCGACCCCCGCGACCTGGGCCTGACGATCCTGAACGAAGACCCGGCGGCCGACACCAACACCGACCCGGCCAAGGACCCGCTGTTCCGGCCGGGCCCCGGCTTCGACCCGTGGACGGAACGGCAGAGCTACACGCCCGACGGGCGCAGGATCGTGGTGACCCGCTTCGAGGGCACGGCGGACGCCCGGATCCAGCGGATCTGGATGGCGGACGCCGACGGCACCAACGCCGCGGCCCTGCCGCTGGCCGGCCGCGGCCCCAGGGACTGGGACACCGACCCCACGTTCTCCCCCGACGGCAGGTACCTCGCTTTCACCCGTACGTCGCCCGGCGGCGTCGGCGAGGCCGCGGGCCCCAGCCGCATCCTGATCGCGGACGCCGCCACCGGCGCGATCCGCGGCGAGATCAGCCCGCCCGCGGGCGGGCCCAGGGGCGGTGACGCCCAGCCCACCTGGTCCTCCGACGGCACCACGCTCGCCTTCACCCGCAACCTGGTGATCAACGGCCACGGCGGCAACAAGCACATCTGGACCGTGCCCGTGGACCGCCTCGACCAGCAGCGCGACCTGAGCGCCACCGTCTGCTTCGGCGCCTGCGAAGTCATCGACGACAGCCCGGCGTTCTCCCCCGACGGCGCCACCGTCGCCTTCAACCGCAAGAACGGCGGCGGCCGCGTCGACGAGCGCACCGGCATCCTGCTCGCCTCCCCCACGGGCGGCACCTGCCGGGTCCTGCTGCCCGATGCCGCCCGCGACAAGCCGGGCGCCTGCGGCCGCGAACTGCCCGAGACCACCGGCAACGGCCCCTACCAGCCCCGCGACGCCGCCTGGACCGCCGACGGCACGTCCCTGGTGCTCACCGGCCGCGGCTCCCGGGCCGTCAACAGCCCGGAGAAGCTGAAGCTGGTGGACGTCGCGACCGGCGCCCACAACCTGCTCGTCACCGGCCTGCCGGGCCGTCAGAAGGAGCCCGCCGTGCAGCAGTCGGTGGACCTCGCGGTGCGGGCACCCGACCGGACCCCGCCGCTCACCGTCGGCGGCCCGGCCACCGTCCGCGTCGACGTCGTCAACCACGGTCCGGCGGCCTCCCCCGGCACCCGGCTGACCGTCGCACCCCCGCTCGGCGTGAGCGTCACCGGGCTCTCCGCCCCCGGCGCCACCTGTGACGCCGCGGCCCTGACCTGCGCCCTGGGCGTCGTACCGGCCGGCACCACCGTCCCGGTGACCGTCACCCTCACCGGCGTCACCCCCGGCGACCAGCCCGTGGAGTGGTCGGTCACCGGTACCGTCCTCGACCCCCGCCCCAGCGACAACGCCGGCCGGACCGTGGTGCCGGTGCGCGAGGCCCCCGTACCCCCGAAGCCGACACCGACGCCGCCCACCCCGACGCCGGGGCCGACGCCGCCCACGACCCCGCCCACGACCCCGGCGCCCGCACCGCAGCCGCCCGCACCCCAGGCCGGCCCCGGCGTGAGCATCACCGCACAGCCGAACCCCGGCTACGTCGGCGGCCGCGTCGTCGTCACCTACACCGTCGCCAACGGCCGGAGCGCCCTCGCCACCGGCCTGCGGCTGCGCATCGGCCTGCCCGAGGGCGTCCCCCACGACGGTCCGCCGCCGGGCTGCGACCAGAACTGGACGTGCGCACTGCCTGACCTGGCACCGGGCGCCCGCACCGTCCTGCGGGTCGTCCTCAGCCCCGACAAGGCGCTCACCGCACAGGTCACCGCGACCCTCACCACGACGGGCACGGACGCCGACCCCGGCGACAACACCGCCCGGCAGCAGCTGCGCATCCTCCAGCCGCGCATCGTCGCCGTCCCGCCGATCGGCAGGCCCGGCTTCGTCACCTCGGTCCGCGGCGAGGACTTCCCGCCCGGCGCGCCGGTGCGGTTCGCGTGGAAGCCGGGCATCACCGCGGCGGCCGCACCCACCGTGCCCCAGGCCGACGGCACCTTCATCGGCCAGCTGCTGATCCTCGCCAAGGACCAGACCGGCCCGCGCACCATCACCGCGAGCGGCCCCGGATTCTCCCCCGTGCAGACCGACTTCCTCGTGGTCAACGGCACGGTGCAGCCGCCCGACGAGGTGGCCCGCCGGTGATCCACGAGGTCGACGAAGGGCTGCGGCGGCTGCTGGCGGAATCCGGCCTGGAGGCGTCGGGCGTCGAGGTCGTCTTCGACGCGCCGACCCGCGACTGGGCCGCCCGCCGCAGCGCGCCCACCGTCTGCGTGTTCCTGTACGACATCAGGGAGGACCCGACCCGGCGCGGCAGCGGCGGGGGCGAGGTGTACGACGAGGAGGGATTCGTCGTCGCGCGCCGCACCCCGCCGCGCTGGTTCGAGCTGACCTACCTGGTCACCGCCTGGGCGAGCAGGCCGCAGGACGAGCACCGGCTGCTGTCCCAGGTGCTGTCCTGCCTCGTCGCCACCGACACGCTGCCCCCGCGCCTGCTCACCGGCACGCTCGCCGACCTCGGTCTGCTCGTGGACGTGGACGCGGGCGGCACCGGCATGGACGCGCCGGCCGCCTCCGACGTGTGGTCGGCGCTGGGCGGCGAACTGAAGCCGTCCCTCGGGCTGCGCGTGAAGGCCCCGCTGGCCGGCATCAGCAAGGTCGCCGCCCCGCCCGTCACCCAGGGCCTGCTGGTGAACTCCGTACCGCAGGCAGGACCGGACGGTGACGGGAGCCGGCGACGGCTGCGCTACGTCGAACTGGACGCACCGGGACCGGAGGGCTTCGGCGGCTCCCGGGAACGGCCCAAGGCCCCCGCCCGCCGCCGACGAGGAGAACGGCAGCCGTGACGCACACCCTCCGCACGCCGGCCCCCGCCCCGGAACGGGTGGCGGACCCGCGCCCGGAACGGGCGGCCGACCCGGCGGCGGCCGGCCCGGCGGCGGCCGGCCTGCCGTGCCCGTACCTGTGGGCGCGGCTCCGGCTCGTCGAGGACCGGGTCCGGCACGCCGTGGCGCTGCGGCGCTCCGTCGATCCCGACCCGGACGACCCCTACCGGGGCCAGTACCTCACGCCCGAGGCGGTCGCCCGGATCCTGGACGAGGAGCACGGCCCGGACCTGCCCGCGCTCCCGGCGGCCGGCCCTGTGCCGTCCGGTTCGCCGCTCGACGTCCTCGCCGCACGCTTCGGGCTGGAGCCCGTCGACCTGGACCTGCTCCTGGTCGCCCTGGCCCCGGACCTCGACGCCCGGTTCGAACGGCTCTACGGCTACCTCAACGACGACCTGACCCGCCGCCGGCCGACCGTGGGGCTCGCCCTCGAACTGTGCGGCCGTGAACACGCCGCCGCCGCACGCTTCCGGCTCTCCCCCGGCGCCCCGCTCGTCGCGGGCGGCCTGCTGGAGGTCACCGATCCCGAACGGCCGCCCCTGTCCCGGACGCTGGCCGTCCCGGACCGGGTCACCGCCCACCTGCTCGGCGACGCCTCGCCCGCTCCGGACCTGGCCGAGGTGCTCGGCGAGGCCGCCGACGACCCGGCCGTCGACCCCGGCGAACTGCGCCTGGCCGCCGCCGCGGCCGGAAGCGGCACCGGCCACGTCCACCTGCGCACCCGCGGCGGTGACCCCGAGGGCCTGGCCGCCGCCGCACTGCGGGCCCGCGGGCTGGGCCTCCTGGTCCTGGACCCGGTGGCGCTGACCCACCGCGCCCGCGCCCTGCCCGCGCTCGCCCGCGCCGCCGCCCGCGAAGCCCGGCTGCTGGGCGCCGGCGTCCTGCTCGGTCCGCTGGAAGCACTGCCCGACAAGCCCGACGAGCGGGCGCACGTCCTGCGCACCCTGTGCACGGTGCTGCGCGGCATCCCCCTGTTCACGCACGGCACGAGCGGCTGGGAGCCCGCCTGGGCGGCCGCCACCCCCGTCTCCCTGACCGTCACGTCCCCCACCCCCGACCGGCAGGCGGTGCGCTGGCGGCACGCGCTGGAACGGGCCGGCGCGGAGCACGGCGCCCCGAACACGGCAGACGGTACGGACCCGGAGGGCGGGACGGAGGCGCTCGCCCGGTCCGTGTCGGCGCACCGCCTCGACGCCGGGCAGCTGCGGCGCGCCGCCGACACCGCGTCGCGCACCGCCGCCCTCGACGGCCGGCCCGTCTCCCCCGACGACCTGCGCAGCGCCGTACGGGCCCAGAACGGCGCGGGCCTGGCCCGCCTCGCCCGCCGGGTGGAACCTGCGGTGGGCTGGGACGACCTGGTGCTGCCCGCCCCCACGCACCGCCGGCTGCGCGACCTCGCGGTGCGCGCACGCCACCGCGACCAGGTACTGGGGCAGTGGGGCATGCGGCCCGGCGGTGGCCGCGGACGCGGGGTGATCGCCCTGTTCGCGGGTTCCTCCGGCACGGGCAAGACCATGTCCGCCGAGGTGGTGGCCGCCGACCTGGGCATGGACCTGTACGTGGTGGACCTGTCCACGGTCGTCGACAAGTACGTCGGCGAGACCGAGAAGAACCTGGAACGGATCTTCACCGAGGCCTCGGCCGTCAACGCGGTGCTCCTCTTCGACGAGGCCGACGCGATCTTCGGCAAGCGCTCGGACGTGAAGGACTCCCACGACAAGCACGCCAACATGGAGTCGGCCTACCTGCTCCAGCGGATGGAGTCCTTCGACGGCATCGCCATCCTGACCACCAACCTGCGGGCCAACCTCGACGAGGCGTTCACCCGGCGCCTCGACGTGATCGCGGACTTCCCGGTGCCCGACGCCGCCCAGCGCCGGGCCCTGTGGGAACGGTGCCTGGGCGACCGTCTGCCGCGGGCCGACGACGTCGATCTCGGGTTCTGCGCCGACCGGTTCGAACTGGCCGGGGGCTCGATCCGGGCCTGCGCGGTGACGGCCGCCTACTTCGCGGCCGCGTCCGGTGCGCCACTGACGATGCGCCAGGTGATGACCGCCGTCGCCCAGGAGTACCGCAAGCTCGGACGCCTGCTCCTGGAGGGCGAGTTCGGACCGTACCTGGGCCAGGTCACCGACGTGTGACCCGGGTGGCGGACCGGACGGGCGGACCGGTCCGCCGGGCGGAACCGGTGGGCGCGGACCCGCCGGACGGCCCGGCTGCCTGGACGGCCCCGCGGGGGCGACCGCGAGGGCAGCGTACTTGCCCCTGACCGGGCCCGAACGTCCCTGCCCACGAGGGCTGTCGCGCGCGAGGCTGTGACCAGAACTGATGGAAAGCCGTGACGAAGGAGCGAGCATGCCGACGTACCTCACCCCGGGCGTGTACGTGGAGGAGGTGCAGTCCGGTGCTCGCCCGATCGAAGGGGTCGGCACCGCCGTCGCCGCGTTCGTCGGGTTCGCCCAGAGCGGACCCTTCCACGAACCGACGCTGGTCACCAGCTGGGACCAGTACTCCCAGCACTTCGGCGGCTTCACCGAGGGCACCTACCTGCCCCACGCGATCTACGGCTACTTCGCCAACGGCGGCGGCGCCGCGTACGTCGTCCGCATCGGCGGGTCCGACCGCGACGCCTCCGCACCGGCCGCCGCGGGCTCCGTCCCCCAGGCCCGCGCGGCACAGCCCGTCGAGCTCGGCGGCTTCCTGATCACGGCGCGTCCGGGCGTCACCGGCGTCTCCGTGGAGATCGCCGACGCCGACGGGGAGAACCCGCCGGAGGACCGCTTCAAGCTCCTGGTCCGCCAGGGCGAGCAGGTCGCCGAGACCTACGAGGCCTCCGCCCGCAAGAACGTCAAGGGCTACCTCGTCACCCAGGCCCGCGCCTCGAAGCTGATCGAGGTCACCGAGCAGCGGTCCGCCGCCCAGACCCGGCCCGCCGGCCAGACCGTGGCCCTGCCCGACACCCCCGGCGCCGTGGCCGCCGCGGCCGGGAACGGCACCGTGTCCCGGCTCGACCCGGCCGAGTACGTCGGCGACGCGGGCGCCCGCACCGGCTTCGCCGGCCTGGAGACCATCGACGAGATCACCATGGTCGCGGTGCCGGACCTGATGAGCGCCTACCAGCGCGGCGACATCGACGCCGAGGGCGTGCGCACCGTACAGCTCGCGGTGATCTCCCACTGCGAGCAGATGGGCGACCGGGTGGCCGTCCTGGACACCCCGCCCGGGCTGTCCGCCCAGCAGGTGCGCACCTGGCGCAACGACGAGGCCGGCTACGACTCCCGCTACGCCACCCTCTACTACCCGTGGGTGAAGGTCTTCGACCCGGCCGCCGGCCGCAACACGACCGTGCCGCCGAGCGGCCACGTCGCCGGTGTGTGGGCGCGCAGCGACGCCGAGCGCGGCGTGCACAAGGCCCCCGCCAACGAGGTGATCCGCGGCGCGGTGGACCTGGAGATGCGCCTGAGCAAGGGCGAGCAGGACCTGCTCAACCCGATCGGCGTGAACTGCGTACGGGCCTTCCCCGGCCGCGGCATCCGGATCTGGGGCGCGCGCACCCTCTCCTCCGACCCGGCCTGGCGCTATCTGAACGTGCGCCGCCTCTTCAACTACCTGGAGGAGTCGATCCTCCTGGGCACCCAGTGGGTGGTGTTCGAGCCCAACGACGATCGGCTCTGGTCCAGCATCCGGCGCAACGTCACCGCCTTCCTGACCGAGGAGTGGCGCCGCGGCGCGCTGTTCGGCCGGACGGCGGCGGAGGCGTTCTACGTCAAGTGCGACCGGGACAACAACCCGCAGGAGTCGATCGACCAGGGCCGCGTGGTCTGCGAGATCGGTGTGTCCCCGGTCAAGCCCGCCGAGTTCGTGGTGTTCCGGCTGGCCCAGTTCTCCGACAGCACCAGCCTCGTCGACGAGTGATCCTCCGGGCCACGGCAGCGACAGCAGCGCACCGGCAGCACCAGCAGCATCAGTAAGGAAAGGTGAAGGACAGTCATGGCAGAGGGCGATGCTCTTTCCACCCATATCTTCGGCGTGCAGCTCGGCGGCTACCTGGTCGAATCGATCCAGGAGATCAGCGGCCTGACCGTCGAGGAAGAGGTCGTCGAGGTCCGCCAGGTCAGCGCGGAGGGCAAGCAGATCATCCGCAAGCAGCCCGGCGCGCGCCAGGCGGGCGAGGTCACGATCACCCGGGGACTCGACAAGAGCAGCGAGTTCACCAAGTGGATCAAGGAGACGCTGAACAACGGCGCCGTCGACACCGCGCGGCAGAACCTCACGATCGAGATCAAGGACTCCACGGGCGCGACCGTCCGCCGCATCCAGCTGATGCAGGGCTGGGCCTCCAAGTGGGAGGGCCCCTCCCTCAAGGCCGGCGAGTCCGCCGCGGCCACCGAGTCCGTGACCATCGTGTTCGAGGAGATCATCGTCGAATGAGGCGCCGTACGGTGACCGCGGGCAGCCTGGAGGAGATCCTCCAGGTCACGGCGCCCGCCCAGGCCCCGGAGCAGGCGGCGGCGCCCCCGGCCGCCGCCGCTCCGGCCCCCCGCGAGGACCACGGGCTGCGCACGGAGTTCGAGTTCGAGCTGCCGCGCGGGTACGTGGACGAGGCGGGCACGGTGCACCGGCACGGTGCGATGCGCCTGGCCACCGCGCGCGACGAGCTCCGCCCGCAGATCGACCTGCGGGTCAAGGAGAACCCGGCGTACCTGAGCGTGGTGCTGCTCAGCCAGGTGATCACCCGGCTCGGCACCATCACCGACGTGCACGCCGGGGTCGTAGAGCGGATGTACGCGACCGACGTCGCGTTCCTCCAGGACTTCTACCGGCGCGTCAACAGCGAGGGCCACACCCGCGCGGCGGTCACCTGCCCGCACTGCGAGGGCGGTTTCGAGGTCGACCTCTCCGGTGGGCGCCTGGGGGAATCGTGACGTACGCGCTCCCCCGGCTCCGGGAGGAGATCGCGTACATCGCCTACCACTTCCACTGGCGGCGCGACGAGATCCTCGACCTGACCCACGGCGAGCGCCAGGACTGGGTCACCGAGATAGCTCGCATCAACACCCGTGTGAACGAAGGCGGTTGAACACATGGCATGGCGGGACAGGCTGCGTCGGCGCACCGCCGTGCCGGACACCGCTGCCGCTGGGGCGGCCGTGGCCCGGGCCCAGGACGGCGCCGCGGACACCGGTCCCGGCGGGACCGTCGGGACCGTCGGGACCGCCGTGCCGGGCGACTGGGACGGCGGCTGGCGCATGACCGCGCCACCCCTCTTGACCGTCTCGCGGTCGGTGACGGGCGTCAGCGACGGGCTCGCCTTCCGCTCCGGCCTGGCCGCGTGGCGCAACCCTTCGTTCGACACCGGGCTCGCCCACGGCCTGCTGCCGTCCGCCCCGGCCGGACTCGTCCGCGGGGTCGCCCGTCCCGCCACGGCCCGCCCCGCCCACAGCGGCGGCGGCCCGCTGCTGCTGCGGGCGCTGCCCACCGAGCCCGAGCAGGCAGGAGCCGTACCCGCCGCCCCGTCGCCGGGGTCCGGTGCGGCGGCATCCGCAGTGGCCGCGGAGCGCGGCACCCGCACGGGCACCGGCGCACCTGCCCCGATCGTCTCGCGGGCCGTGGCCCGTGGGGCCGCGGCTCCGTCGGGTGCCGTACGGACCCGGTCGTCCGCGAGCCCCGGCGCCGCGACGTCGGACGGGGCCGGGTCCGGGGCCGGTTCTGGGTCCGCCGGTTCCGGGTCCGGGTCCGGTGCGCGGGGTCTCACGTCCACGCACTCCGCGACCGTGCTCGGGGCGGCGCCCGCTCCTGCCGTGCAGCGGTCCGCCGTCCCCCTGGCCGGGCCGGACCGTGCGGTGGCAGCCGCGCACTTCCCCGTGGTCCGCCGCATCGCGGTGGTCCCGGCCACCTCCGCCGAAGGCGGGTCCGGCGCGCCGGTACGGGCCGCCTCGGACACCCGGCCCGGCCGTACGGACGAGAGCGCGCCCGGCGCCGTCACGGTCCGGCCGCGCCCCGTCGGGCGTGCGCTCACCACCGCCCGGGTTCCGTCCACCCCGCGGCGCCGCGTACCCGCCGTACGGCCCGTACGGCCGACCACCGCCACGCTGCCCACCGCTACCGGCCCGGACACGCCCGTCCAGCGGGCGGAAACCCGTGGCCCGCTCCTGGAACTCCCGCCCACCACCACGCCGCCGGCCCCGACCCCGGAAACCCGTGGCCCCGCCATGCCGACCGTGCAGCGCACGGCCGAACCCGCGGCAGGCGGCCCGGCACCGCAGGCACCCACCGTGCAGCGCGCGGCGGAGACCGCGAACGGCCCCGCGGCCGGGAAGCCGGTGCAAACCCGCGCCCCGCTCGGCGAACCCCTCACCGAACTCCCGCCCGCCGCCACCCCGTCGGCCCCCGCACCGACTGGTTCCGGCCCGGCCATGCCCACCGTGCAGCGCCAGGCCGAACCCGCGGGGAGCGGCCCGGCCGCACCGCAGCCGCCGGAGCCGGCCGCCGACGCACCCGTCCAGCGCATGCGCACCCGCGCCCCGCTCGGCGAACCCCTCGCCGAACTCCCCGCCACCGCCACCCCGTCCGACCCCGCACCGGCCGCCCCCGGCCCCGCCATGC
>NZ_JOBX01000088.1:0-21311 GCF_000720645.1 Streptomyces sp. NRRL S-378
ACACTTCTCTATTCGTCGGCAGCGTCAGATGTGTATAAGAGACAGGGGCGCAGGGGCGGCAGCCCGTCCTCCCCGTGGAGCGCGCGCACGACATGGCCCAGCTCCCGGCGCAGGGCGGCGAGGTCCGCGGTGCCCGCGAGCTCGTCCTCCAGCTGGTGCAGGACCCGGCCCGCGACGGAGAGGTGTTCCCGGGCGGCGCCGGTCAGGACCACCAGCCTGCGGCGGCCGCCCTCCGGGTGCGGCTCGCGGCGGACGTAGCCGCGCCGCTCCAGGTCGTCGACGATCTGCCCGGCGGCCTGTTTGGTCACCCCGAGCCGTTCGGCGAGCTCGGTGGCGGTGGCGCCGCCGCCCTGCAGGGCCTGGAAGGCCATGCCGTGCACGGGCCGCAGGTCGCCCTGCCCCACCTCGGCCAGGCGCCGGGTGAACTCCCCCAGCACCAGCTGGAAGCCCAGGCCGAGCAGGAAGGTCAGCTCGACGTCGGCGTAGTCGTCTCTCGTCACACAAATATGGTGACACGGCTGTGTCAAGGTGCTTTACTCATTGCGAGTAAAGCACCTTGACTCAGTCGTCGAAGAAATCGAGGCCCCGCCGTGCACGTGATCGCCGTTTCCCCCGAGAACGTCACCACCACCCCGAACGCCACCATGACCGCGCTCGCCACCCCCAGCCGCGGCAGCTCCGAGCTCAGTACCTGGCAGGTCGACATGCCCGAGGGCGCCACCGGCCCCGAGCACTCCGTCAGCCGCGAGCAGGTCTGGACCCTCACCGCCGGCTCCCTGGAGGTCACCTGCGACGGCCGCACCGAGAGGGTCGCCGCGGGCCGGACGCTGGTCCTGCCGGCGGACGTACCGCGCCGGATCCACGCCACCGAGACCTTCCGCGCCCACGTCACGATGCGCGCGGACGGTGTGGTGTCGGTGCCGGGCGAGGAGGCCCCCCGCGTGCTCCCGTGGGCCCGCTAGGCCCCGTGCGCACGGGTGACGGAACCGCCGCCGCCGGCTAGTCGGCGTCCCTGCCGTTGTCCTTGTCGCGGTCCTTGCGGTCGCGGTCCTCGCGCTCCTTGTTCTCCTGCTCCTCGCGCAGGGACTTCAGGAACTCCGGATTGTCGTCGGGAGCCACCCACTGGGTGCGCCCCCGGGGTCCGCGCCCGCCACCGCCGGCGGCCACCCGCTTCTTGCCCGCGAACAGCCACACCACCGGCCCCACGATGGAAAAGAGCAGGATGATGATCACCCACATCGCCTTGGGGAGGTGCTTGACCTCTTCCTCCGGCGTGTTCAGGCAGTCGATGAAGGCGTAGATGGTCAGCGCGATGATCAGCAGGAACGGCAGATAGCGCAGCACGGTGTGGGACCGACTCCCGGGCAGTGGCGGCGGACCCGCAAGGGGCCCCGGTGACCCTCCCAGCGTAGTTGGTGACGGATACTGACCCCTATGGCTTACGACGATCTCCGCTCGCTGCTCCGGGCTCTGGAGCGAGAGGGCGACCTCAAGCGCATCAAGGCCGAAGTCGACCCGTACCTGGAGGTCGGGGAGATCGTCGACAGAGTGAACAAGGCGGGCGGTCCCGCGCTGCTCTTCGAGAACGTCAAGGGCTCGGCGATGCCGCTGGCCATGAACGTCTTCGGCACCGACCGCCGCCTCCTGAAGGCCCTCGGCCTGAAGTCCTACGCCGAGATCAGCGAGAAGATCGGCGGCCTGCTCAAGCCCGAGCTGCCGCAGGGCTTCATCGGGGTCCGTGAGGCCTTCGGCAAGCTCGGCTCGATGGTCCACGTGCCGCCGAAGAAGGTGAAGGGCGACTCCGCGCCCGTCCAGGAGGTCGTCCTCACCGGCGACGACGTCGACCTGGACCTGCTGCCGGCCCTCTTCACCTGGCCCAAGGACGGCGGCTCCTTCTTCAACCTCGGCCTGACCCACACCAAGCACCCCGAGACGGGCGTGCGCAACCTCGGCCTCTACCGGCTGCAGCGCCACGACAAGCGCACCATCGGCATGCACTGGCAGATCCACAAGGACAGCCGCAACCACTACGCCGTCGCCGCGGCCAAGGGCGAGCGGCTGCCGGTCGCCATCGCCTTCGGCTGCCCGCCCGCCGTCACCTACGCGTCCACCGCGCCGCTGCCGGGCGACATCGACGAGTACCTCTTCGCCGGCTTCGTCGCCGGCAAGCGGATCGAGATGGTCGACTGCAAGACCGTTCCGCTGCAGGTCCCGGCCCACGCCGAGGTCGTCGTCGAGGGCTGGCTGGAGCCCGGGGAGATGCTCCCGGAGGGTCCCTTCGGCGACCACACCGGCTTCTACACCCCGCAGGAGCCCTTCCCGGCCCTGAAGATCGACTGCATCACGATGCGCAAGCGGCCGCTGCTGCAGTCGATCGTGGTGGGCCGCCCGCCGACCGAGGACGGCCCGCTGGGCCGCGCGACGGAGCGGTTCTTCCTGCCGCTGCTGAAGATCATCGTCCCGGACATCGTGGACTACCACCTGCCCGAGTCGGGCGGTTTCCACAACTGCGCGATCGTCTCGATCGACAAGAAGTACCCGAAGCACGCGCAGAAGGTCATGCACGCCATCTGGGGCGCCCACATGATGTCGCTGACCAAGCTGATCATCGTGGTCGACAAGGACTGCGACGTCCACGACCTGCACGAGGTGTCCTGGCGGGCCCTCGGCAATACGGACTACTCCCGCGACCTCACCGTCGTCGAGGGCCCGGTGGACCACCTCGACCACGCCTCCTACCAGCAGTTCTGGGGCGGCAAGGCGGGCATCGACGCGACGAAGAAGCTGCCCGAGGAGGGTTACACCCGCGACGGCGGCTGGCCCGACATGGTGGAGTCCGACCCCGCGACCGCGGCCCTCGTGGACCGCCGCTGGAAGGAGTACGGCCTGTGAGCCCCATCGCCGTCGAGGGCCCCGAACTGAACCTCGGCACCTCCGGGACGTACGTGCTCCTGGCGCGCCCGAAGATCGACCCGACCCAGCCCGGCGTGATCGTCGCGGCCCGTGAGGCCGGCGTGAGCCCGGAGGAGTTCGCCGGCCCCGGTGACGTCTGGACGCTGATGTACGACGCGGAGGGCGAGGGCGACGGCTTCGAACTGCCCGGCGCCCGGGACACGGAGGCGGACGCCTTCGCGGAGCAGCTCCAGCAGGCCCTGGCCGCGGCCGAGCCGTTCACCGTGGAGGCCGGAAACTTCCTGCGCCTGGACGCCCGGCCCGCCGGCGCCGACTGGAAGGTCACCGCGCACGTCACCCCGCCCGAGGGCGAGGAGGACGGGCCTGCCGCCCGGACGCTGGACCTCGGCGCGCTGCCGGCGGCGGAACTGCTGGCCGGACTCGAACGGTTCCGGAGGGACCTCGCATGATGACCACCGCCGATGGAGTGGTCGGACAGGGGCCCGCGCCGGAGGCCGCCAACAAGGTCAGGGCCTTCCTGCGGCTGGTGATGATCGAGCACTCGGTCTTCGCCCTGCCGTTCGCCTACATCGCGGCGCTGACCGCCATGTTCCAGCTCGACCGGACCGTGCACTGGGGCAGGCTGCTGCTCGTCACCGTGTGCATGGTGGGGCTGCGGACCTTCGCCATGGCCGCGAACAGGATCATCGACCGCGAGATCGACGCCCGCAATCCGCGGACCGCGGGGCGCGAGCTGGTCACCGGCGCGGTGTCGGTGCGTTCCGCCTGGACCGGCGCGGGGATCGCACTCGTGGTCTTCCTCGGCTCGGCGGCCCTGCTGAACCCGCTGTGCCTGGCGCTGGCGCCGGTCGCCGTCGTGCCGATGGTGGTCTACCCGTACGGCAAGCGGTTCACGGACTTCCCGCACGCCATCCTGGGCCTGGCCCAGGCGATGGGCCCCGTCGGGGCCTGGCTGGCGATCACCGGCGAGTGGTCCTGGGACGCGGTGATACTGGGCCTCGCGGTCGGCGTGTGGATCGGCGGCTTCGACCTGATCTTCGCCTGCCAGGACGTGGCCGCCGACCGTGCCGAGGGCGTCAAGTCCGTCCCGGCCCGCTTCGGCGTCCCGGCCGCCCTCTGGGGTGCGCGCGGCTCGCACGTCGTGACCACGGCCCTGCTGGTCTGGTACGCGCTGGCCACGGACGCCGGCCCGCTGTTCTGGGCCGGCCTGGCGATCGTCGTCGTCGCCTTCGTCTACGAGCACACCATCGTGACGCCGCACGACCTGTCCCGCCTGAACCGGGCCTTCTTCACGGTCAACGGCTTCATCGGCATCGCCCTCTTCGTGTGCGCGCTGGCCGACCTCGTGGCCCGCGGCCTGGGCCTGTAGCTCGCAGGAGTGTCAAGGACCGGGCCTACGCCCGGCGCGGGATCCCGCACCACCTGATCTTCGACCCGTACAGGGCGCACTGCGTGACCCTGTGGAACCCCGGCCCGGACGGTCACCGGGGCCGGGACACCATCCCGTACGGCGGCGAGGTCACCGTCGAGACCGGCATCGGCGGGCTCGTGATCGACACCTCGGGCCTGCCCGTGGATCCTTCCGTCGTCAGGCCGTGACGGCCGGGCGGGGGGCCGGGCGGCGGAAGTAGAGGGCCGTCACGACGCCGGCCACCAGGCCGCACAGGTGGCCCTGCCAGCTGACGCCCGAGTCCGTCGGGAGGATGCCGGAGACGACCGTGGTCCCCCAGACGGCCGCGACTCCGACGGCCACCGCGATGCCCAGCGCCTTGCGCTCGACGAAGCCCCGTACGAGCAGGTAGCCGAAGAGGCCGAAGACGATGCCGGAGGCACCCAGCGTCATGGTCCCGGACGGGGATATCAGCCAGGTGCCGAGGCCGTCGGCCAGCAGGATCAGGCCGGACACCGCGAGGAACCGGCGGATCCCGGACAGGGCGACGATGAAGCCGAGGACCAGCAGCGGGACGCTGTTGGAGGCGACGTGGTCGAAGCCGAAGTGGAGGAAGGCCGAGGTGACGACGCCGGTGAGGCTGTCCGGGTCGCGGGCGACGATCCCGTACTGGTCGAGGGCGTGGCCCGTGGCGTAGTCGACGGCCTCCAGCACCCACAGCAGGGCCACCCAGCCCAGCATCAGCTGGGCTGCCGTCCTGGTCCGCTCGGTCCGCGTCCGGCCGGTATCCACCGTCGTGCTCATCTTCGCCCCCTTCGTGGCTCCCCTGACGGGAACGTGCGGTCACCTTACTGAGTGCCCGCCGGGCGTGGCCGGATAGTCTCGGAGGTATGACAGAGCGCAATCGCACCCCGTGGGTGGTCGGGGTTTCCGGAGCGTCCGGGACGCCTTACGCGGCGGCGGTGCTCCGCGGGCTGCTCGCCGCGGGGGAGAGCGTCGACCTGGTCGTGAGCCGGGCCTCGCGCCTCACCCTGCTGGACGAGACCGGCATCGCCTTCCGTGACGCGCACTGGCGCGAGGACCTCGCGGAGTGGCTGGCACGCGGGGCCGACGGCAAGCCGGCGACCTTCGAGGGCCTGGCGGCCGGCGCGGACGTCCGGTACTGGGGTGCCGGGGACCTGGCGGCCGGCCCGAGCTCGGGCTCGTACCCGGTCAAGGGGATGCTGATCGTCCCGGCGTCCACGGCCTGTGTGGCGGGGGTGGCGCTCGGGCTGTCGAAGGACCTGCTCCAGCGCGTGGCGAGCGTGACGCTCAAGGAGCGGCGCCGGCTGGTGGTCGCGGTGCGGGAGACCCCGCTGAACGGGCAGACGCTGAAGCACCTGGTGGCGCTGGACGAGGCGGGCGCGGTCGTGCTGCCCGCCTCTCCGGCGTTCTACGCGGGTGCGACGCACATCCAGGACCTGGTGGATTTCGTCGCGGGGCGGGTGCTGGACGCGGCAGGGGTGCCGCACCGGCTGTACCGCCGTTGGGAGGGGGAGCTGGGAGGCTCCCGCGCTCCCCGGGACGCGAACGGTGGTGACGCGGCCGGTGACTAGGCCTTCTTGCGGCCCAGCGGCTTGCGGGCCTTGTCGACGCGGACGGCCGCGGCGGGCTGGTGGGCTCGGGATCGGTTGGCCAGCTCCTGGAGCTGTCGCATGTGTGCGTGCGCCATCTCGATCGTGAACACGGTGTACCACTCCTGAAGATCGTTATTGATCTGCTGAAAGAAATCGCAGGGTGTTGACCCTGTGTGCCTTAGATTCTATACCTAGACTTGCAGTATCGCCGAATAATGGAAGGCTCCACGTAATGGACACGGTGGACAGGCAGCTCATCCAGGCACTTCGGGAGAACGGCCGCGCCTCGTACGCGGAGCTGGGCCGTCTCGTGGGCCTCTCCGGCCCCAGCGTCACCGACCGCATCAACCGCCTGGAGACGGCCGGTGTCATCACCGGCTACCGCGCGACGGTCGACTCCGCCTCGCTCGGCCTCGGCGTCACCGCGCTGATCGGCATCTCCCTCTCCGACGCCGCCGACCACGAGGACGTGGCCCGGCGACTGCGCGACCTCGCGGAGATCGAGGACTGCTGGTTCATCGCCGGCGACGACTCGTACATGCTCAAGGTGCGTGCCAGCGACGTGGACGGCCTGGAGAAGATCATTCGCAAGCTCTCCGGCACCAAGGGCGTTTCGCGCACCCGCACCACCATCGTGCTCTCCACGAAGTGGGAGAACCGGGTCGGGGAGCTGCCCGAGGAAGCCTGAGAGTACGGTTGGTCAGGGTTTGCAGGACAGGCAAGAGGCATCTAGAGGAGGCGACCGGTACATGGACGCTGGGCTCAAGCGTGAGCTGGAGGAGAAGGTCCGCTCCGGCGAGCGGCTGACCCGTGAGGACGGCATCGCCCTCTACGAGTCGGACGACCTGGCCTGGCTCGGTGGCCTCGCCCACGAGGTGCGCACGCGCAAGAACGGTGACGTCGTCCACTTCAACGTCAACCGCCACCTCAACATGACGAACGTGTGCACCGCGTCGTGCGCGTACTGCTCGTTCCAGCGCAAGCCGGGCGAGAAGGACGCGTACACGATGCGCATCGAGGAGGCCGTGCGCCTGGCCAAGGCCATGGAGACGGAGAACCTCACCGAGCTGCACATCGTCAACGGCCTGCACCCGAACCTGCCGTGGCGCTACTACCCCCGCTCGCTCTCCGAGCTGAAGAAGGCGCTGCCGAACGTCTCGCTGAAGGCGTTCACGGCGACCGAGATCCACCACTTCGAGACGATCTCCGGGATGTCCGCCTCGGACATCCTGGACGAGCTGATCGAGGCCGGCCTGGAGTCGCTCACCGGCGGCGGCGCGGAGATCTTCGACTGGGAGGTCCGCCAGCACATCGTCGACCACCGCACCCACTGGGAGGACTGGTCGCGCATCCACCGTCTCGCGCACGCGAAGGGTCTCAAGACCCCCTCGACGATGCTGTACGGGCACATCGAGGAGCCGCGCCACCGCGTGGACCACGTGCTGCGGCTGCGCGAGCTCCAGGACGAGACCGGCGGCTTCCAGGTCTTCATCCCGCTGCGTTACCAGCACGACTTCGTGGACATGCAGGACGGCAAGGTGCGCAACAAGCTCCAGGCGCGCACGACGATGGCCACCGGCGCCGAGGCCCTGAAGACCTTCGCCGTCTCGCGACTGCTCTTCGACAACGTGCCGCACGTCAAGGTCTTCTGGGTGATGCACGGCGTGCAGACCGCCCAGCTCGCGCTCCAGCACGGTGCGGACGACATGGACGGCTCGGTCGTCGAGTACAAGATCACGCACGATGCGGACAACTACGGCACCCCGAACAAGCTGGGCCGCGAGGACCTGCTGGAGCTGATCCGTGAGGCCGGCTTCCGGCCGGTCGAGCGCAACACGCGCTACGAGATCATCCGCGAGTACCCGGGTCCGGACGCGGACCTGCGCGAGACCCCGCAGGCGATGCGCGTCTGACCGCGCCGGACCTTCTCCCGGTACGTCGACCCCGGCCCCTGGGCCGGGGTTCGGCTTTTTCTGGACGGGCCGATCGAGTAATAAGTAAACTCCACCAATGACCCTTACGTTCACCCTGGATCCGATCGTCGGACCCTCCCTGTGCGGGGGAATCCTGGAGCTCTGGACCGACGTCTCCAACGCGGGCGGCGCCGTGGGCTTCGTACCCCCGGTCACCCACGACGACGTGCGCCCCTCGCTCGGCAAGCACCTCGCCGGCATCGCCGACGGCAGCTGCCGGCTCCTCGTCGGGCACGACGAGGACGACGCGGTCGCCGCCACCGCCTTCCTCACCCACAACACCCATCGGCTCCAGCGGCACTGGCTCTGGGCCTACACGGTGATGGTCCACCCCCGCCACCAGGGCAAGGGGTACGGGCGCGACCTCATGGCGGCGACCGAGGCGGCCGCCCGCTCCATCGAGGGCATCGACGCCGTCCGCCTCACCTGCCGCGGGGGCCTCGGCCTGGAGCACTTCTACTCCTCCTGCGGCTACAAGGAGGTCGGCCGCGTCCCCGGCGCCATCCGGGTGGCCCCCGGCGACGACCGCGACGACATCGTGATGCTGCTGCCGCTCCACTGACGGGCCGCCTCCGCGCCCGTACGGCCGCTGCCCGCGGGGCCGACCGCCTCCGCGCCCGTACGGCCGCCGCCCGCGGGGCCGACCGCCTCCGCGCCCGTACGGCCGCTGCACCCGGTCCGGCGCGGGTGGCCTCCGCCGCGCCCGGCGGGGGCGGCCTCCGCACCCCGGCGGGCCGCGGGCGGGTCCCGGCGTGCTTCACTGGACGGGCACCGTGCGCCGCACGACCTGACGACCACGACGAGAGAGAAGGGGTCACCGTGTCCCTCAAGCCGAGCGCAACGATCCGATACACCGCGATGCGCCTGGGCATCTTCGTCGGCTGCCTCGCCGTCGTCGCCGTCCTCGTCCACTTCGGCCTGGTCCCCGCCGGACTCGGCGACGCCAACGGCGCCTGGGTCGTGCTGCTCGCCCTCGTGCTCTCCGCCCCGCTCTCCTTCGTCCTCCTGCGCAAGCAGCGCGACGAGATGTCCGCGCAGATCTCCGGGCGCGTCGCGGGTGCGAAGCAGAAGCTCGCCGACAACCGCAGCCAGGAGGACGACGCGGACGACGCGGCGCGCGTCGGCTCGTAACGGCACAGTTGGCTTCATCACACATCGAACCGCCCCAGCACCGGGTATACCGCCCGTAACGCTGGGGCGGTGGTGTTTTCCCGGCCCGCGCAAGAGGGCCCAGCAGGCCGCTGTCTCAAAGCACCCCTTTGAGATTCTCAAAGGAGAAGTGTTAGCGTGTTCAACATGTTGACCACAGCTGCGCACCCGATGACCACGAGCGTCCCGCTCGTGATGCGCCTGCACGTCGACCTCTGCCGCCGCGCGTCCGCGGCCTGTTGCTGTTGAGCTGAATCGATACAGCAGCGGTCCCGGCCGGCCCTTCCTGGCTGCTGCCGCACCGCAACACCATGCAGAACCACCCCCCTCACTACGTGCGCCACCCCCGGAGAGTGTCCGTGTCCGCGACCCCACAGGCCCCTGCCAAGGCCTCGTTCAAGTTCCCCTTCTGGGCCCAGATCGTCGCCGGTCTGGCCCTCGGAGTCCTCTTCGGCTGGATAGCCCGCAGCCAGGACGTCAGCTGGCTCGCCACCACCCTGGAGAAGACCGGCGACATCTTCGTCCAGCTGCTGAAGCTGGCCATCGCCCCGCTCGTCTTCTTCGCGATCCTGGTGTCGATCACCAACCTCCGGAAGGTGAACAACGCGGCACGCCTCGCCTCCCGCACCCTCCTCTGGTTCATGATCACCTCGCTGATCGCGGTCGGCATCGGCATCGGCATCGGTCTGCTGACCGACCCCGGCGCGGGCACCGGCCTCACCGCCGCCGACGGCAAGGACCCGAAGAAGACCGGCTCCTGGATCGACTTCCTGACCGGCATCGTGCCCACCGACATCGTCACGCCGTTCACCGAGCTGAAGGTCCTTCAGATCGTCTTCCTGGCGGTCGTCGCCGGCATCGCCGCCCTCCAGCTCGGCGCCAAGGCCAAGCCGGTCCTCGACCTCGCCGAGTCCGCCCTGGAACTCCTCCAGAAGGCCCTGTGGTGGGTCATCCGCCTCGCCCCGATCGGCACCATCGGCCTCATCGGCACCGCGATCGCCACGTACGGCTGGGACCTGATCGGCAAGTACGCCACCTTCACCGCCGACGTCTACATCGGCTGCGCCCTGGTGCTGTTCGGCGTCTACCCGCTGCTCCTCGCGACGGTCGCCAAGGTCAACCCGATCCAGTTCTTCAAGGGCGCCTGGCCCGCCATCCAGCTGGCCTTCGTCTCCCGCTCCTCCGTCGGCACCATGCCGGTCACCCAGAAGGTCACCGAACGCCTCGGCGTCCCGAAGGAGTACGCCTCCTTCGCCGTCCCGTTCGGCGCCACCACCAAGATGGACGGCTGCGCCGCGATCTACCCGGCGCTCGCCGCGATCTTCATCGCGCAGATCTTCGACGTGCAGCTGGGCATCAAGGAGTACCTGCTCATCGTCTTCGTCTCGGTCATCGGCTCCGCCGCGACCGCCGGCCTGACGGGCGCCACCGTCATGCTGACGCTGACCCTCTCCACCCTGGGCCTCCCGCTCGCCGGCGTCGGCCTGCTGATGGCCATCGACCCCATCCTGGACATGATGCGTACGGCCACGAACGTCGCAGGTCAGGCGCTGGTGCCGGTCATCGTCTCGGCCCGCGAGGGCATCCTGGACAAGGACGCCTACGCGAACGCCTCGGCCTCCCCGCTGGACGAGCCCGCCGCGGCCCCGGCCGTCGTCGACTCCGTGCCGCAGCCGGCCGCCGCGACCGCCTGACCCGTCCGCCCGCAGCACGCGCCGCAGCCCCCGCCCCCGTCCGGGCGGGGGCTGTGGCCCGTCCGCCGGTTGGCGGGGGTGTCAGACCGTGGTGGCGCGGACGTGGGCGAGCGTCGCGAGCAGGACGGGGGCGGCGAACCACCAGCGGGTCACCGTGCGGCGGTAGAGCGGGGTGATGGTGATCAGCAGGCCCAGCAGGCACAGGAACACCGAGAAGCCGCCCATGAAGCGGGCGTCCTCGCGCAGCCGGTCGTAGGGCGAGTCGGGGCGCACGGCCAGGGCGAGGCAGCAGGCGTACACCGCGGGGACGTACAGCGCGACGAGCGGGACGGCGAGCACCAGGCGCAGGCAACCGCGGTCCTCGGGCAGGTCGACGTCCTCCCGGGGGAGCCTCAGCCGAGCGTCTCGATACGAACCCACGCGATCACCGCCAGCACGAGCGGCGGCGCGAACCACCAAGGGCCCAGCGCCCTGCGGACGGGCGGGAGGATCGTGATCACGACCCCGAGCAGGCTCAGGCACAGCGCGAGGAAGACGGCCGCCGCCGTGCCCTCGTACCCCTGGTGGTCCCATGCTGCCTGCGGGCCGTGGAACACGGCGGCGTAGACGAGGACGGCGTTCAGGGCGTGCACGAGGGCGAGGGGCAGCCCGAACACCCAGGGCACCCATCGGCGGTCCCCGGGCGGGGCGGTGGTCCCGTGGCCGTCTGTCATCGCATCGCGTCCTTCACCTTGCCGAGAGCGTCGCCGAGTTCATCGCCGTAGTCCTGGGCCCTGCCCGACTGCCGGTACGGGCCGCCGTCGTAGCGGGCGGTGACCTCCCGCATCCGGGCGTCGGCCGGCTGTCCCGACGGCACGTCGCCGTACCCCGTCCCGGCCGTGATCTGGGCCGGGCAGCCCGCGGCGATGAACGCATTCTGCATGGGGTCCTGGAGCGACTCCTCCACCAGGGCCCGTTGGGCGTCCGTGAGCTGCGCCGGGTCGTCGCCGAGCACCTCGGCGCCCCCGCGCAGCTGGGTCGCGGCACAGTTGACGACCGTCCATCGGGAGACGCGGGGCGGGAAGGCGCGGTTCCGTCAGGCGCCGGACGCGTGGGCGACGAACCCGGCCCATGCGCGCGGGCCGAAGGCCAGGTGGGCGCGCTGGATGTCCTTGGAGTCGCGGACCAGGACCGCGCCGGGGGTGGCGGCCACTTCGACGCAGTCGTTGATGTTGCTGCTGTCGCTGTAGCTGCTCTTGAACCACTCCAGCGCCGGATTGTGGATCATGTCTCTCCCAGCAGTTTCTCGACGAATGCCCGTGACTCCCGGGGCGAGAGAGCCTGGGCCCGGATCATGCCATATTGCAGATCAAGGATTCGGAGCTGCTTCGGGTCGGAGACCGGGCGGCCGTTGAAGATGCCCTCACCGCGTCCAACCGCCGAACCGTCTGCGAACTTCAGCACTTGGATCAGGCCCTCCATTCCGGCGTGATCGTCACAGTTGGTCGGCATCACCTGGATCGTGACGTTCCGCAACTGCCCCAACTCCAAAAGCCGTTCGAGTTGAGCGCGCCGAACCATTGTGCCCCCGATGGTGCGCCGAAGCGTCACCTCTTCTTGGACGAAACTGAGGGCCGGCCCTGGCGATCGGTCGAAGATCGCCTGACGGGCCAGTCGTGCTGCCACGCCCCGCTCGACCTCCTCCGGCGACTGCGGGGGCTGTGCCATCTCGAACAGGGCGCGGGCGTACTCCTCGGTCTGTAACAAGCCGTGGATGTTGTGGTTGCCGTACGAGCCGATCTCGACGGCCCTCGCCTCCAGCTTCGCCAGGTCCCGCACCTTCTTCGGGTAGCGGACCTGCTCCAGGTCCGCCTTCATCGCGGAGATCCGCCCCCCGGCGTCCAGGACCTCGTCCGCCCTGTCCAGGTACTCGGGGCGGGGGATCCGTTTGCCCGACTCGACCTTGCGGACCTGGTCCTCCCCGTACTGGATGGCCGCCCCGAAGTCCGCGGGCCGCAGGCCGGCCGTCTCGCGCCATGCCCTGAGCTGGCGGCCCAGCGCGGCCACCACCGCCGCGCCCTGTTCGTCCTCCGGATCGACGTCCCAGCCGGGCTCTTCCGTACCGTCACTGTCCACGCCCATGCGCGCCCACCTCCGACGAGCCGATGTACGCAACGCCTCGTACCCGTCGGGTCGGTCCGGACAGTCGGGACGGGGCCGGACAAGCCCCGGACAAAGCCGGGACGCACGGGCGGTGCCGCTTCTCACGGTACGCACGCACGGACACGCTGAGTGACGTGATTCCTCAACTCGTCGATTTCCAGGTCCAGCTGTCCGCGACCCCGCGCGCCGCCCGTCTCGCCCGTCTCCTGACGGTCGAGCAACTGCGCGGCTGGGGGCTGCCCCTGATCGAACCCGCGCACGTCGTGGCGGAGCTCGCCGCCAACGCCGTGACCCATGGGCGCGTGCCCGGCCGGGACTTCCGGCTCGCCCTCACGGCGACCCCGGAGGTGCTGCTGATCGAGGTGACGGACGCGCGCGGCGACCGGATCCCGCGGATCCGCGACGCGGGGCGCGGGCTGGTCATCGTGGAAGCGCTGGCGGACCGTTGGGGCGTCAGGGAAGGGCCGCTGCCCGGCAAGGTGGTGTGGGCGGAGGTGCCCCTGACGGCCGGGTCACGGGGGTCCGCGACCCGGCGTGCTTAGACGCATAAAGACCCAAAGAACCGGGGGAAAGAACCAACCCACCAACCAAACCCGGCCCCCGTCGCTCGGTCGGGTGAAAGGTGTCAACTGAGCTGGATTTCGGGTGGGTTGGCGGGCATATGCTCGCCGCGACAACTCCAGACATGAGACGGCCCCCGGTGGGACTGGCATCCCGGCCGAGGGCCTGACCAACAAGGAAGTAGCACCGCTTCCCAATGGCTCCACAGCACCCTAGCGCGCCCTCGCGCGCCACGTCCCGAGTTCCCTCCGGCACCGCCCGATCCGGTGTCATCCACGTCAACACGTGGCACGCGAGTCACTACACCGTGGTCGGCAACCACCTCCTCCAGCACCGGGAGCTGTCCGCGACGGCGATCGGCGTCGCGGCGTACATCCAGTCGCTGCCGGGCGGCGCCCCCGTCGGCATCAAGGCCCTCGCCGGCCGTTTCCCGGAGGGGGAGGTGCGGATTGCATCCGCCCTGCGGGAGCTGGAGAGGCACGGCTACCTGGAGCGGCGGCGCGAGCGGCTGGAGGGCGGGCGGGTGGTGACCCGCACGTACTCGTACAACAAGCCGGGCTCCGCCTCGGGCGAACCACCCCCGCCTCCGCCCCCGCCACCGGGCGAGGAACCCGTACCGGATCCGGAGCCGGATCCGGACCCGCATCCGGACCCGCATCCGGACCCGGATCCGGAGCCGGAGGTCGCGACGGCCCCCGAAGCGCAGGCGCTGCACCCCGGGGCCGTCGAGCTGCTCGCCGGACTGCGGCGGCGCGACCCGCGGCTGCTGCTGGCCGAACGCGACGTACGACGGCTCGCACCGCACGTCTCGACCTGGCTGGAGCGCGGCGTGGACCCCGAGGCCGTCGCGCGGGTCCTGTCGGCGGGCCTGCCCGAGGACCTGCGGCGCCCCGCATCCGTCCTCGCGTACCGGCTCACCGCCCTGCTCCCGCCGCACCTGCCGCCCGCTCCAGCGGCCCCGGAGGCCCGGCCGCCCGCACGTCCGGACCCGCTCCAGAACTGCGACGGCTGCGACCGCGCCTTCCGCGCCCCGACCCCGGGCCGCTGCAGAAGCTGTCCACCGGTCGCGGCGTAAGGGCCTCCACGGCTGGATCTGCGGGCACCGGAAGGTCGCGGGCGCGTTCCTCTGGCGTCCACCGGAACGCAACGACCTAGGCTGCGACGATGGAACGCTTATCCGACCTGCCCGAGCCCGAGAACACCGCGAACGACTACGACGGCTTCGCCGAGGCGTACGCGGCGGAGAACGAGAACAGCCTCGTCAACGCCCACCACGAGCGGCCCGCAATGCTGGCCCTGGCCGGGGACGTGGCCGGCCGTCGGATCCTGGACGCCGGCTGCGGCTCGGGCCCCCTGGCCGCGGCACTGCGCGACCGCGGTGCCGTCGTCACCGGCGTGGACGTCAGCGCCGCGATGCTGGCCCTGGCCGGGCGGCGGCTCGGCGAGGGCGTGGCGTTGCACCGCGTCGACCTGCGGGACCGACTGCCTTTCGCGGACGGTGAGTTCGACGACGTGATCGCCTCGCTCGTCCTGCACTACCTGGAGGACTGGGGGCCGACACTGGCCGAGCTGCGACGCGTGCTCAGGCCCGGCGGTCGGCTGCTCGCCTCGGTGGACCACCCGTTCGTCGCCTACACCTTCCAGGATCCCCGGCCCGACTACTTCGCGACGACCGACTACGCCTTCGAGTGGGTGATCGGCGGGCAGTCCGCCCCGATGAGGTTCTGGCGCAAGCCGCTGCACGCGATGACCGACGCCTTCACCTCTGCCGGCTTCCGCATCTCCGTCATCGCAGAGCCCCGGCCGACCCGGCCGCCCGCGAGCTGTTCCCCGACGGCTTCCGGGACCTCACGCGCAGGCCCACGTTCCTCTTCTTCGTGGTCGAGGCCCTGCCGACGCCCACCAGTCCCCAGCCCGCCGGTCCAGCGTGACCTCGGCACCGGTCGGAGCGGACCGCCACATCACGCCGAGGAGGGGATCCTGGTTACCGACGGGGGCGGGGACAGCGGCTTCGGCTTCGCCGCCGTCGGCAGGCCCAAGTGGGCCCGCCCGTCCGGGGTGACACCGTGCCGGGTCGAGATCTGCTCGAACACTTCGGCGCTGGACCGCCACGGCCTGGACGTTCCGTCACAGTATCCGCGCACTGGCGCCGGTCAGTCCTCCAGGAGGTCCAGCTCGGCCTCGGTGAAGCCGTCCGCGCACGCGTCCTCGGTGGCCGTCATGGTGGTCATGTCCAGCAGTCCCGATTCGACGTGGCGGGCGTGGAGGGACCATCCCTGCTTCTTGTACTGGGCCATGACCATCGTGCCCTTGCCGACCGGCACCTCCTCGACGGGGCGGGACTCCTTCCAGCCGCGTTCCACGAGGCCGGCGAGGGCGGCGTGGAACCGGTTGCGGACCCCGGCGCGGTCCTGCGCGGAGCCCGGGCCGTTCGGTGACGACCAGCCGACCTCACAGGCCGCCATCCGCGCCTCCACCTCGTCCCGGGCCCGCTCCCTGTCGGTGGCCGGCGGGTCGGCAGGGTCGGGCGAGGCCGGAGGTGTCGGGGACAGGGGCGTCGTTTCTCCGGGAAGGCCGGCGGCCGCGGTGGCCGCAGCCAGGTCGGCCCGTACGGCCTCCTTGCCGAAGGCCGTCGGGGCGGGTGCGGCGGGTGCGGCGGGCGTCGCCGCGCCCGGCGGTACGGCGCTGCCGCCACCGCATCCGGCGACGAGTATCGCGCCGACGACGGCTGCCGCGGCCCGGGCCCAGCCGGGTCCGGTCAGGGTGGTGCGCATGTGGTGCCTGTTCCTCCGTGGTCGGTCGCAGGAGTCTCGCACGGCATCGCCGCAGCTCGCGGCGCAATATCGCCCTCTGCCCAACCAGCCCTGAGGTGCGGGCCCTGCGTGACGAGGGGGTGCTGGAGTTCCGGCGCGGGCGCGGGGTGACCGTGGCCCGCTGGCGCGGACCGCCGCTCCGATCTGCTGGAGCGCGTACGCGAGCTGGTGGCGGACGGGGCTCGCCCGGGCACGGGAAGGCCGGTTCATCGCGAGGGGCAGAGAGGTGCTGTGAACGGCGGCAGGGTGCGGGGATTGGCCGGCTGGGCGGTCGGCGGAGCCGCAGGCCCGACGGACCGGCCGGTGAGTGGCCCGCACGGCCCGCACGGCCCGCACGGCTCGCCCGGCTCGCCCGGCCCGCGCGGGCGGCGACCCCGCGGCGCCACCTGGCCGTCGGGGCGGCTCTCCGCAATTCCCTCGCGCGGTGCGGTGGCGGCGGTGGCGGCGTGGAGCGTCGGTGAAGAAGGGCTCCGGGGA
Source organism: Streptomyces sp. NRRL S-378 (assembly GCF_000720645.1). NCBI lineage: Bacteria > Bacillati > Actinomycetota > Actinomycetes > Kitasatosporales > Streptomycetaceae > Streptomyces > Streptomyces sp. NRRL S-378. The sequence continues at coordinate 16,729 of NZ_JOBX01000088.1, forward strand.
CTGGTCGGACGTGGTGGCGCCTCCGTAAATTACCGGCGGTAACACTCGTGGGAGCGGAGGAGGGTGCACCGTGGAAGCGGAGCCGAAGCTGGTGGAGCCCGTCCGGACGGTCGTCGACGGAGTGGTGCGCGAGGTGCGGGTGCCCGCGCTCGCCCCCGCCCCCGCGCACGGGTCCCTCGGGGACATCCCCTTCGACAACGCCGCGCAGGCCCCGCACGAGGCCGTGCTCGCCCGCAAGGACGCCGACGGGACCTGGCACGACGTCACGGCCGCCGAGTTCGCGGCCGAGGTCCTCGCCGTCGCCAAGGGCCTGATCGCCGAAGGACTGCGCGAGGGCGACCGGCTCGCCATCATGGCCCGTACCACCTACGAGTGGACCCTGCTCGACTTCGCCGGATGGGCGGCCGGGCTGGTCACCGTACCGATCTACCCCACCTCCTCCGCCCTCCAGGCGCGCTGGATCATCCAGGACTCCGGCGCCGTGGCCTGCGCCGTCGAGGACACCGCGCAGGCCCGCATCATCAGCGCCGAGCGGGCGAACCTGCCGTGGCTGGCACACCTGTGGGAGTTCGACACGGGCGCGATCGGCCGGCTGGTGAAGGCGGGGGAGCGCATCCCCGACGCCCTCGTGCACGCGCGGCGGGGCAACCGGACCCCCGATTCCGTCGCGACCCTCATCTACACCTCGGGCACCACCGGACAGCCCAAGGGCTGCGTCATCACCCACGCCAACTTCTTCGCCGAGGTGGACAACTCCATCGAGCTGCTGCACCCCGTCTTCAAGTCGGTCAGCAAGGACCCGGCCTCGACCCTGCTCTTCCTGCCCCTCAGCCACGTCTTCGGCCGGATGGTCGCGGTCGGCTGCCTGCGGGCCCGCGTCAAGCTCGGGCACGCGCCCAGCATCCGTACCGAGGACCTCCTCGCCGACCTCGCCGGCTTCCGCCCGACCTTCCTGCTGGCCATCCCGTACGTCCTGGAGAAGGTCTACAACACCGCCCGCGCCACCGCCGAGAAGATGGGCCGCGCCTCGTCCTTCGACCGGGCCGCCCGCATCGCGCGCAGGTTCGGCGAGAGCGTCGAGGGCAAGGCGCCCGGGCCGATGCTGCGCGCCGCACGGGCGCTCTACGACCCGCTCGTCTACCGGCGGATCCGGACCGCGCTCGGCGGGCGCGTCCGCTACATCCTGAGCGGCGGATCACCGCTGGGGCGCAGGCTCGCCGCCTTCTACACGGGCGCGGGCATCGAGGTCTTCGAGGGCTACGGGCTCACGGAGACGACCGGCGCCAGCACCGTGACCCCGCCGCTGCGGCCCCGGCTCGGCACGGTGGGCTGGCCGCTGCCGGGCACGGCGGTGCGCATCGCGCCGGACGGGGAGGTGCTGCTGGGCGGGCGGCACGTCTTCGCGGGCTACTGGAACAGCGGGCAGGCCCTCCCGTACGGCAGCTGGCTGGCCACCGGCGACATCGGGGAGCTCGACGCGGAGGGGTACCTCACCATCACGGGCCGCAAGAAGGACCTGATCATCACCTCCGGCGGCAAGAACGTGGCCCCGGCACCACTGGAGGACTGGCTGCGGGCGCACCCACTGGTCGGGCAGTGCATGGTGGTCGGCGACAACCGCCCGTACATCGCCGCGCTGATCACCCTGGAGCCGGACGGGCTGTGGCACTGGCGCCAGATGCACAAGAAGCAGAACGTGCCGATGCGGGAACTCGTGCGGGACGAGGAACTGCTCGCCGACCTGCAGCGGGCCGTCGACGAGGCGAACCAGCTTGTGTCGAGGGCCGAGTCGATCCGCCGGTTCGCCGTCCTGCCGGGCGACTTCACCGAGGCGCGCGGCCATCTGACCCCGTCGCTGAAGCTCAGGCGGGGCGCGATCGCGCGCGACTACGCCGACCGCATCGACGAGCTGTACCGGGGGCCGCGCGAGGGGTGAGGCTGCGGTCCGTCCGTGGTGCGGGCCGGGCGCGGGGGTGGTGCGGGTCGTCCGTTTGTCGATAATCCGCGACGGATCGAATGTCGATACGCTGGTGGACATGACAGCCATGGCACCCACCGGCATCGAACCGGACCTGTCCTTCCTCCTGGACCACACCAGTCACGTGCTGCGCACCCGGATGAGCGCGCAGCTCGCCGAGATCGGGCTCACCCCGCGCATGCACTGCGTGCTGGTGCACGCCTTGGAGGAGGAGCGCACCCAGGTGCAGCTCGCCGAGATCGGGGACATGGACAAGACCACGATGGTGGTCACTGTCGACGCGCTGGAGAAGGCCGGTCTGGCCGAGCGCCGGCCGTCCAGCACCGACCGGCGGGCGCGGATCATCGCGGTGACCGAGGCGGGGGTGAGGGCCGTGAAGCAGAGCCAGAAGATCGTCGACGGCGTTCACGCCGGTGCGCTGGACTCACTGCCCGCAGAGGAGCGCGAGGTGTTGCTGCGTGCGTTGAACCGGCTGGTGACCGGGCATCTGGAGACGCCGGTCGAGGGGCCGCGGCCGGCGCGGAGGGCGCGGCAGAAGGGGTGACGGCGCGACGACGTGGCACTCGGATCCGTAGAAGATAGTCTGCAACAAAACTATCTGCTACGGTCGTTCCTGTTGGCTCCCGACGACAGGAGAGACCGCCGTGTCCGTGCCCGTGCCCGTTTCCGCCACTTCCGCATCTGCAGCCACGCAGGCCCCCGCGGGGGCTCCTGAGGTCTCACCCGAGGTCGCGCCTGCCCGGGCGGTGACGTCGACGGCGGCGCCGGCCGTCGCCCCGGCAAGCTCCCGCTCCCGCCGGCTCGCCCTCGGCGTGCTGGCGACCGGGATGCTCATGACGGTCCTCGACGGCAGCATCGTCACCGTCGCCATGCCGGCCATCCAGAGCGACCTCGGCTTCACCCCGGCCGGGCTGAGCTGGGTCGTCAACGCCTACCTCATCGCCTTCGGCTCCCTGCTCCTGCTCGCAGGCCGCCTCGGCGACCTGATCGGCCGCAAGCGGATGTTCCTCGTCGGGACCGGCCTCTTCACCGCCGCCTCGCTCCTGGCGGGCGCCGCCGCGTCCCCCGGGGTCCTGATCGCCGCCCGCTTCCTCCAGGGCATCGGCAGCGCGATGGCCTCGGCCGTCAGTCTCGGCATCCTCGTCACGCTCTTCGCCGAGCCCCGCGAGCGGGCCAAGGCCATCGCGGTGTTCAGCTTCACCGGCGCGGCCGGCGCCTCGATCGGCCAGGTCCTCGGCGGCGTGCTCACCGACGCGCTCGCCTGGAACTGGATCTTCCTGATCAACCTGCCCATCGGCATCGCGGCCGTCCTCGTCGCCCTCCCCACCCTGCCCGGCGACCGCGGCCTCGGCCTGAAGGCCGGAGCGGACGCGCTCGGCGCCCTGCTCGTCACCTCCGGACTGATGCTCGGGATCTACACCGTCGTCGAGATCGACCAGTACGGAGCGGCCTCGGCCCACACCCTCGGCCTCGGCGCCCTCTCCCTCGCCCTGCTCGCCGGATTCCTCGTCCGCCAGGCCACCGCGCAGAGCCCGCTCATGCCCCTGCGGATCTTCCGCTCGCGCAGCGTCACCGGCGCCAACCTGGTCCAGATGCTGATGGTCGCCGCCCTCTTCTCCTTCCAGATCCTCGTCGCGCTCTACATGCAGAACGTGCTCGGCTACGGAGCGGCCCGGACCGGCCTCGCGATGCTCCCGGCCGCGGCCGTCATCGGCGTGGTCTCCCTGACCGTCTCGGCCCGTCTCAACGCCCGTTTCGGCGAACGCAGGGTCCTCCTGGCCGGGATCGTCCTCCTGATCGGCGTACTGGGCCTGCTGACCCGTATCCCCGGCAGTGCGGGGCAGGCGGACTACGTCACCGACCTGCTCCCCGTGATGCTCCTCGCCGCCGGCTTCGGCCTCGCCCTGCCCGCCCTGACCTCCCTGGGCATGTCCGGCGCGAAGGAGGAGGACGCGGGTCTGGCGTCCGGCCTCTTCAACACCACCCAGCAGATCGGCATGGCCCTCGGCGTCGCGGTCCTCTCCACCCTCGCCGCCTCCCGCACCGAGTCCCTCGCCACCGCCGGCCACCCCGCCTCGGAAGCCCTGACCGGCGGCTACCACCTGGCGTTCGCGGTCGGCGCGGCCCTCCTCGTCACCGCTCTCGCCGTCGCAGCCACCGTCCTGCGCCGCCCGTCCCGTACGCCCGCGCCCTGACACGGCGGCGGCCCGGCGGCTGCGCAGCAACACCCGCCCGGGACGCTCGGGCCCGCCCCGGGTGGCGGGCCGCATGGGGACGAGCGTGCCGGTGGCCGCGCGCTCCCGGGAGTCGCCGATCACGCCGGGCGCCACGCGCAGGGCTCCCACGGCGATGGCGGCCTTGAGCAGGGCGAGACGGTGGATGCTGGTCATGACGTACTCCTCGGGGCTGCGGGTGAGCGATGTCGCCGACCGGCCGCCGATCTGAACGGGCCGGATCTCGTACGACCATTGCGCCCCGCCACGCCCGCCCCGTCACGCCACTGCATCTCGGGTCTTGACGCCCCGAAGACGGGGGGTGTAGGCGAACCGCGGGGCGGGGGCGCGGAAGCGGCTGGAGCGGTGGCGTAGGGGCGGGATCCACCCGG
>NZ_JOBX01000089.1:0-19880 GCF_000720645.1 Streptomyces sp. NRRL S-378
AAAGGGCGACGGCCTCCACCACGCCGTCCAGGCCGTCGCCACCATGCACAACCTCGCCCTCGCCGGGTGAAACAACAGGCCAAACACCACACAGGCCTGTCCGAGCTGAGCCTTCTGCAACACCCTTTAAAGGTTGTTTCACAAGGTGACCGAGCCCTGAGCGGCAGGCTCGGACCGACTCGACTAAGGACGATTTGCCCGCATTCTCGGCAGGCAAGCGCCGGGGGCGTGGGCACCCAGCTACCAGGCCCCGGTGGCGCCCGGCGCGCGCGGCAGACACAACCTACGGCCTGCCGGGCCTGCCGGGCCGGGCGGTGCCGGGGGAGCGGGGGTCCGGGGGCTGGCGAAGGCTAATGCAGTTGTCTTAGTGCTGTGCGCCTCGCGGCGCCCCGCACGGCGGGCAGCCGATCCTGATCTGCTTGGATGCCGGCGTGACTGACCTGACCATGTCCTCGTCGTGCCCTTGCGTGCTGTGCGATCCCGCCGCCTCTGCGACCTTCCGAACACGTCGGCAGCGGAAGAAGCGCTGGGTCCGGCAGATGGCAGACGTCCGCAAGTACGGCTGGCACGTAGTGGGTGTCGGCGGTGAGGACATACCGGACTGGGCCTTCACCGTCGGCCTGTGGCATTCCTATCGGATCCCCGAGGTCGCCATGTTCGGTTTGGAGCTTCAGGGGCTGATGTATTGGGTCAATGACGCGGCCGCTGAACTGCGTGACGGGGCCGTGACAGAGCCTGGCACGCTGCTTCCAGGCGTCATCGAGGGGTACGAGGTCCGGCTCCACCCCGTCGATGTCAGTTGGCACCGCCCTCTGCTCGGTACGGCCGTCGGTTTCTACCGTCGGACTCCGGTCCCTTTCGTCCAGCTGGTCTGGCCTGACCGGGATCACCGCTGGCCGTCGGACGAGCAGGCCAGTTCGGGCTGCCGCGCGCAGCCCAGCTTGTGGCTTCCGGTCGACGAGCACCCGACTGGAATCTGGACCGAGGAGGCTGCCGAGCACTGAGCCTTGCCATCGGGCGGGAGACAGGCGCAGGCGCCTAGGGCGGCGACAGGGCTTGCGTCTCACTGTGCACCGGTCGTCCGGCCTGCGGGAGGTCTTCTGCTTGCGGACGGGTTGCGGGCCCAGCGGCCGGGTTGCACGGTGGCGTCTGGCGCGGGTCTTGAGCACGGGCCCCGGTTCGGCTTCTTGATCGCGAGTGGCAGGCTCGTCCGCTCGGCCTCAGTGAAGGAGCGGGTGAGCTTGGCGGTGGTCGCCGCGAGTCGGGACGGGATGATGCGGACGCACTTCAGGTAGAAGATGCGGTCGGTGTCCACGGCCGGGCGGGCGAAGGACGTCCTATGGGCGAACTGCGGATTGCGTGATGGACGGCGAGGTAGGCCCCAGCTCCTGGCGGACGCCCTCGGGCGTGTGTGACCTGATTGGCCCGCCGGGAGGAGCTGCGGCCGGTCCGTACGGTGCGGCGCGACGGGCACGAGCCGATGGGCCTTGGCGCGGCGCGCGGCGTGCTGGTCACCGAGCGGACCCGGGAGCTCCCGGCCGCTGGGGGCGACACTGCGGGAGCGGTGGGCGGCCATCGCGCTGGAGCTGGCCGGGCACGTCGCCGTCGAGTCGTCCGATCGGGACTCGGTAATTCCGCCTGCGACCTGGAGAAACGGGTGTGACACGGGTCGTACGGATGCCGTAGGTTCCTGACTGGCCCGCCCTCTTTGGCGCGTCCTTTTCCCGTCCATCACCCGTGGGGGTTCTTCAGCATGTCCGCAGATCCGGCTGATACGCCGGTCCCGTCCCCGAATGCGGTGCCCGTTGTTACGGGCGTGCGGCTGCGCTCGGCCGTGGGCCTGGCCATCGTGCTGACCGTGTTGTGCGTGGTGTCCATCGGGTGCGGCGCGTACGCCGTTTACGCGGACTGGACCACCTGGGCGCTCATGGGGCGGCTTCTGTCGGACCCCGGTGCGGTCGGCGATGTCGACCTGGGCCGCGGCGAGAGCTTGATTCTCCTGGCCGCCTCGGTCCAGTCCAAGGCCTTGATCGTCACGTGCGTCGTATTCATCGTCTGGTTCCACCTGGTGCGCACGAACGCCGGGGTGCTCGCGTCGGGCTCGGACAAGCCCGCATCCGGTGTGGCGATCGGTGCCCGGTTCGTGCCGCTGGCCAACCTCTGGCTGCCGTACCGAATCGCGGCGACCACCTGGGAGTCGAGCAGGCCCCTCAGGGCCGACGGCAGCGACCGCAGCTTCCCGTCGGCCCTGGTCAACTTCTGGTGGGGCACCTTCGCGGCTGCCCGGGTCCTGGGGTGGTGCGGGGGCATGGCCTACAGTCTCGCCGAGAGCCCCGGCGCCGTTCGCTACGCGGCCACGACCATGCTGGTGGGGGACGTCCTCGACATCGTGGCCGCCGCCCTCGCGCCGCTCTTCGCCCTCAGACTGACGGCCATGCAGCGCACAACGTCCGCCCAGAGACCCGCCGTGACGGCGGTGCGGCGGTAGCTGTTCGCTCAGGCGGCCGGGACGACCGAGGCGCGCATGGCCGCCGCCCATTCCTGGAGGAGGGCGGCGTGGCGGATGCGCTCCGCGGTGAGGAGCACGGCCAGGACGGAGCCGACCGACGCAAAGCCCACGGCCCCCGCTCGCGTCGGCAGGGAGGGCGGGCCGCCGGAAGGCGTGCACGACAACCTGGAGCGGTACCGATCCAGCTCGGGCGGATCGCCGAGGGGGGCCGACTTCCGGCTTCGAAAGTGCGGGGGCCTCGGCGAGGCGGCTCTCGCCGACCGGGCGTGGGCCACACGCGGGGCAACGGGCACATAACGGCGACGGATGCCTTGATGTTGGGTGGTGCTGGTCTGCCTGGACGAGTGCGAGTTGCCGAGGCCCATCCGGCGGGATGCGATTGGCAGGTGGCTCGGAATTGGACAGCCGAGAGGCTCCGCCGCATCGCGCATCGGCGTCGGCGCCGCCGACGTCATGGTCCGGTCGACGCTGGGGGCCGGATGCAATGGGTGACTGTTCTGGCCGTAAGCCTGCCGGGGCTCGCCGCTCTCGGAGCTCTGCTGTTCACCTGGATGCAGGTAGCACAGGCCAGCAAGGAACTGCAGATCTCAGAGCACGGACAGATCACCAACCGATTCAATGCGGCAGTGGCCAATCTGGGATCGTCCTCTTTGGATATCCGCTTGGGGGGCATCTACGCCCTGCAGCGAATCATGCAGGACTCCGTTCGTGACCACCCCACTGTGGTCTCCGTGCTGGCCGCGTTCGCGCAGCAGCACGCAGGATCGAGTACCAAGAGCTTGCAGGAACCAAGGGGCGGCGCCTACGGCCACGAACCCAAGCCTGACGTCCGCGCAGCAATCGCCACACTGGCCAGACGAGACCCTGACGGCGACGCAGGCACGGTCGTCGACCTCAGCAACACCGACCTGAGGGGCCTGCGCCTGCCTGGCACGGCGTCCATCGCACTCCCGGGGGTGAGCCTCTACCAAGCAGATCTCCGCTCTGCCGTTCTGAACAGCGCGAACCTCCTTCAGGCGGACCTCCGATACGCGCGGCTCGCGCTCCCGTTCGGCGGCGACCCGCAGCGCCTCGCCGACGCGCTGAAGGCCCTGCTCGGCCCGGCTGGGGTCGTGGTGGAGCTGCGCACCGAGCGCAGCACGCGCGATCGGCCGCAGCGCAATTCCGGCTGGACCTCCGGCGGTTCGGCCTCGGTCGGCTCGGGTGGCGGCTGACCCCGGGCTGCTCGTGGCGCTCCCCGGTTGGGCCGTGTTGAGCCGCCGGGTCGGCTCGGCCGCAGCCGGGTCCTCCGGCCACGGGTGGCTGGGGTAGCGGCCGCGGAGCTCGGCCCGCACGGCGCGGCAGCCCTCGCGCCAGAACGACGAGAGGTTGCCGGTGACGGCGGCCCGGTGCCCAGCCGGGGAGAGCGGGTGGACGGTCAGCGGGGCCGCCCGTCCGCCAGCGCGAAGGCGGCAGACCAGCCGGACAACTCCTGCAGTTTCCCCGCGAGTTCGGGCCGCTCGCCGCTGTAGTCGACCCGGACCCGCGAGCCCGGCCATGGGGACCAGCCGGACAGTCAGTATCGGTGAGAACGATCATGATCGATGGTGGCGGTCCGTCAATGCCCTCGCTCGGGTCGTGAGGCTCCCGTCTTTTTCATCGACGAGAAGACCGCGGTTCGTTACGCGCCCTCCGCACGGCAAGTCATGGAACAGTCAACGAAGCCGATACCGTGGCTTCACCACGAACCCACGGGTCCCCCCTCTCGCGGCACGGCGACGAACCTCCGGGTTCCCACTGAAGTCCCTTCAGTTCCATACCCCACGGGTATCCACGGGTCCAGCCAAGGTGTGCACCGGTTTCCCAGGTCGGAGCCGCGGGAGTCGGCTCTTGCCTATATGCGGGGGCTGATAGCCCCGTTGGAGCGGAAGAACGGGTGGACGCTTGCTGAGGAGGCTGGTCACACGGCTCCTGACCGGATGCACCGGCTGTTGAATCGATGCGACTGGGAAGCCGACGATGTCCTCGACGACGTCCGTGGCTATGTGGTCGAGCATCTCGGCGACCCCGAATCGGTCCTGATCGTGGACCACGCCGGCTTCCTGAAGACGGGCGTCCGGTCCGCCGGCGTCCAGCGCCAGTACTCCGGAACGGCGGGCCGGACTGAGAACTGCCAGGTCGGTGTCTACCTGGCCTATGCCCGTGCTCATGGCCGCACATTGATCGACCGCAAGCTGTACTTGCCCACATCATGGACCGATGACCGGGAACGATGCCGGGCCGCGGGCATCGAGGACACGGTCGCCTTCGAGACGAAGGTGGTGATGGCAGAGGCGATGGTCCGCCGGGCGATCACCGAGAGGAATCCGTTCCGCTGGGTGACCCCTTGCCCAGACCGCGGGCGGCCTCCCAGTCCACGCCGGACATGTCCCGCAGGCGCGGACGTCACCGAGCCGGAACAGCGCCACGGTGACGGACTGCCTCCTGCCTACCTCCAAGCCGACGGGTTCGCGGATTCTCGGGGTGGATCGCGGGGAACCGGACGGGGACGTGGCGCCCGCTCCCGGAGTAGCCGACGGGACGGGGTGCCGGTAGGAACCGCGTCGCCAGCCGCAAACGGCGGTGATCAGTGCTTGGATGGTGGTCTTCCTGGGCTGGGCGGCTCGTACACTGACGAAAATGGAGGACCACACGGCTACCGGGATCGGTGCACGTCCGGCGCCCGTCTTGCGGCAGTACGTCGACTCGTATGTCGGCTTCGACCTCCGCGGGCTCCCGACGGGGGTGCACTGCGGCCCGCCGAGCCGCGCGCTCACTGCGGTGATCAGCCTGTCAGATCCTTTGGAGGTGGCGGCGGGCGTTGACGACGGGTCACCGGTCACCCGATTCGGCAGCGTGGCCGGCGGTCTGATGTGCCGGTCCGTCGCGATTCACCACGACGGACGCCAGCAAGGTATCCAGGTATCGCTGACGCCGCTCGGGGCCCGGGCCATCTACGGTATGCCCGCCGCCGAGCTCGCCCACCGACTGGTCCCACTTGACGAGCTTCTCGGAGCGCTTGCCGTCGAGCTGGTCGACCGGCTCCGATCGGCGACAACATGGGTGGCGCGGTTCACCGCGCTGGACGAATTGCTCCTCCGAGCTGTCGGCCGTGGCGCCTGCGGCGACCATGTGCGCTGGGTGCGCCCCGAGGTAGCCGAGGCTTGGCGCCGCCTCGTCGCCGCGCGGGGTTGCGTCCGGGTTGGGGCGGTCGCCGCGGAACTCGGCTGGAGCCGCCGGTACCTCACCGAGCGGTTTCGCGGTGAGGTGGGCCTGTCGCCGAAGACCTTCGCCCGAGTCTTGCGCTTCGAGCACGCGCACGAACTGGCGGCGACGCAGGACCCGCTCCCGTGGGGCGATGTGGCAACCGTCTCCGGCTACGCCGACCAGGCCCATCTCGTTCGGGACTGGCGCGAGTTCACCGGCCGATCGCCGACGGCCTGGCGTCGCGGCGAAGTCCTCCTCGGAGCCGGGTAGCCGCCAACCGTCTGCCCGTCGCGTCGGCTTCTCTTCCCTTTTCTTCAAGACCGCCCGATCGCTGTCGTGGACGATCGTCGGCATGAGACTCGTCAACCACGAACGCAAGGCCATGGACCTGCGGACCACCCCCGTGCACCTCGGACTGGGATCGAGAGCGAAACCCGTCGAGGGCTTCACCTGGGACCCGGAGGTGCTCCAGGCCTACAGCGCCGCGGTCGCGGCAGACGGCGCCGAGGGCCGGATGGTGATGATCTTCGATGGCGACGGGCCGGTCGACCATTGGGAGAGCCACCCTGCAGGCGACGAACTGCTCGTTTGCCTCACCGGGTCCGTGACGGTCACCCGCGACGTGGACGGGGTCCCCGACCGCGTTCTGCTCGGGCCGGGCGAGGCCACCATCAACCCGGCCGGGGTATGGCACGTGGTCGACATGGAGGGGCCGACGTCCATCCTGGCCATCACTGCGACCCTCGGCACCGACCACCGTCCTCGGACCGACACCCGCCCGACCGAAAGCGTCGGCACGCCCAGCCCGGAGGAAGCGCCGTGACGACACGCATCGCGTGCCTCGGCGACAGCCTCACCCGCGCGCAGTTCAGCGTCGACTACCTGGGTCTTCTCGGACGACGCCGGCCTCCCGGTGACGTGCAGCTTGCCCGTTTCGGCGCCAACGGCGACTTCGCCTACAACCTCTTGCAGCGCCTCGATGCTGTCGTCACGAACCCACCCGATGTGATCACCGTGTTGATCGGGACCAACGACGCCCGAGCGAGCCTTGCCGGCTACCCCGTCGAACAAGCCATGAAGCGCAAACGGCTCCCCGAGCGCCCGTCGGCCGGCTGGTTCCAACAGTGCCTGGGAGCCGTCGTCGCCCGGCTACGAGCCGAGACCGACGCGACGATCGGTCTGCTGTCGCTACCGGTACTCGGCCAACAAATCGATGGAGGAGCGGCACGGGCATCGCAGGCATACAGCCGGATGATCGCCGAGGTCGCCGCCACCAACGAGGTGGCCTACCTTCCGCTCCACGAACGCCAGATCGAGGAACTACGCCAAGCGGACCCGCCGCCGATTCCATACCGGGAGGTGACGCCCGCGGCGGTCGTCGGCGTCCTCGTCCAGCACGCAGTGCTGCGCCGCAACCTCGACACGATCTCACGGCGGCGAAGTCTCGTGCTCACGACCGACCAGATCCACCAGAACAGCCGCGGCGCCACCCTTATCGCTGAGGTCATCGACGCCGGTCTGCTGCCCCTGAGCGCGTAGCTGGTTCCGGCGCCCGGCCAGTCGGATGCCATCTACCGCGCGGAGGTGGCGTCCGAGCCAGGCGGTCAGCGTTACGACATCCGGCTCGTCTGGCTGCGTGACCACCACGAGGGCACCTGGGTCACGGTCCCGTGGCGGCTACTGTCGTCGACCGCGACCCCATTCGGAGCCGGTGGCTCTGTCGATGACGAGGAGCAGCGTTTCCCGGGCGGTTCCGGAGGCACTGCCCGTGCTGGATGTCGATGGCTTCGAGCAGCAACCCGGTAACCGGCCGCCAGGGCGGGGGTTGGCGGCACGGGCGGCAACTGGTTGAGCAGGTCGAGAAAAGGACGGGTTGTCCTGGCCGTTGACCGGGCTGTCGTTGTGGGTCATGGCGTGGCTGCTCCTGCTGCCGGAGGGCGGTGGTGGCGGGTCAGCGGATTTCGTGGCGGGTGCGGGCCAAGAACGCCCCGCGCGTGGTGTTGTTAGGGATCTCGGTGTGGTGGGTGACCGGGCCCTCAGCCGAGACCGGGACGGATGTAGGAAGTGCGGGCATCGCTGGTCCTTTGTGATGGTGGGGCCGACCGGTCAGGCCAGCCGGCTTGAGAGGGAGCTTGCGCGGGCGGCTGCGCGGCATGAGGTCTCGTGGCAGCCGGGGATGGTCCGCTCCTCCAGCGGGGTAGTCGTGGTCCTCGCAGTTCACGCCACCGTCGGCAGCGTAGGCTCCTCGGGCAGGCCCACCATGGCTCGGCGCGGCAAGGATGACTAGGTTTTGTCTCCTTGGTCCGCACCGGACCTGATGCGGCCAAGGAGATGCCTGTCTTGCCGACCCCGCAGCCGGGCCACCCGAGAGCTAATCGATGATTGGACGCCCTGCAACATTCCGTCAGTTTGAGGTGCCATGACCGACTGCTTGGGCGCCGTCACCGACATGATCGGCCCCAACGACGATGTCGTCCGGGCCGCCCGGATGGGGGATCGCCGGGGGTAGGGCCTCTCGCATCCGACCGCTCGCCGGGTGAGTCTGACCGGCGATTCATTGCAGAAAGGTGACGGCGCAGGACGCGGCCTACGTCACGCCGCTGGGCCCGCGCTCCCTTGTAGGGCCGAGGGGATCGTGTGGTCCGAGGCGTCCCTCAGTTCGCGCTTGAGGATCTTGCCGGTGGCGTTGGTGGGCAGGGCGTTGCGAAACTCTACGAGGCGAGGGTACTTGTAGCCCGCCATCTCGTCCCTGCACCAGTCGATCAGCTTCTCCTGGGTGAGCGTCGATCCTGGGGCGCGGACCACGCAGGCTTTGATCTCCTCGCCGTGGCGCTCGTGCGGCACACCGATGACGGCCGCCATGCTCACCTCGGGATGAGTGACCAGTACCTCCTCGATCTCCCGCGGGTACACGTTGAAGCCACCACGGATGATCATGTCCTTGGCGCGGTCGACGATGTGGAACCAGCCGTCGGCGTCCTGGTAGGCCAGGTCGCCGGTGCGGAACCAACCGTTGCGCATCACCTCGGCGGTCGCCTCGGGCCGGTTGTAGTACCCCTTCATGATGTTGTGGCCGCGGATGACGATCTCGCCGATCACGTCGGGGCCCTGGACCGGTGTCCAGTCCTTGTCGACCAGGTTCACCTCGACGCCCCAGACGGGGCGCCCGATGGAGCCCGGACGCACCTTCTCGCCGGGCGGCACGAAGGTTGCCGCCGGGCTGGTCTCCGAGAGGCCGTATCCCTCCATGATGGTGACCCCGAAACGCTCACGGAAGCGGCGGTGGATGTCGACCGGGAGTGCCGAGGCACCCGACCCGGCCATCCGCAGGTTCTTGGCGATCAGTGACAGGTCGACGTCGGACGCTTCCTCTTCGAGCAGCGCCCAGTACATCGTGGGAACGCCCGCGAAAAAGGTGACCGCATGACGCTGCATCAGGGCTAGGGCGGAGGGGGCGTCGAAGCGTGGCAGCAGCACCAGCGTCGCCCGGGAGGCGAGGCCGGCGTTCATCTGGACGACCTGGCCGAAGGAGTGGAAGAGCGGCAGCGTGATCAGGTGCACGTCGTGCTCGACCTCGCCGAACAGCTTGTGGCAGGTCAGCACGTTGAGCATGACGTTGGAATGGGTGAGCTCGGCGCCCTTGGGCTGGCCGGTGGTGCCGGAGGTGTACAGGATGAGCGCGGTGTCACCCGGCTCGGTGGCTATCGTCTCGAAGTCCGCGCTCTGCCCGGCCAGGGCCGCGGTCAGGGTCTCCGCGCCCTCGATCGGGGAGACCTCGACGGGGACGGCGGTCATCAGGAAGAAGGCCTCGCAGCCGGGGGTGCTGCCGAAGCCGGACCAGCCCTCCTGCCCCATCGGTAGGTCCGCGGTGCCCTCGAAGCAGAAGTAGGCCTTGGCCTCGGAATCGGCGAGGTGGTATGCGATCTCCCGGTCCTTGAGCAGCACGTTGAGCGGGACGACCACCGCGCCAGCCTTGAGGATGCCGTAGTAGGCGATCGGGAACCAGGGGAGGTTCGGACAGGACAGCGCGACCTTGTCTCCGGGCTGGATGCCGCGCGAGCGCAGCAGGTTGGCCACCCGGCGGGCGGCCGTGTCCAGGTCGGCGTAGGTCAATCGCTGGGTACCCAGTACGACTGCCGTGCGGTCGGGCACGGTGCGGGCGCTGTTCTCCAGCAAGGCGGCGAGATTGAGCACGAGGTCTCCAGAGGGATGCGTCTGCGGCGGCCACGGGCGTGGCGGCTACGGGGTCGGCAGGACGAGGACAACCGGGGTCAGCCCCGCAGCGCGGCGGCGAAGAGTGCCGGCAATTTCGTCAGGCTCGGCGCCACGGTCAAGCGTGTGAGGCGCTGGACCGTGGTCAGCGCCGTGCGATGAGTGACGAAGTACGGCGGCCGCGGGGACAATGACGGGGAGCCCGTGAACAGGCCCCGGGGGGCCGGTGCGAACGGCGCTCGCAGCACGGTCTTCTCGATGTCTTCGAGCATGAAGGCGTTGTGCACGAATCCAATGCCGCTGCCGATGTCCTGGCGGGTGTGGCCGGGGAAGGCCCCCCACGGGGTGAAGCCGAGGAGGAAGCTGACGCCCGACCAGCAGTTGACGCCCACGGTGCCGTAGCGGAGATCGGCGATGGCGGTGCGCACTGTCTCCCGGTGGGCCTTCTCGGTTTTCGGGTGGACGATCAGGGTTGCGCCCAGGGTGCCGGGCAGGGTGTCGTTGGCGAAGGCGACGGCGTGGCGCAGGAATTCGGCCGGTTCCGCGCCGGGCAGGCGTACGACGCCCAGGGCGCTGCCGAAGACCTCGTCGGTGATGAGGACGTCGCCGTGGTGGTCGGTGATGTCGGGGACGAGCAGTCGGCATTCGTGGCCGTGCGCCTCCGTCTGCGGGTGGGCGGCTTGTACCGCGGCGAGACGGTGTGCGGCGCCGGGGTAGTAGTCGGTACGCGGGGGCAGGTCGCGCAGGACCCGCCGGATCTCGTCGAGCAGCCGTTCGGTGCCGTCCCAGTCGCGCGGCAGGACGAGGATCTGGCTGGCGATGCAGTTGTGGCCGGAGTTGTTCATCTTGCTGGTGACTATGTGCTCGGCCTGGAAACGGAAATCGGCTGCGCTCCAGGGGCCCGGCGCCACGATGCACGGGCTGATGCCGCCGAGTTCGCTGCTGAAGGGCTTGGCGATCAGAGGGAGGTCGTCTCGCCGGCGTTGCTCCGCTCTCTCGTCGGCGCCCCAGACGATGGCGTCGTGGGTGCGGTCGCTGCCGGTGACGTGGATGGTGTCGATGCCGTCGTGGCGGGAGAGGTAGCCGCCTTCGGCCGCGCCGCCGTCCACGAAGCGGACCCACCCGCGTTCTACGAACTCGGCGAAGACGTATTCGAAGTGGGGCCGGAGATAGCCGTTGACCGGGTTCATCTTGGCGACGACGACCTGGCCCTCGGCGTAGAGCTTGTGCAGGATGTCGAGCGCGGTGATGGCGGCGACGTTGCCGGCGCCGAGTACGAGGGCCAGGGCCGGGTCTGCCTGCCGGCCCCGGTATTCGGCCGCGGCGCGCGCCCGCGCCTGCTCCGCCGTGACGCCGGGGCGCATCCACACTTGCGCCCGGAACCCGCTCAACAGCAGGGTGTTCCAGCCGGTGGCGGGGAATACGTCCACCCGGGTGCGGCCGTGCTCCTCGTGGACGGCCTTGGCGTCCAGCGGATCCCGGCCTGCGGCGATCCGGCGCAGGACGTGCAGGAGCGCCGCGGTGTTCTGGGCCAGGGCCCAGGGGCCGCCCATCCAGTCTTCCGCCGCCCAGGGGGAGTCCGCTTCGTATCCCTTGGCCCGGGCCCCCGCAGCGGCCATCTGGGCCGCCTGCGCCATGACCCGGGGCTGCAAACGCTCCAGGAGGGCGATGCGTTCGGTGAGCGGTGTGGTGGACCAGGATTCCGCGTTGTCGCGCAGGGCGGCCACGGTGCGGTTGAGGTGGGGGATGTCGAGGGCGCTGGTGTTCACGTCGTCCCTTGCGGAGGGTCGGGAGGGGGAAGGGCGGGGGTGCCGTGCCCGGGAGCAGGTCCGTAGGTGTCGTCACCCGGAGAGCAGGCGGGCGTCGCGGGCGGGGTCGATCAGTGTGACGGCGGCGGTTCCGCCCACCAGGAGCAAGCCACCGGTGATGAGGACCGCGTACTGGTAGCCGCCCGGTCCATGGGTGTCCACGAGGCTGCCGATCAGGGTGGGGGCGATCAGACCGGCGGTGGTCACCACCGCGTTCATGAAGCCCAGGGCACCGCCGCGACGATGGGCCGGAGCCAGCTCCATGATGGCGGTGGCGGCGATGCTGCCCATCGCTCCGGCGAGACCGAAAGCGGCTATCAGCAGCACGACGGTCACGGCACCGGCCGGGGCGGCGGGCAGGGCCAGACAAGAGACGCCGGATGTCAGCAGGAGGCCGCCGCCGACCCAGCCGCGAGCCCGGCGGCTCGCGATGCCGCGCCGCAGCATCCATCCGGTCAGGGCCGCCTGTGCGAGCACCAGGATTCCGCTCAGGCCCCAGAACAGCATCAGCAGTTGTGTGGACGTGGCCGAGGAGTAGCCCAGCCCGTCCTGAAGGTAGGAGGGGAGCCACACCAGGGCGAAGGCGATCACCCAGTAGGTGCTGAAGTAGCCGGTCGTGACACCGATCCAGGTGCGAGTCGCAAGGATCCGGCGGTACGGCATCTGGGCCTGTGCCTCGCGGGCGGTTTCGGCTCCGGTCCCCCTGCTCGTATCCATCCTGTCGTCCGAGGCCGCCTCGGCCGGCGAGCCACTGTCCGACATGGCCGCGTACGGCCCCTCGCCGCCGAAGGGGATCCACAGCAACGTCCACACCACGCCGGCCAGGGCCACCGCGGCGACGGCCGAGCGCCAGCCGTGATGGGTGATCAACCACGTCAGTACGGGAGCGGCGACCAGGACCCCCAGCGTGATGCCCAGGACGATCAGCGCTCCGGGCAGGTTGCGGCGGTGGTTGGGGAACCAGGACAGCGTCGTCTGCTGGGCGACGGGATAGGCGGGCCCCTCGGCGGCGCCGAGGAGAACACGCGAGGCGATGAGCACCGCGAGCCCTCCACCGACGGCCAGTGGTGCCTGGGAGACGGACCAGAGAACAGCCATGATCAGCAGCAGCCACTTCGGCCGTACGCGGTCGGCGAGCAGGCCCACCGCGGCGCCGGAGACCGAGAACAGCAGGAAGAACGCGCTGCTGGCGAGTCCGAAGGCCGAGGCGGACAGGCCGAGGTCCTGTCGGATCTCCTCCGCGGCCAGACCGAGCACGGACTTGTCGGCGAAATTGATCATCATGAAGACGACGAGCAGCACGGTGACGGTCCACGCACGGCGTCTCGTTCTGCTCGGCGCCTTCGGGGGGCCGGCGGGCACAGCGGGTGCGACGTCGATGTCGGTCACAAGGGCTCCGCGGGGACTGGAGGGGGAGGGGGGAGGTGCCGGGAGCTCGATCAGGAGAGCGGGACGCCGGCGATGGCGATGCGCTCCATGACACGCCGCTGAGGGAAGTAGTCGTTGATCGCGTAGTGCTGGGTGGCGATGTTGTCCCAGATCGCGACGGAGCCCGGCTGCCAGCGGAAGCGCACCTGGTACTCGGGAATCCGCGCCTGGAGGACGAGCTCGCCCAGCAGCTCGCGGCTTTCCACGTCGGACAGGCCGACGATCCGGGTGGTGAAGGGCTCGTTGACGTAGAGCAGCTTGCGGCCGGTGCGCGGGTGACGGACGACCACGGGGTGTTCGACGGCCGGCAGGTTCTCACGGTGCGCGGCGAGCTGGGCCTCGGTCATCAACGACCCCCAGCTGGGCACCCAGTCGTGCACCGCGGTGAGGCCTTCGATGCGGTCCCTCATGGACTCGGGGAGGTTGTCGTAGGCGGCTGCCATGTCGGCCCACATGGTGTCGCCGCCCGCAGAGGGGACCTCGACGGCACGCAGGACGGAACCGAGCGCCGGCGCGGCCATGAACGAGTGGTCGCTGTGCCAGATGTTCTCCGTGCCCATCGCCATGGCGTCCTTGGCCAGGCGGGAGACGCCGACGGTGTTGCCCTGGGGGAAGAAGGGGTTCGGCTCCGGCTCGCCCCACAGTCCGGAGACGGCGAGCTGGGCCTGCGGGTCGAAGGCGTGCTGGTCCCGGAAGAAAAGAACCTTCCACTCCAGCAGGGCCTGCCTGATCTCCGCCGCGAGGTCCTCGCCGATCGGGAGCGAGAGGTCGACGCCTTCTATCTCGGCGCCGATGTGCGGAGTGAGCGGGCAGACGTCCAGAAGGAGGTAGTCCGGCTGCTGCGCGCCCGGCGCGATGCGGTCAAGCGTGCGCTTCCCGTAGTGCATGAGCGGCTTGTCGAGCGTGGGGGCGGGGGTGGAGACGGCGCTGTCCATGAGGCCTCCGTAACGAGGGGCGGAAAATCGTTACCGGAAGTATCGTTATTGAGTCATGGGGAGGCAAGAGACCTGGCGGCACGAAAAAATGAAGCTGGAGCCCGGAAGTCAGCCGCCCGCGCCGACCGCCCGCGCGACGAGGCCGACCAGCGCATCCACGAAGCGGGCGTCGGGCAGCTCCTGCTCACCGATCAGCCGGAAGAGCAGGGGCGCAGCCACCAAAGTGGCCGCGGCCCGCACGTCGGTGCCCGGGTCCACGTCACCGCGCGCGATCCCCCGTTCGAGGATGCGCCTCGTCTCACTCGTGATCCGCTCGGTGTACTCCGCGTACTGGGCTCGACCCGCCCCGCTCTCAGCCGCCGCACCGATGAGGCCCGCGATCAGCCGATCGGACCCCGGCAGCCGGTAGGCCTCCAGACGCGCCGTGAGCACAAAGCGGATCTCGGCGCGAAAGTCACCCAGGTCAGGCACCGACAGGACGCCGATGCGGGTTTCGGCCGCAGCGATGATCAGCGCCTGCTTGGTGGGCCATCGCCGGTAGATGGCGGGCTTGCTCACCCCAGCCCGTGACGCGACGACGTCCATCGTGACCGCCTCGATCCCCTGCTCGGTGACCAGGTCCACGACCGCGTTGAGAACGGCTCCGGTGACCCGCTCCTCCCGCGGCCGCCCCGGTCCCCGCTCCGCACCGCGCGACTGCGTATCCACCATGCACCGAGCCTACGATCTCCACCGCCCCACGCGAGCCAGCGGGTGCGAGGAGGCCGACGTTCAGACGAGGACGACCGGGTACCCGCGGGCTACGGGGGCGAGGGGCCGGCTCCGGACGAGGTCCATCGGCGCCGAAGATGTCCTGAACGTCGATCTCCAGGTCGGGGAAGGCTTCCAGCATGGCCTGCGCGCCCTCCCGTCAGATCGCCCGGCCACGCCGGGGGGCCGCGCCGCCGGGGAGGTTGGCGACGAAGTCCTCGGCCAGCATGTTCTGGGCCGTGTCGAGGTCGCCGGGCCTCCACAGCCCGGAAGGCCGCGAGCATCTAGTCCAGGTTGCCGCCACCATCGGCCGGCTGCGCGGACTCACGGCCAGCGGCGACTTCGCGTACTTCGTCGACGTCGCCCACTTCACGGCAGGCCCGCCCCTGCCGGGGCCCTCTGCCCTCTGCTGGACCGAGAGCGAAGAACACGTCCGTTCCTCGTGGCGCCGCCTGGTTGAGGCCCGGTAGGAACCCCTGCGTGCCGGAGACTGACCGCCTAGGCAAGCATGAGGCCTCGGACCAGGCCTTCTCCGGGCGATCATGACGCTCGAGTCGGATGCTGTCAGGCGGTGGCGATGCCGTCGAGGGTGGTTTGGAGCCTGCGGATCGCGTCTTCGGCTTCCGTGTACTGCTGGGGGGCCGGCACGACGGCGCCGAAGGTGCGGCCGTCTTCAGCGGGCAGGGCGCGCCAGTGCAGGACTGGCGTGAGGGCGGTGGCAGCTGCGCCGAGGAACCAGGCCAGGCGTCCGTGCACGTGGGCGAGGGCGATGGCCACAGCGGCGAGTGCTTCCCGCAGGTGTTCCAGCCGGTCAACCGCGGGCAGGGACTGCTGGAACTCGGGGAGGCCCACCACGGCGTGCAGGTCGGCGGCGGCCTTCGCCGCGACCGTACGATCGGCGGGTGTGAGTTCCCATACCTGATCGCGGATCAGCCGTTCGGCTTCCTCCGACACCTCTTCGATGACCGTACGCATATCCATGCCCGTGATCCTATGCTCGGGCTCATCAGTGGTAGAGCGCAGGCAGCCCGCCTGGTATCCAGCTGCCCTTGGCCCCAATCGGTTCGGCCATGATCGGCCGGACAGACCCCCGGAGCTGCTGCGGGTCCGTCGTCGTGCGGCCGGCTGGCACCGGGCCCCGGCAAAACAAACGGTCCGCATGCCGACCGGGGTGCGGACCAAAAGAAAAGAGGGGGCCATAAATGGCGAATGCCCCTTCAAGTCTGCACCGATTGTAGCCTGGTTGCCAGGTCTGTCCCGTCCTTCACATCCGGGTTGAGAACCCAGTGCCGGACGACGTCACGGCGCAGACTCGGCGGTGTGATGGGTATTGCTGGCGGGGTCGTGGGGTGGTCGGGGGCGCAGACGTGCGGCGAGGACGGCGACGTCGTCTTCGGCGTGCTGTGCGTCGAGTCCGTTGCAGACCGCGTCCACGACCTCCCAGACTCCTGCTGCGGTGGTCATGCGGAGCGCGGCGAGTCGGGCCAGGGAGGTGTCGATGTCCTCGCCTCGGCGTTCCACGAGGCCGTCGGTGTAGAGCAGGATGGTCTGATCGGGGGTGATCGGCAGGGTAGCGGCTTCGTATCCGCCGATGCCGGTGCCCAGCGGGGGGCCGACGGGAACGTTCAGTAGTTCGCCTGAGCCGTCGGCGGTGAAGGCGGCGGGTGGCAGATGTCCGGCGCTGGCGTATACGGCCAGGCCGCGGGCGGGGTCGACCCGGACGATGAGGCAGGTCGCGGGGCGACGGTTGTCGTCCGCCGCGGCCAGGGCGTCGAGCTGGCGAAGTACGCGGTGCGGGGCGAGGTCAGTGGAGGCGACGTCGCGCAGGAGGGAGCGGTAGGCGTTCATGTCGACGGCAGCTTCCAGTCCGTGGCCCATGACGTCGCCGACCACCAGCAGGGTTCGGCCGAAGTGAAGTCGTACGGTCTCGAACCAGTCGCCGCCGACGAGGGCGCGAGGTCCGACCGGCAGGTAGCGGCTGGCGACTTCCAGGTTGGGGTGTGGTCGGCCCGGTTCGGCCACCAGGGCGCGTTGGAGGTCGAGTGCGATCTTCTCCGTTGCCGCCAGGCGCCGTGCGTGTGCGATGTGCACGCATGCGATTCGTGCTGCGAAGTGCAGCGTCGCCGTTTCGTGGTCGCTGAAGTCGCTGTGTGTCCGGGCCGCGAGGAGCCTTCCGTAGAGCTCCTGCCGGCCGATCAGTGGCACCGAGGCGACGTGCACGGATCCTTCCGTGCCACTGCCCGTGTACGCGTGCACGGGATGTCCCTCGTCCAGGGCGCGGACCGCAGGGGTGTCCGCGGTGGCGAGACCGTCCAGGAGATCCGTCGCGCCAGCCGCGGCCACACGTTCAGTCCTGCCACCGTGGCCGATCACGTCCACGGCCGTGGCGTCGCACAGGGTCCGGAACACGAATGCCGCCAGCTCCCGCCAGGTCGCCCGCTCGTCGAAGGACGTCCCGATCCGCTCGAGAGCCTCTTCCATCGCGCGCAGGCGTGCCTCCACGCCTTCCTGTTCCGGCACGACGCCTCCATAACCCCTGGTCGCCCCAGGGAACCCAACGAGGAAGGCATTCCATCAGCCCCAGCCGTTCTGGTGACCAACGCGGGGCGCGGCCTTGCCCCGATTGAGGCCACTCCAACCTGTCTGGGTGCGCGTCGGCCGCGCCCACCGGCTTGAATCTGCCGGGCCGGTACCGGCGGGCAGTGGAGGCGGGGCAGTTTCGGCATTGCCCGACTGCCCGCGTTCCCAAGCCGTCGGACGGCCGCCGGCGTTCTTCACCGGCTCGTCGGCTGCGGGCGTGGTGATCATCGAAGACAGGGATGGGGCGATGGACGGGTTCACCGCGTGGCTGGTGCGGCACGTGACGGACCAGGACGCCCTAGGCGAGCTCACGAGGAGGGCCGCGGCCGATCCGGACTGGCCCGAGGAACCGGACCGGCTGGAGAGGTTCACCGCGCACCTGGAAAGGCCATGCCACTCCAGCGGCACTGCAGGACCTCACGCACGCTTGGGTCCGCTCCGCCTCCCGCTGACCGCTCCCAGCTAGACCCGCGTCTGTGGTGCAGAAGTCCTTGGAGGCGGCCGCGCCCGGTAGGGATCCGGCCGGGGAGTTGCGCTGCGCGACCGCCCCGTACGGCTGCGCGGGGGCGCGCCAGGGCGTTTCACGGCCGGGGATCCTCACGTCCTTTGAGAGGCTTCAGCCCTAAATCTCCGGTAATTCCCCTTATCGGTCGTTTATGGCCTCTTTACGGGTAGGCGGGAGGCGACACATCACTTCTTTCGTGGAGGTCATCATGGCGTCGACCCACCGTGCTCCGATCGAGGAGCATCCTGACCTGGTGGAACTGCGGGCCCGGCATGACCGTGCGGCGGCGACGCCGCGCGCGCAGACGGTCGAGTCCCTTGCCCTGTTGGCGGGTCTCTACCTCGCCGCGTCTCCCTGGATCGCCGGCTTCAACGACTCCGGCACCCTGGCCGTCACCAACCTCATCTGCGGCATCGCCTACATGTTGCTGCTCGGCGGTCTCGGCAATTCCTACGAGCGCACGCATTCCATGGCGTGGGCCGCGGCCGCCATCGGGGTGTGGACCTGCGTGGCACCGTGGGTCGTGGCCGGCGATGTCGCGCAGACCCGCTCGATCACCAGCAACTTGATCGTCGGCGTTATCGCCACCCTCCTGGCCCTGGCTGCCGCCTCGGGTGCCCGTGACCGGGATACCCGAGGTGACCTCGGAGCCCAGTCGCACGGCTCCATGCCCGGCCACCACTGACACCCGGATCTCGGCACGTGACACCCGACCTCGGCACGCTCCGGCAGCCACGGCGGCTACCGTCACCCGCTCCGGTTTCAGCGGCTGAGCCTGGACGTGTCCGCGCAGGACGTTCCGCGGTTCGTGACGGGACCGTCCGCCGCGCCGGTCAAGGGCCCCCTCCCACCATGGGATCGACTTTCCGGGTTGGTGCTGGTTTCTCCCGGCGGTGAGAGCAGCGAAAGGGGCGAGGACGGACCACCCTGGTTCCGGTCCGCAGAACGGGTGATCCCAGGGCCGCTGCGGTCTTCACCCGCTCGCCCGAGGGGAACGTTCATACGGTGAGGTGAACACCGGAGCCTGCTGCGGGGTCCGACCGCCTCGCAGCGCGCCGCCCCCCGACCGGCCGTGAGGCCGGGCAGGGGGCGGCGCAAAGCCAGACGGCGGTTCCCGGTAGGGCGGGGCCGGTCGTCAGTCCTTGGCGACGGCCAGGCCGAGGAAGATTCCCACCACCAGCGCGACGCTGCCGACGGTCATCACCGACCATGTCCCCGCCTGCGTCGCGCCGAACGTCGAGGTCATCCCCGCCTGCGTCGCCGCCTGTGTGGCCTGCGCGCCGGCCATGGTCGCCTCCTGGACGGCCAGGGCTGCGTCGGACTGGTCCGGTCCGTTGCCCGGGGGCCGGCGGTCTGAGCGCCGGTGCCGGGGTCCGCCGGACGGCCCGGAGCGGTCCCGGCAGGCGAGGAGGCCTGGGCGTCGGGTGTCCGGGTGCCGTACGGATCCGGGCGGCAGCCCGTCGTGCGGGGTTCTCGTGGAAGGGACGGTGTCAGCATCGGGCGTCAACGCCAGCACCCGCGTTTCACACAGGATGCCGAACTCTGTGGTCGTGCTGCGCGGTGCTGGCCGGCCGCGGCTATGGTCGGGCGCAGTCCGCGCCGACAGGGCGTGCGCGGGCGAGGCCCCGGTGACCAGAGCGCTCTGGCGGCAGTAGCTACCGGGCCGCCGGTCCGGCACGCGGACCGGGAGGAGCGGAACCCGCTTCCCGTGGCCTGGCTGCCTGGCTGGCTGGCTGCACGAGCTGGCCCCGTCATGAGAAGGGCCTCCCCTCGGAGGATGAGGGGAGGCCCTTCTACACCGGGCTGGGCGCTGCGGCTGGTTCAGACGACGGTGCTGGATGTGCCGACGTGATGAGCGCGCCGGGTCCAGGACTTGGTGCTGTCAGTGCTTGTCGTGGTGGTCGGCCTTGTGGTGCCCGTCCGAGCCG
>NZ_JOBX01000090.1:0-19717 GCF_000720645.1 Streptomyces sp. NRRL S-378
GGATTGGGTCCACGCATGGAGGCGTGTGAGGATCCGCCCATGGAGTGCGATGTGTGTGGACGGGCCATGTGGCGATGGCCGGCGGTGACGCATTCGGAGATCTGGTCCTGTTCCTGGTGCTACGCCTCCACCTATGTGGGTGGTGAGTGGTTCGAGGTCGCGCGGCCGCGGTATTTGCCCGTGGAGCTGCAACGCTGAAGAAGCTCATTGTCTCTGGCCGAGACGATGAGGGAACGGCACCCGCGTTGCGGAAGACAGCCACGCCGCACGCCCCAGGCCCTACGGTTGATACCGTCGATGATCATTCTGGGGGACCAACCGTGGCCGACCTTCGTGCGCTGTTCAGCTCCAACAACCCGTCGGAGTACGACGCGGTGGAGGCGTTCACCGACCGCCAGTACCAGTGGGCGGTGGTCGCGGCCGCGCTCGGCGAGCACCTGCAGCACGTGGCCAGGCCCGGCTTCGACGTCGAAGACCTCGAGTCCCCCCGTACGAACCTGGTGATGTTCCACGGGGTGGGCGGGGCCGGGAAGTCCACCTTGCTCCGCAAGATCGAGGCCGCCCTGACCACGGCCGAAGAACGCCCCGCTCAGTGGGGTGAACCGGCCTGGACCCAGCGACTCCTGCCGATCCGGATCGACCTGTCCCGTTCCGCGCAGGCTGGATCGGACTACGAGCGCGTCCTGCTGACGATCCGCCTCGCGCTGGCCGGCGGACTCGGCCGGACCCTGCCGTCCTTCGACGTGGCACTGCGCAACTACTGGGAGTCGGTCCACCCCGGCGAGCCCCTCGACGAATACATCCGGCGGACCGGGATCGCGGGCAAGGTCACCAACCTGCTGCCCAGCCAGCTCCAGGCCGGCGTCGGCGAGCTCGCGGCCGCCCTCCAACTGCCCGGGCTGGTCGGCTCAGCCGCCGGGCAGCTCACCTCCGCCCTGGTCACCGCACTGCGCGAACGCCAAGAACGCGCCCAGGCCCTCGCCGGCGCCGCACGGACCGCAGCCCTGCTGGAAGCCACACCGGACCTGGAAGCCCTGTCGTACTACCCCCACCTACTGGCCTGGGACCTGAGCCGGCTGCCCGCAAAGAAGACTCTGACCCCAGTGGTCCTGCTGGACACCTTCGAGGACACCGCCGACCGCCACCGCGACCTTGAACGCCTCCTGCAACGCCTGGTCTGGCTCATGCCTAACGTCTTCTTCGTCCTCGCCGGGCGCAGCCGCCTGCAGTGGGCCGACCCGGCGCTCCACGGTCAGCTCGACTGGACCGGACCCACCGCCTGGCCCGGCCTGACCCGCAGCGTGCCCGCGCCCCGGACCGACGCACCGGCCGGGCGCCAGCACCTGATCGGGGACCTGTCCGCCGAGGACTGCGAAACCCATCTCGCCCAGCGGCTCACCATGGAGGGCCGGCCCCTCATCGACGCCGACATCCGGGCCGCGATCACCCGCCGCTCCCACGGCCTGCCCCTCCACCTCGACCTCGCCGTCTCCCGGTTCCTGGAGATCCGCCGCACCGGCCGCACACCCGTCGCGATGGACTTCGATTGCTCCTTCCCCGCCCTGCTCGCCCGGACCCTCTCCGATCTCACGGCGGAGGAACGCCACCTCCTGCGCAGCGTCTCCCTCCTCGACGCCTGGGACCTGGAGCTCGCTACCCGGGCCGCCGGCCTCACCC
This sequence comes from Streptomyces sp. NRRL S-378, assembly GCF_000720645.1. NCBI lineage: Bacteria > Bacillati > Actinomycetota > Actinomycetes > Kitasatosporales > Streptomycetaceae > Streptomyces > Streptomyces sp. NRRL S-378. The sequence continues at coordinate 1,678 of NZ_JOBX01000090.1, forward strand.
AGCAGGCCCCCGCCCGACGCCTCACCGAGCGCCCCCTGATCGCCGAGAACCCGTACGCGCTGTGGCCGTACCACTTGCACCGGGCGATCCGCACCGCTGTACGCGAGGACACCCACAGCGAAGACCGCTGGACGGACGCCGACTGGCAGCAGGCCGCCATCCGTGCTCTGGCCGCCCTCGGCGAGCAGTGGACGGCGGCCACCATGCTTGGCCCCAGTCGCCTGCTTTTGGTCGCCTGCCTGCGCCAGGGTCTGCGTCTGGCCCGCGACCACAACCTTGCCGACCTCGGCTGGCTCACGGACGCCGCCTACGCCTACACCGACGACTCCGTCTGGGAGCCCCTCACCCTCCCCGCCGACACCGCCGGCGCCCCGGACACGCCCGCGGACGCCCTGGCCGAACTCATCACCGCGATCACCCGCCGCCAGCACGAACACCGCCAGCGCACGGTGGACCGGCTGACCGAGGTCCTCGACTCCGGCCTGCTGTCCACCGAGGTCACCGAGCTGGCCCTGTACTACCGGGCCAAGGCATACAAGGACCTCGACCAGGGCGCCGCCGCCCGAGCCGGGATGCGGCAGGTCGCCGACACAGGCGGGCGCCTCGCACCGAAGGCCCGCCGCGGCCTTGCCAACCTGGCCCGCCTCGCCGGCGACTTCCCCACCGCCCTGGCCGCCGTCCCCACCCTGGGCTGGAAAGGCCGCCACCACCGCGTCCTCGGCGACATCCACTGGTCCCACGCCAACACCGGCCAGGCCGTCGCCGCGTTCGAAGCCGGCCGCACCGAAGCCGAGCAGCACGGCGCCGCCGGCGAGCGCGCCATGATGCAGGTACGCCTCGCCCTGGCCGTCTCCTTCGCCGACCCCGCTCGCGCCGACGACGAGCTCGCCCTCGCCCACCAGCTCCTCGACGGCCTCGACGGCCTCGACCAGCGTTCCAACACCCTCCTCGCCCAGGTCGTCGCCCTGATCAAGGACGCCGGGACCGACGGCGTCATCGGCCGCGTCCAGAGCCTGCACGCCCAGATTGACGCCGCAGGACTTCCCTTCCTGCACCGGTTCGTGGAGCTCGCCCTCGCCTTCCACCACGCCGTCCGTGGCGAGGACCAGGACGTGGCCGCCACCATCGACCGACTGCGCGCGCTGACCACCACCGGCGACTTCGCCTACTTCGCCGATATCGCGCACTTCATGGCCGGCCGTCCCGGGCCCGCCTCATCCACCACCCGCTGGCTTGACAGCCCGGACCTGACACGGGCCAGGTGGCAAGGGATCGTCGAGGCACGCCGCGAACACCTCGGGCGGAACCGATGACTGAGCCGGACCTCAGAGAGCAGATCCGCCGAAGCTTCGAAGAAGCAGCGGCAGAGCGACGTCGTGCCCGTCTCGAGGATCAGAAGAGGTGGCAGGCCAGGCAGAGGCAGCTGGAACGGGAGCGGCGGAAGGCCTCTGCCCGTGACGCCCGGGGCGCCTGCCTGGCTGTCCTGGTGGTGTTCGGGCTCGCTGCCGGGGCCATCTGGTGGGTCGTGGACGGCATCTCCGACTGGCTCGACGCTCCCGTCCGCGACCGCCCTGCGGCTACGGCAAGCCACTCACCCAGACCCGCACCCGTCTGGAAGCTGGAAAGCGCCGGCGATTCCTCCGTCATGAAAGACGCGCTGCTCTGGACCGATATGCACGACGCCGAAGACCTTCGGCTGCTCAGGGACGTCAGCGCCGACGACATCCACAGCATCAAGAGGGACGACCTCGATGACGGTAAAGGCCTGACCTCAGCCGATGTCGAGATCACGATCGTCGGGAATCCCGAGCACGGAACACTCGAACTTCAGGCGGACCGGAGCCTGGCCGTGTACACGCCGCATCCCGGCTTCAGTGGCATCGACACGTTCGACTACACGATCAAGCTCCGTGACCAGCCCGAGGTGCAGAAGATCACCTACCGCATCGAGGTCGGACTCAGCCCTGGCGCCCGCTACCGCCTGGAGCACAAGTACGAGAACTGTGCTGCCGCCAGGGCAGCCGGCGCAGCGCCCCTACAGCGTGGCGAAGACGGGTACGGCCGCCACCTGGATCGGGACAACGACGGCATCGCCTGCGAATAGTCGAACATCTCCTCTCCGGGAACTGACTCCGGACACACCACAGCCCCGACCGGGACCTCGGGTCGGGGCTGTCGCGGCACTGGGCCCGGAGAAGTCAGTCGGCGGCGGGGCGCTGGCCGACGAGCTGAGGGAGCAGCTCTACGATCTGGGCCTGGTTCCGGTCGATCTTCTGCTCCAGGCCGCTGACCGTGCTCACCAGGTTGTCGACCTTCTGGTCCAGGTTGCCGATCTGGAGGCGTACCGCGGTGAGGTCGGACTTGATGATTCCGAACTCGCGGTCGTGCTTCTCCGCGACCTCTTCGAAACGCCGGGTCAGGGCAGCAAGCTCGCTGTGGGCGATGGGGTCCTCGGGCACGCGGGTACTCCTGCCAGATCACAAAACCGCAGATAAGAAGACCCCACGATATCGCGCCCGCACCCCCGTACGACCTCCGGTTCCGCGGACCAGGTGTGTCAGGAAGCCTCGCGGCGGTTGGCCGGGGGGAGGGCGCGCAGGAGGTCCCATAGGGGGCGGGAGCCGGCGGCCCATTCGGCGAGGAGGTGGCGGTCGACCAGGTGGAGGCGCTGGGACTTCGCGAAGTCGGCGGCGTTGGCGGTGATGCGGCCGTTGGTGAGCATGACCAGGACGTCGCCATGGTGGACCTGGCGGCCGGTGCCGTTGAGGACCTGGAGGTCGGGGGTGCCGACGGGCTTTCCGGACCAGCCGTCCTTCCTGTGCTTGCACTGGATGACCCAGCGACGGCCGAAGGGGTCGGTGGCTTTGACGTCGGCGCCGTTGTCTCCGCGGCCGCCGACCTGCCGGGCGTCCGTGCAGCCGTCACGGCGCATCAGGTCCCGCACGGCGAACTCGAACGCCCGGTGATGGAGACCGTCGAGCTGTCCGAGCGCGTAGCGCAGGCCGCTCGCCCGAACCTGCTCCCACTGGGCGGCCTCCCTGCGCCGCCACGCCCAGGTGCCTGCTCCCGCAGCGGCCGCCAGCAGTACGGCGGCCACGATCCAGGGGTGTGCGGCCAGCCACCGCAGCGCGCTGGCCGCCAGGCTGAGGACCACCGTGGCTGCGAGCGCGGCGAGGACCACCTGCTCCAACGGCTGGTTCTTGCGCCGCCGGGACCTGCCGGGCCGACGGCCGGAGCGCCGGACCGGGCGGCGGCCACTCACCGGCCCCGCCCGAGGACTGCCGCAGCACGACAGCAGGCTGCCTGCCGCCGGGGACGCGGACCGCCGGTCACTGGCCGGCCTGGGAGACGCCGCTGACGAGCTGGCCGATGAAGCCGGCAATACCCTGGCCGACGTCGGTAGGGGCAAGGATGATGCCCAGCGCCAGGACGATGACCACGGTCATCTTCTCGTCGAACCGGCTCCGGGAGTGGGTGCGGCGGCGCAGCCGCAGGACGACGATGACCGCCAGGAGTACCGCCACGTTGATCGTGAGCAAAGTATCCAGTCCCCCCGCCGACCCGTCATGGGGCAGCAGACGGCAGCCCCTCGGTCTTGTGTAGCGGGAGGTCAGCAGCGCTGTGACCAGATCACCGGGGATTGGCGGCAATACGCTGCACTGGCCGGATCCGGCAGGACCCTGGTGTTCGAGGAACTCCAGTACGCCAAGGTTCGGCTCCCGTGATCACCTGGGATGACGGGCGTGGCACAGTGCACGCATGTCCCACGACGTCGCTTACCCCGTCTTCCGTTCCCCCGACCCGGCTCTTGCCCTCAGCACCGCGCGCCGTCTCATGGAGCTCGGCCGTTGTGAGCACTCCGAGGTCTGCGTGTACGCGGAGTTCCGTTCCGTCGCCGAGGTGCGGCGTGTGGCGAAGGAGATGCCCGAGGGGTGGTTCCAGGGGCAGGCGGGGCATGAGGAACGCGACGGGGTGCCGTCGGAGGAGCTGCCTGCGCTGGTCGTCGGCGTGCAGGGCCGGGTCTGCTGGCCGACCCGGCCGCGTATGAAGGGCGGATGCCGCTGGGATGGGAGATGAGTGAGCTGCCGGTCGGCAGCATCGAGGACGCCTTCACGGCGGCGATCGGCTCGAACGTGGGCTGTATCAATTGGGAGATGCTGTGCTGGCCGGATGCGCCCGAGGCGGGGTTCCACGGCGAGTCCAAGCATGCTGAGGTGACGCTCCTCTTCAACACCCGCACCCGCGAACTCGACGTGCCCGCCCAGGAGCACACCGTCCTCGTCCATGTCCGCAGCGCCGTCTTCGGCGGCGTCCAGACGAGAGAGCCCTACGCGCACTGGCTCGCCGAACACGTGGGACTCACGATCATCGGGCCTGGGCAGCGGCTCTGACCCGGGCCGACCGTCCCGCAGGCTATAGGAGGGGGGACCGTGCAGGGCACCTGATCTGCAGCTGCCGGTGAGGACCCGGGCTCGGCAGAGCGCCCACGCCGTTCGTGATGCAGCGGCGCACGGCCGCGATCAGCTGTCGAGGAGTCCGAGTTCGCTGTCGGGCCGACACAGCGGGCACGCGATGACCGACGGCATGGTGCGCAGCACCTCCAGGACCGATCCTCGTGTCGCGGCCCGGCCCCGGCCGGTGATCCTGCAGGCGCCGGTGTGGACGCGGTCCGGTGTGCGGGTGGCTCCGATGCCGTATTCGATCCACCAGTCGGGAGGGCCCGGGAGCGGGAGGCGGCGGGCCCGCTCTTCCTCTGCGGCCCGGACGACGCTGATCTTCTCGTCGACGCGGGCGAGGGTGAGCTCCAGCCAGCGGCGTATGACCAGGAGCTGGTCCATGGCCGGCGGAAGGGGCAGGAGGGGCTCTGGCATGCGGCTACGCCGCCTCGGGGACTTGGGCCGGGAGGGCCTGCCGCTTCAGCTGCATTCGTGCCTTCACCAGGATGTCGGTGGGGACGCTCTTCCAGTGGGGGTGGTCGGCGACGTCGATGGCCAGCTGCCGGATCTCGGCCCACATGCGGTCGACCGTTTCCTTCTGCTCGTCGCTCCAGCCGGGGCTGTCGGGCACATCCCCGCGGTGGGAGTGCCGCTCACCGCGTTCCCACCCCTTCATGGGTTCCACGCTCCAGGGCAGGCCGGCCAGGTAGGTGCGGTGCTCGGCATGGGCGCGGTGGAGGCGTTCCTGCAGCTGGAGGAGGTCGTGGGGGAAGGGGTTCTCGTCGTTCACCCTTGAATCGTAATTCTGTTCGATTCTGGATGGGAAGTCGGCACTCCGGTTCGTGACCCGTTCGGCAGACCGTGGGTTCAGCGGGCAGGTGGGCTGGTGTGGTGGGGACCGGGTAGGCGCCGTGCACTGGAGGTGGGGGCGAGTGAAGGAGGCGATGGTCGTGGCGCGTCCCGTCTGGGCCGGGAATCTGTCGTTCGGGCTGGTCAGCCTGCCGGTGGCTTTGTTCGCGTTAAGCAGCAGCGTTTGTCGATGAGTTTCGGCAGCGGTTGGTCATCAGCCGGCTCACGGATGCTCACGAGAAATGGTTCTGGCTCAGGTTGTGTGATCCGTGCACTGTGAGTAATCGTGTTAGCCGAGCGCATGAAGGATCAGCTGCACCTCTTGGCGCCATTCAGTCGCGTCGCTGTTGTCCACCCAGCCCTTGGCCAGCTCGGATCCGTCTCCAAGGACGCGGTGAAGTGCTTCGCGAGCCAGAGCATGCAAGGAGGCCGGCAGCTGCGGCAGCGGCTCGTCAGGCCTGTCCTCGGTGGAGATCACTACCTTGCTGCCCGGGATCTGAGCGGCGACCAGTGCAGCGGCGGCAACTGCCTCGGCTTCGTCCCCACTGTCCAGACGCGGGCCGGATTCTGCGACTCGCCGTAGTGCTCCCTCAAGGGCACTGATGATTTGTTGGGGAGCGAGCCCCCTGAGTCCGTCAGTGAAGTCGCCAGCGAGATCACTATCAAATGGTCCGGTTCCCCACGTGCCCATGCTCGTCCCCTGGTAGTCGCTGGTTGTGCTGGGCCAGCATTTCAGCAGGCGCTGACAACGCTTCACGAAGCGAGGAGTACTCGCTTGCGGAGCAGGCGGAAGCCGGCGCGGCCGAACATCTGGCGCTTGAGCATCTTGATGCGGTTGACGTGCCCTTCGACGACGCCCGAGTTCCAGAGGAGGGTGAGGCCGGCGATGACGGCATCACGGTCGCGGTCGATGCCTGCGGCGAGGGTGTGGAGGCTGGGTAACTCGTCCTGTCTGACGGCATCGAGCCAGTCCGGCAGCCGCTCGCCCTGGCGCTCGGTGAGCATGGTCGCGAAGGACCGAACGTGCCTGGTGAGTGCGTCGATCTCGGGGCGGTTGGCCCGGACGTTCTTCAGCTGGAGGTGTTCAGTCTCGGAGAGAGTTTCAGGGCGGCGGAGGATCCATCCGGCGACGGCCCGGGGTGAGGGCGGCCGGGCGGTCACAGGCCGTGGCGAGGTGCGTTTCTGGCGGAGGTAGGCGCGAACGCGCTGGTAGCTGCCCTGGTAGCCGAGTGGACGATTTCTTCCCATAGTTTCCAGGCGTTGGTGTGACCTTCGCTCCAGCGGTCGTCGAGGTAGGTCTTGTATTCGTCGAGGACCGAGGTCCTGGTCTGCCACTGACCGGTGAAGAGGTCTTCCGGCGTGGCAGCATCCGCGTAGCGTTTGACAGTTCGGCTCGTCATGCCGAGCTGCCGCTGGATCGCGCGGCGGCTGTGTCCTGCCTTGACCAGGGCATGGACCGTGGCATGCGTGGTCCGGGTCCGGTCGGCGAACCGGTGGCCGGTCGGCCATGGCGAGCCGGACGGCTCCTCTGCGGGGTCGGGCCCCGTCTCGGTCGGTTCAGTCGTCTGAGGGACCAAGACGCGCAGGCATTGGCGGTGCTGGGCGATGCTCCGCTCGGCGGCCTCGCTGAGGTGTGCCAGAGGTGCCACCGGTCCGCGACCTGCACGGCCTGCGGGGCGCCAACGGTGGCGCCCTCAGCGAAGAACGGTGCACGGTCCCGGCAGACCACCTCGATTCCGGGCCGCAGGGCCGGCCACGCAGCCAGACTCGAGGACTCCCGATCGGGCAGCATGTCGACAGGCCGGCGGGTTTCGACGTCCACGAGGACGGTCCCGTAGTGCCGGCCCTTGCGGGTGGCGTACTCGTCAACGCCTACCACCCTCGGAGCGGGCACTTCCGGCTCGGGAAGTGCGTCGACCAGCCGCAGCACAGTGCTGCGGCTGACTGGCGCACCAACGATGTCAGCCAGCCGGGATCCGGCCCGGCCGGCCAGGGCGAGACCGATCGCCGCCAGGGTCGAGCGAAGCCGCTCGGTCCGCTGGCCGTGCCTTCGGGTCAGGCCGGGTATCTGCTCGACGAACGTACGGCGCGGGCACTCTGCGATCCGACAGGCGAACCGGCGGACCCGCAGCTGGAGTACGACCCTTCGCCCCGCACTCGGAACATCAGCGGGAAACCGCAGGTAAGAGCCATGAACCTGAGCGGACCACGCTCCGCAACCCGGGCACGAGGCGCCTGCGGCGGTGCACCGCACATCAACACGCACTATCGCGATGTTCACGTCGACCGACAGCACCGCGACGTCCGCGATCGACGGGAACAACAACTCCTCCAGCCGGAGCAAGATCTCATTCACAGCCCCGAACTGTCTGCCCAGCCGATACTGTCACTGCTCGTTTTAGGGCAACTTCCCGAGGCGTCGCAGGGGGTTCAGTCGTCACTCACAGTGCACGGATCACACAACCTGAGCCAGAACCACAACCCGTGAATAAAGCCATGCCGGTCTCGCTCTACACCGCGACCGACAGCCACACCATCCACTTCCATCAGCTCCAGCGGGGCACCTCCGACCGGATCCGCAACAAGCGGATCAACGAGCGCACCGGCGACGAGGTTCAGCTCGACGACATCGTGAAGGGCTACGACGCCGGCGGCGAGTATGTCCTGGTCGAGCCGAAGGAGCTGGACGAGATCGCGCCCGGCCGTTCCCGCTCGCTCGACATCGCCGGATTCGTCGACCTGGCGGAGGTGGAGCCGATCTTCTTCGACAAGACCTACTACCTCGGCCCGCGGGGCAAGGAGTTCGGCAAGGTCTACAGCCTCCTGGAGCAGGCTCTCGCCAAGTCGGACAAGGCCGGGATCGCTACCTTCGTGATGCGCCAGCACGAGTACATCGTCGCCCTCAAGGCCGAGAACGGCCTCCTGACCCTGCACACCCTGCACTGGGCGGATGAGATCCGGGACCCGAAGCAGGAGATCGACAGCCTCCCGGGCAGGGCCAGGGCGTCGGAGAAGGAGCTGAAGATGGCCGAGCAGCTCATCGGCGCGATGAGCATGGCCTGGGACCCCGGCGAGTTCCACGACACCTTCCAGGAGAAGGTCGCGGCCCTGATCGAGGCGAAGAAGGCAGGCGAGACGGTGGAGAAGGCCGAACCCGCCGCTAAAGCCACCGGAGTCGTCGACCTCATGGAAGCCATGCGCGCCAGCGTCGAGCGGGCCGGCAGCCCCAAGGCCGGCGGTGGCAAGGCCACCGCTTCCGGCTCTTCGAGGGCGGCCGGGAAGAAGCCGGCGGCGAAGAAGCGGATCCGCTCCGCGCCGAAGGAAGACCTGGCCGGTCTGTCGAAGGCTGACCTCTACAAGAAGGCCGCCGCCGCGAACCTCCCCGGCCGCTCGCACATGTCCCGCGACGACCTCGTCAAGGCCCTGGCCTCGCCTTCATCCCGGTCGTGAACGGCAAGGGCAGGCGTTCGAGGTGACGATGAGACCCCCGGTGGAGCCGATGCTGGCGCAGGCCGCCGAGACGATCCCGCCCCCCGGGGCCCTGCGGAATATGGCCTACGAGCAGAAGTTCGACGGCCACCGCGCCCTGCTGTTCACCCCGCCCGAGCCGGGCGGGCGGGTCCTGCTGCAGACCAGGCGCGGGTCTTTGATCCACGACCGGTTTCCCGACCTGGTCGCGGCCGCTGTCCCGCAGCTGCCGTACGGCCTGGTTCTGGACGGCGAACTCGTCGTCTGGGACCCCGACACCGGGGCTCTGTCCTTCGAGGCGCTGCAGCGGCGCGCCGCCGCCCGGGCCCGCAGCGCGCCCGCGCTCGCCGCAGCAACCCCGGCCTTCTTCATCGCCTTCGACGTCCTCCAGGCGGGCGGGGACGAGCTGCTGAGCCTGCCCTACCGGGAGCGCCGCCGACGACTGGAGGTGCTGTTCGCGGCCCACGACCTGACCTCGCCCTGGACCCTGTGCCCCATGACCACCGACCTCGCGAAGGCCCGAGAGTGGCTGGAGACCTGGACGGACGTCTCCGGCGTCGAAGGCATCCTGATCAAGGGGATGAACCAGCGCTACCTGCCGAACCACCGCAGGTGGACCAAGATCCGCCGCCGGGACACCACCGAGGCGATCATCGGCGCCACCACCGGCACCCTCACCCGCCCCCAGCTCCTCGTCCTCGGCCGCCACGACGGGGCAGGCCGGCTGCGGGCCGTCGGCCGGACGGCGCCCCTGCGGCCGAAGCAGGCCCGGCAGCAGCGCCGGTGACGGATACTGCAGGTAAAAAAAATGACTTGCAGCCAAGTGGTCCCGAACAGGGAGTACGGCTGACTCTGGCGGCCGCAGAGAAACATCTCGGCTTCCGATACTGAAAGGTTCCGGAATGGATACTCTGACCGCTCTGGCGTCGGCTGCTTTCGGCTCCACCGTGTATCTCGTAACGTTATCGACCGTGAAATGGGTCAATCGGCATTCCCGGGGATTCAAGACAGCGGGCCTGATTGTGACAGGCACGGTTCTGTGTGCAGTCATCGGAACGATCGCGGTCGCGAGCCAGAGTGTCGTGGTCGGGTTCATTGTGGGGGCCGTCCTCACACCGCCCGTACACCGGTGGATCCTGCAACGAGGCAGGCACGCCGCCAGCTCTTGACCTTGCGGCCCACAGCCCTGAAGGTCCTGCCGCTGACCTGGTGACCGAAGGCTTTCCACGCAAGCCTCAAGCGGTCCCGGCGCTACGCATCCGCGCAGGCCGTCACCATTCCCGCCCGGCGCAACGAATGCCGGTCAGCCACCACATCTCGCCCGGCACATGGAACACGTGAATCGACCACGCGTGCCCGACCTGGCGTCTCCCGGTGGCGCACGTATGAAGACAGGGCCTCCTGGCGGTTCAGGGATGCGAAACCAGCCGAACCCTCCAGCCGTTCGCGTCGGCGGACGGTGTGGAGCGGGATGCCGATGATGGCTTCCGCGGTGGTGCGGTGGATGCGGCCCGGCCGTGCTTCGGCCGGGCGCGCCGTGTCACAGCAGGCTCACACCTACGCCGCAGAGGTCGGCTGGATCACGAACTTCGGCTTCGACCAGCCGCAGACCACGTGTCCCGCCTGCGCCGACGGACACGGACCGGCCCTGAAGCGCGGCAAGGGCCGTTTCGTCCCCGTGGACGGAGGGGAACGGTGCGGGTACTGCCGCCACGTGCCCCCACCCGGACGACAAGGTCTTCACCGCACCCGGCCTGGGCATCGAGGTCGACGAGAAGGCCGTCGAACACGCCGCCGAGACCGGCCATCGCTGGCGCAACCCGCTGTGGCGACGCAGGGACGGCTCCCTCGCCGAATGGTGACACCTTGATTTCCCGCGGTCCGAGAACGGCAGCAGGCCGGGCGTCAGGAGGTCAGGGACTCCAGCCGCTGGCGGGTGGCCGGTCCGTAGACCCCTGGCAGGTCGCCACCGATGCCGTGCTCAGCCTGAAACCGCTGCACCGTCTCCTGAGTGCCTGTTTGAGTACGCCGCTACTGTTTCCCCGTCGTCGTCCGGGGTGGCCCCGGTCTGAATGAGGGGTGGGAAAGTGGAGAAGACCTGGTTCGAGGCGGTGTTCCGCAGGAGACCGCATCCTGTGCTGCGCCTGCTGGGCAACCTCGCGCTCTGTGCGGCCCAGTTGGTATTCGTAGTCGCCGTGATCACGCACTTTCACAGTGCCTGGCGGTGGCTTGTTGTCCCGATGGGGCTCTGGGCGATGCTGGCCGATGGCCGGGGCGTGGCCTTGGCGGTGCAGGACCTTCGGCGGCGCGACGCCGCCCCGGCGCCGCAGTGAGACGACCTCCGCTGGCTGACCGCCTCGGGTCATGCCCGTTGAGGGAGGACCGGGGTCTTGGCCGGGTCAGCCAGCGTCATCTTCACCGCGCCAAGGGCGAAGCTCAGCGTGGGATCCGGGACAGGTAGGCGGGGTTCAGCTGCTACTAGCCGGTTTGGGAACGACGATCCCGCCCTGACCGACGCCTTGGCGGCCCTCCTCGATCACCCGGAGCGCCGGGTCCAGCTTGTTGCTGTGTACGGTCCTGTACTCCACGACGACGGGTGGTGCGTTGAAGGAGCAGACCGTACGTTGGGCAGCGTGTCGCGTGCATGCACGGCGGCCGCTCCCCGCGGATACGCGAGCGGGCCCCGGACCATTGGTCCGGGGCCCGCGGTGGCTTGGGTTGCGGTGATGGGTGGTCAGTCTGCCGAGGGGCGCCAGGAGTGTGCCAGTCGTGTGGCCCCCCAGGCTCCCCAGAGCCAGACGGTGACGGCCATGATCCCGGCTCCGGCCAGGGCGATGTGCAGCATGCTGCCTGTTTCGGTGTGTTCGCTGGTGTAGGCGGCTGCCCGGATGGGGGTGGCGAGCCAGTGGTGCATGAACAGGCCGATCAGCGCTGCTGCGGCAAGGGGGGTGAGGAGCGTGAAGAAGGCGGTGCTGAAGTAGATGGTTCTGTTCCCGGCGAGAACGCTGACGGCGGTGACCTGTCGGGCGAAGCGAAGGAACTCGGCAAGGTTGGTCACCATGATCGAGATGATGACGATGATCACGGCGAAGGTCCCGTAGAGCATGACCCAGCGTCCGTTGAGGTCGTCCATGTTAGCGGCGGTCAGCCATGATCCGGCGACGGTCTCGACCGGCACGGCCATGCCGAGGTGGCGATTCGCTGCTGCTTTGATCGTAGGGACCGAAAGGTCGCGACCCTTGTCGCCGATCAGGACGAGGGTGGGGCCTTCGGGCTGTGCGGACTGCTTGGCGTAGATGCCCTGGCCCGGAGTATCCCAGGTTGCGAGGGCCTGGAGCCGAGCGTCCGGATGGTTCGGCTCGATCACGGTCGGCTGCTGGGTGCAAGCCAGGGACAGGCGCTGCAACGCCGTACACGCCCCGCTGAGTTCGGCGGTGGCCTTGGTGGGGTCCAGCTTGAGACGGAGCGTCTCCACGCCATCCGGCAGTTCGTCCAGGAACGGTTGGGGCACAGGCTTGTCCTGGTTCACCGACACGAGTACGACGCTGCTTCCCACCTTCTGGACGGTGTGCTGCGCCTGGACGGCAGGGCCTGTGTTGAGGGTGGCCCAGAGTTGTGTCTGTCCCACGAGGACGAACGCAATGACCACGCCTGCCGTGAGACGGACGGTGGCACCGGGCCACGCGGCCGCCCACCGGCCGGCCAGCAGGGCGCCGGGCCAGCCGCGCCGGTAGCTGATCGAGGCGAGCGCGTTACCTGTGGCCACGGCAGCAAGTCCGATCAGCGAGGGCAGAGTCAGGATGGTGCCGCCTACGCCGATCACATACACCAGAAGCCTGGTTCCCGAACTGCTCGTCAGCCCCGGTCCTTGCACGGCGACGAACAGCAGGAAGGGACACAGGTAGGGCCACCAGCGCGGGAGACGGGTCCGGAACAGGCGTGGCCTGACGCCGTCGCGCCGGTCCTGCTGCGGGTGCAGGAGCACGACGCAGGCCAGGACGATCACTGCGGCCATCACGGGAGCGCTCAGCAGCGCCCCTGCCCACCGCTGTGTGTCCGCTCCGGCGATCGCATAGCCGGTGAGGGGGATGCGGGTATCACCCGTCAGGATCCAGCAGGAGGCCGTCAAGCCGAGCACGGCGCCGGCCGCGATGGGGAGGGCCGCTTCACCGGCGTGTACGGCCGCTCTGACGCGGCGGCCTCCGCCGAGGGCTTCGAGGAGGGCCGTACGCTGGTCCCGGGCGTCCGATCCTGATCGGGCGGCCGCGGCGATCAGCGCGGAGACCGGCAGAGCGCCCATGAAGGCGGTGAGGGCAAAAAGGATGTAGGCCGGCTTCGTGAACATTCCTTCGCCGACACCGAGCGGTCCGGGGGTGCCGAAGCCTGTGCTCGCCCACATCCTGGCGGTGTCTGCGTTCGCAGGAGGGCGTACGTAGGCGAACCATTCTTCAGGGCTGGCCAAATCTTGAGCGTCGATGGTGCCGGCGAGGGTGCCGAAACGGGTGGCGATTCCCTCGGCTCGTCCCGCCTTGAGCAGGGCGGGTGAGAGGGCCGCCTGGCCGGGCTCCGGCCAGGCGGACAAGCCTGGTGGCACCGGAGCGTCCGGTGTCAGGGGCGCGATGTAGACGACCTGGTACTGCACCTTGTCGACGACATCGAAGACAGGCTTGTACAGCAGGCGGGCCTGCTGGGTGCTGCCCTCTGCGATCTGGACGGGCGCGCGGGCGGCGTCACGCGCATCACGGCCCTCGTACGCCGCGTGGATCAAGACCAACGTGCCCAGGACAAGGCTGAGGGCGAAGGTGGCGCACACCAGAGCCACGGCTCGTATACGTCCCGCGGAGGCGCCGCGGCCCGTGAGGATTCCGATGCGCAGCAGCTGGCGCCACAGAGGCGCTCCGGCGCGCCCGCTCATCGCGTCTCCTGTCGGATGAGGCGGCCGTCCACGAGATGAACAGTGTCGTCGGCGAGCGCAGCGACTTGGGCGTCGTGTGTCACCACGAGGAGAGCGCACGGCCAGCGCCGGGGCACGTCGAAGAGCAGTTCGGCCACCGCGGCCCGGTTGGTGTCGTCGAGCGCACCGGTCGGCTCGTCAGCGAGCAGCAGCGAAGGGCGGTTGACCAGGGCGCGGGCGACGGCCGTTCGCTGCCGCTCTCCTCCCGAAAGCGTGCCCGTCGCCCGGTTGTGACGCGGCACGCCAAGACTGCCCAGCAGTTCCGATGCGGTCTTGTAGGTCTTCTTCCGGTCGGCGCCGGCCAGGAGCCCCGCGAGTGCCACGTTCTCCAGTGGTGTCAGTTCCGGCAGGAGCTCACCGAACTGGAAGACGACGCCGATGTGGCGGCTGCGGTGGCGAGTGCGTTCCCTCCGGCTCATACGTCCCAGGTCCGAGTTCGCCACCCGCACGACACCTTCCGGCTTCACGAGCCCCAGGGCACAGGAAATCAGGGTGCTCTTACCGCTTCCTGAAGGCCCCATGACAGCGACGGAATCCCCTATATTCAGCCGCAAGTCAACACCGTCGAACAATATCCTGTCACCGATCCGGTGCCGGAGCGCACCGAATTCGAGCGCGGCACGTTCCGGAGCCGGGGCGTGCGGTGAAGCGTTTACCATTCTCATCCACCCGAAAACTGGCGTGGGGCCACCGGATGACGGTGGCCCCACGCAGAGGAATTCCTACTTAGCTCGTGCGTTCAATGTCGCACTTGTCCGGCGCCCAGCCCACGGATATGCAGCCCTGTACCATCCAGACCGCGTTTCCGGAGCCGCTGGTGGCGGTCGTACCCGAACCGCCCTTGTTGTGCAGCGTATACGGAGTCCCGTTGCTGTGCTTACGGGAATAGCGGACGTAGACGGACATGCCGTCCTGCTTGAGATCCGTCACGGCGGCACGGGTATTCGTGCCGTACGAGTATCCGCGAACCGCGTTGTCCTTGTAGGAGTTCAGATCGATGGCCATGGCCGGTGAGCTGCAGAGAACAGCCGCAGCACCCAGGCCGGCCACAACGAGCCCGGACTTCTTCATCTTCTTCCCAATCCCCCTACTGTCTTCCACTTCAGCCCTCACGCTTCACGTCACACTTGTCGGGCCAGCCGCCGAGCGAGACACAGGCCTGGATGACATAGACAGCTGCCCCGGAATTGCTGGTCATGGTCGTGCCGGAACCGCTCTTGTTCCAGAGGGTGTACTGGCTCCCGCTGTTTTCCCGCTTGTAGTTGACGTAGACGGGGTTACCGTCCTGCTTCGTGTCCTTGACCGCAACGCGCGTATTCGTGCCGTACGAATATGCGTGAACCTGCCCGTCCTTCGACGAGTTGAGGTCTATCGCCATGGCGGGCGAACTCCCAAGAATGGCGAAGGCGCCAAGGGATACGGCAAGGGTCTTTCCGTACTTCACATTCCCCCCAGGAATATGACGAACATTCATGATGCCCGGAAGATCAACTCCGGATGGCAGAATTTAACACACAATCACATCGTTCACCGTTGCACTAAAGCTGGGCCGGGCACCACTGCCCCGGCGGTATAGCCCAAGGCTCAGGTTCCATGCCGGATCAGGCCGCTGCGCAAGCGCAGGCGGTTCAGTGACTGCGTATCGTCGGCCATCAGAACCACCCTGCCAGTTGGCACTGACAGCGCCGGCGCGACGGCCTCATCAGCGCGCCCCGACAGCCCGGTTTGTCCTCGGTCTTCGCGGTTACCGGAGGATCATCACGCAGTGCGTGCTCGAGATGATGGGTGTCGGCGGGCTGCTGCCTCAGACGAGCCAGCCCAGGAGGACGGCGATCGCTTCGTTGCTCAGCCCACCGGCTGCTGGGGCGGCGGGTCCGGGGTGGGCATCGGGGTGTTGAGGTCTGCGGGCTGCAGCGAGCGGTCGGACGTGACGCGGCCCCCGGCACACGGTGGGTGTGCCGGGGGCCGTGGCGGTCCCGGCCGTAGCTCTGGGCACCGGGCCTGAGCCCTCGCTGTCCGTCCAAAGAGTCCACGCCTGCACGTCATGCGCCGCTGACCTGGGTGGGCACAGGGGCAGCGGTGGTACCGGCCGGTGAAGGCTCCGCCGTACCCGCGGTGCGACGAGAACCACGGTTCGGGTTGGGCTGGGGAATGCCCCCGAACAGTGACGCTCCGTCTAATAGTACCCGGCGGACGCGGCCGCTGCCAGAATCTCGGAAGGCTGACAGCCTGAGCTCTCGTAGCTATTGGGTGAGTCTGGTGGGCGGAAGGCAAACTTCGGTCACTTCCTCGGCCCGGTTTCGCAGGAGCGGGGCCAATTCGACGTACCAGCCACGGCCCACGGCCTGAAGCATTTCGGCTAGGGCGATCTGTTCGCCGATCCGGCCGGCGGGGGTGTCGAGGACGTGGGCGAACTCGGCACGGATACGGTCGGCGACGGCGGGGACGCGGAGGCTGTTCACGTAGAGCATTGCGGGGTCGTAGCCGACGGGGACGGCGCCCCAGCGCTCCCAGTCCAGGATGACGAGGGGGTCGTGGGTGAGGTTGGCCCACTGGAGGTCTGCGTGCCCGGTGACGCGTTCGGTGATGGCCGGGGCGGGGATCCCCAGGTACTCGGGGAAGACCCGGTCGGCCCAGGACTGGCGGATGGTCTCGCGGGGCGGTTCGGCGGTGCTGAGAGCGTCCAGGCTCTCCCGCAGGGTCGTCCACCAGGAGTCCGGTAGGCCGGGATCTGCAGTGAGGTCGGGCGTTTCCGGAGAGATGACGGGCTGGGCGATGTAGTCGATCAGCTCTGCCTCGAAGACGTACTCGCCGCCGTCCCAGCGGTACAGGTCGTGGAGGTGGGGGCGGGAGACCTTGTCGGACACCCGTTCCTCGGCGAGGGCGATCCCCTCGTTCCGGGTGGCGGGGGTTTTGGCTGTCTCGCCGCAGTGGACGCGGAGCCAGTGACCGCCTGCGGTGCGACTGCCGATGGTACGGCCGAGCCATCCCCAGGCCGGCGCCCCCGTCGTCGTGGTGGACAGGTGGGCAGCGGCGTGGGCCAGGGCGTCCGTCATGCGTGCCCTGGTGGTCTCATCCTTGGGCGAGTACATCGGTGACCTTCCTGAGGTGGCCCGGATCGAGCGGGGCGGTAGTGGTGACCTTCGCGGCGGCCCAATGGTGGGCGGAGCCCGCAGACAGCAGTACCACGTCCAGGCTCGGGCAGGAGGCCGCAGCGAGGAGACAGGCGGTGCCCGGCGAGGCCCCCGGGCGGATGAACTCTGCGAGTTCGGGCGTGACGAGGCCGGGCAGTTCGCCGCCGTGCAGGGGCGAGGAGCCGAAGGTGATCAGGCCCGCCGCCCGGGCCAGGACGAGAGGGCCCCGGCCGTCGAGGGCCAGGGCGATCGGCCTTGCCATGACGAGGCTGACCGGCTGTTGGACGGCCCGCAGATGATGTTCACCCGAACCAGCGGCCTCGATGGCCAGGCCAAGGAGTTCGGACACCGAGAAGGCGTCGTGCTGGAACCCCGACCAGGTGGCCACGCCGTACCCGCCGATCCTGCCCGCAGCAGCGAACTCCTCCAGCACCGCGAACACGTCACGCAGTGCCGGATGCAGCTCCGTGGGGCTGAGGCCGGCGTGCTCCGGGTTGTGGACGAACACGAGGTCGCTCCGGCCGAGAGCGGCCAGGGACCTTTCCGTCTGCCAGCGGACGAAGCCGGGGTCGAGGCTGTGTCCGGCCCGGACCTGGGCGGCAGTGAGGAGCCCGTCCCGAAGAGCAGCTGCGCCCTCATCCGGGGCGAAGAAGCCCGTCTTCGTCGCCACCATGGCGCGTGGGTGATCGGCGATGACGGGGCCGAGCGCCTGGTGGGCACTGCCGTAGTTGGGGGCGGTGTCGATCCACACGAGCCCGTCGGCGCAGGCGGTGCGGGCCGCCTGTTCGACGGCGCGCACCCGGTATGTCCCCAGTCCCAGGGAAGCGGTCACGAGGAGCCCCCGACCACGGCGACGGCTTGACCGGAAACCAGCGCGGAGACGACTTCCGCCACCTGTACAAGGGTGAGATCGGAGGCGACAGCCAGGTCGGCCAGGGTGGCCGGCGGCCCACCGGCGAGGAGGTGGAGGAGTGGGGCGACGGGGAGGGCGAAGGTCCACTCGTTTCCTGCTCCGGCGAAGGTCACGGCCTGGTCGTCCTGGTCGATCCGGGCGCGGGGCACAGTGGCCTGCACGGTGATGCCGGGCTCGGCGGGAACGCCGGTCAGGTGTGGCAGTGACAGGCGCGGGCGCCCGGGGTGCGTCGCGTCCAGGGTCCTTTCCCAGCGGTCGAGAACCGCGGGGTCGTCCAGGGCGGCCA
>NZ_JOBX01000091.1:0-19537 GCF_000720645.1 Streptomyces sp. NRRL S-378
AGCAGAAGACGGCATACGAGATTGCCTCTTGTCTCGTGGGCTCGGAGATGTGTATAAGAGACAGGGGTGGTGGTGCCGCCCGGCTCGCCGACCGTGGTGCCGCGCGCCAGGTCCCCGGCGAGGGCGTACGTCGTGCCGGAGATGTTCACCGTCCAGTTGGAGGGGGTGGACACCGGAAGGTAGTAGTTGAACGCCAGGTCGACGGAGGCGCCGGGGGCCAGCGACTGCCAGGCCGGGAGCTTCAGCGTCACCCGGTGGAAGTCGCCCTTCAGGCCGCCCACGTTGCTGCCGGTGTGGCCGCTGCTGATGACCTTCGTGCCGAAGCCGGACTGGTCGGAGGCGTTGTTGGGGGCCGAGGTCGAGTAGTCGAACTGGAACTCGGTGCCGCCCGGGAGCGCCGTCTTCGTGTTGTTCGTGATCTTGATCTTCGGGGTGATCGGGTAGTTCGAGTCGCCGAGCTTGAACTCGGTGAACTCGGTCCTGATGTCGACCGCCTGGGCCGGCGGCACGGTGGTGCCCGCCTTCTTCGCCCCGTACGGGGAGGCCGCCTTGAACTTGTCGTACATCAGCGAGGTGAGCGTGGAGCCCATCTCGTACTGGCCCTTGGCCGCGTTCCAGCCGTAGTCGCCGGCCATCTCCCAGACCATGGTGCCGCCGATGCCGCGGTCCACCACGTAGTCGGCCTTGGCGGCCACCGACTGCTCGTCCTCGGTGGAGAGGAAGACCTTCTTCTGCGCGTTCCACAGCCAGGGCGCGACCAGCGTCGAGTCGTACATGCGGGCGTAGGTACCGGTCAGCGAGGTGTTCGCCGGGAAGCCGTACTGGGTGACGTAGTCCCCGACGATTCCCTTCTCCAGGTTCTTGGCGTGCCACATCGGGTTGGAGCCCGCGGGGGACTCGTTGCCGTTGTCGTCCTTGTCGTGCCACAGGTTGTCGATGCCGACCGCGCCGTCACCGCACTTGGTCAGCCCCGAGCCTGCCGGGCAGCTGGTCGCCGCCGCCTTGCCCCACAGGCCGTCGGTGCCGCCCTGCACGTTCTTGTGGCCGCGGGTGTAGTACGG
Organism: Streptomyces sp. NRRL S-378; assembly: GCF_000720645.1. Lineage (NCBI taxonomy): Bacteria > Bacillati > Actinomycetota > Actinomycetes > Kitasatosporales > Streptomycetaceae > Streptomyces > Streptomyces sp. NRRL S-378. The sequence goes on from NZ_JOBX01000091.1 coordinate 1,062, forward strand.
CAGGCCGATGTTGATCCGGCCGGCCGGCATGGAGCCGCGGAAGTAGTGGTACGCCCAGTCGGTGTTGAGGTAGCCGATGCCGCCGTACTGCTGGGAGCCGTAGACGCCGGCGGCGGCGAGCTCGCCGTCCTTGCCGTCGTCGAACAGCGAGGCGTTGGGGCCGACGTACTCGTTCCAGGCGCCGTGCAGGTCGTAGGACATGATATTGACGTAGTCCAGGTACTGCTGCATCTGGAACGTCTCCATGCCGCGCAGCAGGTAGCCGGAGGAGGGGGCGGCGACGGTCAGCATGTAGTGCTTGCCGTCGGCGGCGCCGGCCGCGTCCAGCTTCTGGCGCAGGCTCTTCATGAGGGCGTCGTAGCCCTTGACCAGGCCGGCCCGGCGGGCGTTGGCGATCTGCCAGTCCAGCGGGTTGCCGGCGTCCTTCATCGTCGTCGGGTACTCGTAGTCGATGTCGACGCCGTTGAAGCCGTACGTGCGGATGAAGTCGACCGAGGACTGGGCGAAGGTGTCGATGCCCGCATGGTTGACGGAGCCGTCCGCGTTGGTGGCCATGCTGTAGAAGCCGCCGGAGGCGACGCGCTTGCCGTCCGCGCCGAAGTAGCCGCCGGTCTCGGCCCAGCCGCCGACGGAGATCAGGGTCTTCACGCCGGGGTGCTGCTTCTTGTACTTCGTCAGCAGGTTGAAGTGGCCCTTGTAGGGGAGTGCCGGGTCCATCTCGGCCCCGGCGACGCCCGGCCAGGTCATCCCGGTGGCCTCGTTGGTCGGGCTGTCGGCGCCGACGGAGATCTTGTTGTCGCTGCCGACGTGCGCGAAGGCGTAGTTGATGTGGGTGATCTTGTCCCACGGGATGTTGTTGACGAGGTAGGACGGCTGGCCGTTCTTGCCGGTGCGCCAGCCGGTGAAGTAGCCGATGACGCGGCGCTGGTGGTCGGCGCCCATCTTCTCGCGGCCCTCGGTGTCGTAGACCGAGCAGTACGGGACGTCGACGCCGGCCGTCTTGTAGAGCCCGTCCGGGCGACAGCTCTCGTTGTCTGCCGCGTGCGAGACGCCCGCCGAGAGTCCGCCGACCAGCAGTCCGGCGATCGCGGCGCCGGATGCCAGGAGCATCGCTCTCGTACGTGTGGGGGACAGCATTGTGCCTCCTGGGGAGGGGAGGATGCAGGACACAAGTGGACACAACATGAAGCAACGTGACTGGTGCAGAAGCCTGTTGGCCCGTGACGTGCGCACATCTGACGGGCTGTTCCCGGGAAGATGAAGGGAACGTTAAGAGGACTAGACCAACCCGTCAATAGGTCTGGACCAACCGGGCCCCCACTCGGCCGGGTCCGCGCCGCCGTGGTCCCCGCGTCACCCTCTGTGAGCCAAGCCACACCACATCACCCGCATGGCGGGCGACAGGCCGTGGCAGACTGGCTGGAGTACCAGTAGCAGCGCACTCCGGGGTCGGTGTAATTCCGAACCGGCGGTATAGTCCGCGACCCGTCCGCAGCCAGCGGCCGGTTGACCAGGTGAAATTCCTGGACCGACGGTTAAAGTCCGGATGGGAGGCAGTGCGCGGCGGGCCAGTCACCGGTACGCCGCCGTCGGCGGTTCCTCGGCATATCCCCGCGGATGTGCCCGGTCGAACCGTTCCTCCGACCCCGGCGTCCCCGCGTGAGCTGTTCCGCTTCATCTGTCGTATCCCGACAGGCCCCGGAGTCCGTGCCCGATGAGGCAGGAGGACCCGGTGGCGACACACGCCGCGCACGCAGCACCCGCACCCGACGCGGGTACCCGTGCCATGCGACGGGCCATCGAGCTCGCCGCCCGCGGACTCGGCTCCACCAGCCCCAACCCGGTCGTCGGCTGCGTCATCACCGACGCCTCCGGCACCGTCGTCGGCGAGGGCTGGCACCAGCGGGCCGGCGGCCCGCACGCCGAGGTCCACGCCCTGCGCGCCGCCGGCACGGCCGCCCGCGGCGGCACCGCCTACGTCACCCTCGAACCCTGCAACCACACCGGCCGCACCGGACCCTGCGCCCAGGCCCTCGCCGACGCCGGCGTCACCCGCGTCGTCTACGCCGTCCCCGACCCGAACCCGCAGGCCAGCGGTGGCGCCGCCACCCTGCGCGCCGCCGGGATCGACACGGAGGCCGGGCTGCTCCGGGCCGAGGCCGAAGCCGGCAACACCGCCTGGCTGACCTCCGTACGCCTCGGCCGCCCCCACGTCACCTGGAAGTACGCCGCCACCCTCGACGGCCGCAGCGCCGCCGCGGACGGCAGCAGCCGCTGGATCAGCTCCGCCGAGTCCCGGGCCGACGTCCACCGGCTGCGCGCCGAGGCCGACGCCGTCCTCGTCGGCGGCGGCACCCTGCGCGCCGACGACCCGCACCTGGCCGTCCGCGGCATCGACGGCGCCACCCAGCCCCTGCGCGTGGCCCTCGACACCCGCGCCGGCCTCCCGCCGGCCGCCCGCATCCTCGACGACGCCGCGCCCACGCTGCTCGTCGTCGCCGAGGACGCCGACACCCGCCACCTGCCCGGAGTCGACCTGCTCCGGCTGCCCCTGCGCGACGGCCGGATCCCCCTCGACCGGCTCCTGACGCAGCTGTACGCCCGCGGCGTGCGCTCCCTGCTCCTGGAAGGCGGCCCCACCCTCGCGGGCGCCTTCCTCGAAGCCGGAGCCGTCGACCGCGTCGTCGGCTACCTCGCCCCCGCCCTCCTCGGCGCCGGCCCCGCGGCCCTCGCCGACGCGGGCATCACGAACATCTCCCACGCCCTGCGCCTCGACATCACCGAGGCCGTCCGCGTGGGCCCCGATCTGCGCATCACCGCCCTTCCCGCCACCGCCCCCAAGGAGCACTGAGTGTTCACCGGAATCGTCGAAGAACTGGGCGAGGTCACCGCCGTCGAGCCGCTCCAGGAGGCCTCCCGCTTCCGGCTGCGCGGCCCCCTCGTCACCGAGGACGCCAAGCACGGCGATTCCATCGCCGTCAACGGCGTCTGCCTGACCGTCGTGGAGACCGCCGACGGCGAGTTCACCGCCGACGTCATGCAGGAGACCCTCAACCGCTCCAGCCTCGGCGCCCTGACCAAGGGCTCCCGGGTCAACCTCGAACGCCCCATGGCCCTCGGCGGGCGCCTCGGCGGCCACCTGGTCCAGGGCCACGTGGACGGCACCGGCGAGATCCTCTCCCGGACCCCCTCCGAGCACTGGGAGATCGTCAAGGTCGCCCTTCCGGAGAACCTCTCCCGCTACGTCGTCGAGAAGGGCTCCATCACGGTCGACGGCGTCAGCCTCACCGTCGTCGAAGCCGCCGCCGACTGGTTCACCATCAGCCTCATCCCCACCACCCTCGCGCTGACCACCCTCGGCATCAAGCAGCCCGGCGACCCGGTCAACCTCGAGGTCGACGTCCTCGCGAAGTACGTCGAGCGCCTCCTGGCCGCCGGCGTGGACCCGCTGCGCCCGCACCCGACGGGAGAGCCGCAGTGAGCGCCCTGACCTGGCTCAACACCGAGGCCTTCACGGTCTTCGGCCAGAAGGTCATCTGGTCCGACATGATCGGCAACCTGATGGGACTGGCCGCACTCGCCCTCGGATGGCGCCGCTCGATATGGACCTGGCCCGCCCAGCTGCTCTCCGGCCTCATCCTCATCGCCGCCTACGCCTCCGCGCACCTCGCCGGCGGAGTCGGCAAGCAGCTCCTGGTCATCGGCGTGGCCGTCTTCGGCTGGATCTCCTGGCAGCGCGGCAAGCAGCAGGCCCAGGACGGCACCATCGCCGTACGCACCGCCACCTGGACCGAACGCGGACTGCTCCTCGGCGGAGCGGCCCTCGGCACCCTCGCCGTCGGCGGCCTCTTCACCCTCTACCCGTCGCTGTCCTGGAGCCCCTGGGCCGACGCCTACATCTTCGTCGGCACCATCGTCGCGATGGTCGCCCAGGCCCGCGGCCTCGTCGAGTTCTGGTTCGCCTGGCTCCTCGTCGACCTGGTCGGCGTCCCCCTCGCCTTCACGGGCGGCCTCGCCTTCTCCGGACTGGTCTACGTCGTCTACTTCGCCCTCGTGGTGTGGGGCGCCTACGACTGGTACCAGCGCTCCCGCACCAACCCCGCCCCGGCCCTCGAAGGAGCAGCGGCATGACCACCCTCAAGCCCGTGCCCGACATCCCCGAAGAGACCTTCCGCCTCGACCCCGTCGAGCAGGCGATCCGCGACATCGCGGCGGGCCGCCCCGTCGTCGTCGTCGACGACGAGGACCGCGAGAACGAGGGCGACCTCGTCATCGCCGCCGAGAAGGCCACCCCCGAGATCATCGCCTTCATGATGAGCGAGTGCCGCGGCCTGATCTGCGCCCCCATGGAGGGCCCGGAGCTGGACCGGCTCGAACTCCCGCAGATGGTCCAGAACAACACCGAGTCGATGAAGACCGCCTTCACCGTCTCCGTCGACGCGAGCGCCGCCCACGGCGTCACCACCGGCATCTCCGCCGCCGACCGCGCCACCACCCTGCGCCTCCTCGCCGACGGCGTCAGCGGCCCCGGCGACTTCGTCCGCCCCGGCCACGTCTTCCCGCTGCGCGCCAAGCCCGGCGGCGTCCTGGTCCGCAACGGCCACACCGAGGCCGCCGTCGACCTCGCCCGCCTCGCGGGCCTGCGCCCGGCCGGCGCCATCGTGGAGATCGCCGGCGAGGACGGCGTCATGCTGCGCATGCCCGAGCTGATCCCCTTCGCCCGCAAGCACGGCCTGACGATCATCTCCATCGAGGACCTGATCGCCTACCGGCGCTCCGCCGAGCCCACCGTGCGCCGCGAGGCCGAGGTCCACCTGCCGACCGCCTTCGGCGACTTCACCGCACACGGCTACCGCTCCACCGTCGACGGCGTCGAGCACGTCGCCCTCGTCCACGGCGAGATCGCCGACGGATCCGACATCCTGGTCCGCATGCACTCCGAGTGCCTGACCGGCGACATCTTCGCCTCCCAGCGCTGCGACTGCGGCCCCCAGCTGCACGCCTCCATGGAACGGATCAAGAACGAGGGCCGCGGCGTCGTCGTCTACCTGCGCGGCCACGAGGGCCGCGGCATCGGACTGCTGTCCAAGCTGCGCGCGTACGAGCTCCAGGAGCGGGGACGCGACACCCTCGACGCCAACCTGGAGCTGGGCCTGCCCGCCGACGCCCGCGACTACGCGGCCGGCGCGCAGATCCTCGCCGACCTCGGCGTGCGCAGCGTCCGGCTGCTGACGAACAACCCCGACAAGTCCGCCGCCCTGGAGCGGCACGGCATCACGGTCACCAGCCGGGAGTCGATGCCCGTCGAGGCGGGCGAACACAATCTGCGGTACCTGCGCACCAAGCGGGACCGGATGGGCCACGACCTGCCCTGGCTGGACGGGGCCGTGACCACCTCCGCCTGCGGCACCCAGTAAGCAAGCACGCACCACCCACCCGTACGTACATCCACGAACCACCAAGGAGCAGAGCTGTGAGCGGCAAGGGCGCACCCGAACTGAGCGTGAAGAACTGCGGAGACCTGCGCGTCGCCGTGATCGCGGCGCAGTGGCACGAGAAGGTCATGGACGGACTGGTCGACGGCGCCCTGCGGGCCCTGCACGAGCTGGGCATCGACGAGCCCACCCTGCTCCGCGTCCCCGGCAGCTTCGAGCTCCCGGTCGTGGCGAAGGTGCTGGCGGGCCGCGGCTACGACGCCATCGTCGCCCTCGGCGTGGTCATCCGCGGCGGCACCCCGCACTTCGACTACGTCTGCCAGGGCGTCACCCAGGGCCTGGTCCAGGTGTCGATCGACACCGGAGTCCCGGTCGGCTTCGGCGTCCTGACCTGCGACAACGACGAGCAGGCGCTGGACCGTGCCGGGCTCGAAGGATCGAACGAGGACAAGGGCCACGAAGCGGTCACCGCCGCGGTCTCCACCGCCATGACCCTGCGCACCGTCAGTGAACCCTGGCGCTGAGTGTCCGAGGAGTGAACCCCGGCACCGGGACACCCGGGTGAGCCCTTACTCTAAGGACATCATGGCGAACAAACCCTCCAAGACCTTCGAAGAGCTCTTCACCGAGCTCCAGCACAAGGCCCTCGAAGGCGACCCCAGCACCTCCCGCACCGCCGAGCTCGTCCACAAGGGCGTCCATGCCATCGGCAAGAAGGTCGTCGAGGAGGCCGCCGAGGTCTGGATGGCCGCCGAGTACGAGGGCAAGGAAGCCGCCGCCGAGGAGATCTCCCAGCTGCTGTACCACGTCCAGGTGATGATGGTCGCGCGCGGGATCTCCCTCGACGACGTCTACGCGCACCTCTGAGCACGGGCCGCTCACCCGCCCGTTCACACCCACGCACACCACGCACACCACGCCTCAAAGGAAGCCCCATGCTGCGCATCGCCGTCCCCAACAAGGGTTCACTCTCCGGACCGGCGTCGGCGATGCTCCATGAGGCCGGCTACCGGATGCGCAAGGAGTCCAAGGAACTCGTGGTCGTCGACCCCGAGAACGAGGTGGAGTTCTTCTACCTCCGCCCCAAGGACATCGCGATCTACGTCTCCTCGGGCAAGCTCGACATCGGCATCACCGGCCGCGACCTGCTGCTCGACTCCGGCGCCAGCGCCGAGGAGATCCTCCCGCTGAACTTCGGCCGCTCCACCTTCCGCTACGCCACCACCCCCGGCACGGCGAAGGGCCCCGAGGACTTCACCGGGATGACGATCGCCACCTCGTACGAGGGAATCGTCGCCAAGCACCTCGCCGACCAGGGCATCGACGCCTCCGTCGTGCACCTCGACGGCGCGGTCGAGACCGCCATCCAGCTCGGCGTCGCCCAGATCATCGCGGACGTCGTCGAGACCGGCACCAGCCTGCGCAACGCCGGCCTGGAGGTCATCGGCGAGCCGATCCTCACCTCCGAGGCCGTCGTCATCCGCGGCAACGGCGCCGACGCCGGCGACCCGCAGGTCCAGCAGTTCCTGCGCCGCCTGCAGGGCGTCCTCGTGGCCCGCAGCTACGTGATGATGGATTACGACTGCCGCGCCGAGCACCTGGAGCGCGCGGTCGCCCTCACCCCGGGCCTGGAGTCGCCGACCGTCTCCCCGCTGCACAACGAGGGCTGGGTCGCGGTCCGCGCCATGGTCCCCGCCAAGGAGGCCCAGCGCATCATGGACGACCTGTACGAACTCGGCGCACGCGCGATCCTCACCACCTCGATCCACGCCTGCCGCCTCTGAGGCCCCGCGTGCCCGACCGGCACGCCGCCCCCTCACCCGTACGCCACCCAGAAGGCAACGCACCATGGCCGAGTCCGCCGCCCCGCCCGCACCGCCCACCCTGCCGGTCACCTTCCGGCCGACCCGCACCCGGGCCGTCCTGCTGGGCGTCGGGCTCGCCATGTTCGCCACCATCACGGCCATCGCCGTGCTGCTGGAACGCCTCCAGCCGGGTGAGCGCATCAGCTTCGTCTTCACCGCCGTCCTGCTGACCTCCGTCCTCGTCCTGCTCAGCCGCCCCAAGGTGGTCGCCGACGAGGAAGGCGTCACCGTCGTCAACCTCACCAACACCCGCCGCCTGGCGTGGGCCGAGATCCTCCGGGTCAACCTCCGCCCCGGCGACCCGTGGGTGTTCCTGGACCTCAGCGACGGCACCAGCCTGCCCGCACTCGGCATCCAGCCGGGCGTGGCCAAGCAACAGGCCATCAACGACGCGCGCGCCCTGCGCACCCTCGCCGAAATCCGCGGAACCGGCACGAACGACCACTGACCACACCGATCCTCGTCGCTGCGTACCGTTGCGGCCGCGATCTCAGTGACTACCCTGGTGGCGGGGCGCAGCCGTGCGCCCTCCCACCGGCCCCGGGACCCCGAGGCCCGCGGGCACCTGCAACTCGAGGAGTGACTCCCTCCAGCAATGGACGGATCGTCCGGTAATATCCGCGCCGCCCTCCCCACGGAGGCGGCGGCATGACCATCCCGCTACTCCTGCTCGCGGCGGCATTCGCCCTGATCCTCGCCAACGGTTTCTTCGTGGCGGCCGAGTTCGGCCTCGTCACCGTGGAACGCCCCGAGGCCGAGCGCGCCGCAGCCGACGGAGACCGCCGGGCCCGCACGGTCGTCAAGGCCCTGCGGGAGCTGTCCTTCCAGCTCTCCGGCACCCAGCTCGGCATCACCATCACCTCCCTCGTGGTCGGCATGCTCGCCGAGCCCGCCCTCGCCGCACTGCTGGCGGGGCCGCTCTCCGCGACCGGCCTCCCCGAGGGTGCCGCCTCCGGCGTCGCCGTCGTCATCGGCATGCTGCTCGCCTCCGCCGTCCAGATGGTCGTCGGCGAGCTCGTCCCGAAGAACTGGGCGGTCTCCAGGCCCCTCCAGGTGGCCCGCTTCGTCGCCGGCCCCCAGAGTGCCTTCTCACGTGCCTTCCGGCCCGTCATCGCCGGCCTCAACGCCGTCGCCAACCGGCTCGTACGGGCCCTCGGCGTGGAGCCCACCGAGGAGATGGCCTCCGCCCGCACCCCGGGCGAACTCGTCTCCCTGGTCCGCCATTCGGCCCAGGCCGGCGCCCTCGAACAGGACACCGCCGACCTCTTCGTGCGGACCCTGTCGCTGGGCGAGCTCACGGCCCAGCACGTCATGACCCCCCGGGTGAAGGTCAGCGCCCTCCAGCACACGGCCACCGCGGCCGACGTGCTGAACCTGACCCGCGCCACGGGCCTGTCCCGCTTCCCGGTCTACCGCGAACGCATCGACGAGATCACCGGCGTGGTCCACCTCAAGGACGCCCTCGCCGTCGCCGAGTCCGAGCGCGACCGCGTCAGCGTCGGCCGGATCTGCGTCCCCCCGCTGCTGGTGCCCGGCTCCCTGCCGGTGCAGCCGCTGCTGGAGCGGCTGCGCAGCGAACAGCCGATGGCCGTGGTCGTCGACGAGTACGGCGGCACCGCCGGCGTCGTCACCCTGGAGGACATCGTGGAGGAACTCGTCGGGGAGGTCCGGGACGAGCACGACCTCGCCGAGGACGAGACCCCCGAACTCGCCGCCGTGCCCGCCGAGGACGGCCGCCCCTCCTGGGAGGCCGACGGCAGCTGCCGCGTGCAGACCCTGCGCCGGATAGGCCTGGAGGTCCCCGAGGGCCCCTACGAGACCGTCGCCGGCCTCGTCGCCGACCTCCTCGGCCGGATCCCCGCCCTCGGGGACCGCGCCGACCTCCCCGGCTGGAAGCTGTCCGTCCGCAGGGTCGGCCGCAACCGGGCGGAACGCGTCCGGCTGGTCCGGCTGACGGCCGTACCCGCCGCGGGCCACTACCGTCAGGCCGCAGGCCCCGCCGGCGCCCCCGTGCCCGGCTCCGGCCGCCACGGCGACACCGCCCCGCAGCCGGCCGCGCTGGAAGGCGCCGCCCGGTGAACGCCCTCCAGCTCGTCTTCGCGCTGCTCCTGGTCCTCGCCAACGGCTTCTTCGTCGGCGCCGAGTTCGCACTCGTCTCCGTACGGCGCAGCCAGATCGAGCCCCTCGCGGCCGAGTCCAAACGGGCCCGCCAGGTGCTCCACGGCCTGGAGAACCTGCCCCGCATGATGGCCGCCGCGCAGTTCGGCATCACCATCTGCTCCCTCACCCTCGGCGCGGTCGCCGAACCCACCGTGGCCCGGCTCCTGGAGCCCGTCTTCCACGCCGTCCACGTCCCGCAGGGCCTGATCCACCCCCTCGGCTACGCCCTCGCGCTCGCCGCCGTGGTCTTCCTGCACCTGGTCATCGGCGAGATGGTCCCCAAGAACCTCGCCATGGCCGCCCCCGAGAAGACCGCCCTGTGGTTCAGCCCCGGCCTGGTCGCCTTCGCCCGCCTGTGCGGGCCGGTCACCACCGCGCTCGGCGCCTGCGCCAAGGTCGTCCTGAAGCTCTTCAAGGTCGAGCCCAAGGACGAGGTCGAGGCCGCCTACACCTCCACCCAGCTGGGCCGGCTCCTCCAGGACTCCCGGCAGGCCGGGCTCCTGGAGCCGGTCGAGCAGGAACGGCTGGAGGACGCCCTGGAACTGGGCAGCCGCCCCGTCACCGACGTCCTCCTCGACCGGGACCGCCTGGTCACCGTCGGCCCGGCGGTCACCCCGCGGCAGATCGAACAGCTGACCGTGCGCACCGGCTACTCCCGGTTCCCCGTCCGCGCCGACAGCGGCGCCTTCATGGGCTACCTGCACGTCAAGGACGTACTGGACCTGGAGGACCGGGAACGGGCCGTGCCCCAGCGGGTGTGGCGGCGCATGACCACGCTGTGCGCCACCGTCCCGCTGGACGACGCCCTCGGCGTCATGCGCCGGGACGCCACCCACCTGGCCCAGGTCGCCGACCAGAGCGGGCGGGTCCTCGGCCTCGTCGCCCTGGAGGACGTCCTGGAAATGCTGGTCGGCGAGGTCCGCGACCCGGCGCACCGGGTCCCGGCGGGCCGCCCGTAACCGAGCGGGCCGCAACGACCGCACACCGCCGTTCCGGCCCCGCCCCGGACCTCCCCGGAGCCGCCGCCCCCTACAGGGCCGGCGGCTCCGGGCGCTCCTGGGGGCCGCGGCCCGACAGGACCTCCCCGTACGCCTGCATCAGGTCCGGCAGCCGCAGGGTGGCCAGGTCGTCACGCGACGGCTCGCCCGCGAAGCCCGCCAGCCGCAGGTCCCGGTAGGCACAGCTCTTCTCGTACAGGGTGCGCAGGAAGCGGCCGTTGCCGAGCTCGTCGATCCAGCCCTGCTCCACCACGTGCCCGCTGATGCTGCGCAGCTCCTCCAGGGCCTCCTCGTCCCACCGGTCCCCGTTGGCGTCCGCCAGGACGCCGCCGATCGCGGTCAGCTCGGGCGGCCGGTAGCTGGGGAAGTCCACCCGCGTGGTGAACCGCGACGACAGCCCCGGATTGGCCGCCAGCAGCCGGTCCATCCCGGCCGGATACCCGGCCAGGATCACCACCAGGTGGTCCCGGTTGTCCTCGGCCCGCTTGAGGAGCACCTGCAGGGCCTCGTCGCCGTACGCGTCACCCTTGCTGTAGCCGGTGTTCGACAGCGAGTACGCCTCGTCCACGAACAGCACCCCGCCGATCGCCGAATCGATCAGCTCGTTTGCCTTCACCGCGGTCTGACCCAGGAACTCGCCCACCAGATCGGCCCGTTGCGCCTCGACGAGATGGTCCCCGCCGAGCAGGCCCAGCGCGTAGAAGACCCGGCCCAGGATCCGCGCCACCGTGGTCTTGCCGGTTCCGGACGGGCCGGAGAACACGAAGTGCCGTTTCGGGGGCTGCACCGGCAGCCCCTGACCCGCCCGCAGGCGCGCCATGTGCAGCTGCGCGGACAGCGCCTTCACCTGCCGCTTGACCGGCTCCAGGCCCACCATCCGCTCCAGCTCCGCCAGCGCCTCCGCCAGCGCCGCCGGGTCCGACGGCCCGGCCGGCAGCCCGTCCGCCGAGCCCTGCGGCGGGACCGGCGCCTTGCGCCGTACGCCCTCCGTCCGGCCGGCCGGGGGAGGGGGCGGAGCCAGCGGATCGAGCCCCGCCTGACCGTCCGCGGCGAGGTCCTGGACGGGCCCGCCGCCCAGCGGGCCGCTCCCCAGGGCGACCGCCGCGAAGTCCCCGCCGACCGGGGACGGGCCGTGCGCCGCATAGCCGCCGTACCCGGAGTACCCGGCCAGGCCCGCCAGATCGGCCATGCCGTCGGTGTCGTCGCCGTCCTCGATGGCCGTCAGCCGGGCCGCCGTGTCCATGAACGAGGGATCCACCCGGTGCACCGCCCGGTACAGCGGCAGCGCCGCCGCGCTGCGGCCCGTCCCCTCGTGCGCCCGCGCCAGCCAGTACCGCAGCTCCTTGCGCTGCGGCTGCTCGCTGCGGCAGCGCATCAACGCCGCCGACAGCAGCGGCTCCGCCTGCCCGTACATCTCCAGCCGGACCCGCGCCATCCCGCCGAACAGGCCCGCCTCGATCCCCAGCAGCGGATCGTTCACCAGCGGCTCGGTGTGCCGGACCAACTGCTCCCAGTCCTTGACCAGATAGGCCCGGCAGGCGTGCAGGAACCGCACCTGCGCGTCGGTGTCGACCGGCGGCAGCGCGGCGAGGGCCTGGTCCAGCTCGGGCACGTGGCGGCCGTCCAGCCAGTGCGAGGCGTGGGCGAGCAGCAGGTCCCGCCGGTTCTCCAGCACAGGCTGCACCCACCAGCCCAGCCAGTACCAGGAGTTCAGGGTCCTGCGGTGGCGGGCCCGCTGCTCGCCGAAGCGGTCCCGGTGCGCGTACATGCGCAATAACGCGTTCCCCGTGTCGACCCGGAGCGCGTGCAGGCCCAGCCACGCGTCGGCCATCGAGGGGTCGAGCCGCACGGCCGTCCGGAACTCCTCCTCGGCCTGCGGGTAGGCGCCCATGGTGCAGGCGTCGACCCCCCGCAGCCAGGCGAGTTCGGCCGGGGCGTGCATGCTGCCCGGCGTGGCGAAATCCATCACGTCCCCCACAAGCCTGCCCGTGGTGCGCGGCAACCCCCGCTCCGAGCGCGCGAGTTGTCCGGTGCCCCCGCCTGACGTCGCTGAAATCAGGGCTGCATCGTACCTGCGCTTTCGCACCTTACGTAGGGTGCGGCGGGTCCGGTTCGGGAGCGGGCCCGGCACGTCCGTGGTGACGCAGAGTGAACGTCGGGGGTGGGTGTGCCTCACGCGGCACCCCTGCGGAGAGGGCTCGCGGGCAGAACGAAGCCCCCGATCACGGGGGAACAACCGGGGGCTTCGTGTGCGCGGCGGCCGGTGAAGGCCCCGCATTGAGAACGTAAGGCCGCTGCGGTCCCCAGGTCAAGCGGGTCGGCGCAGGCCCGGCCGGGCGGAAATCCGAGGCCGATCAGGCCCGGGGGAGTTCGTCACCCTCGGTGAGGGAAGCAGGGTTTCCCGCCGTCGCTCCGGTCCCTGAAGACCACTCGTATCCCGTACTGCTCTGGCGTACCAGAGTGTCGGCGAAGGGGCGCGAAGGATCACTGGAGAAGTGCGCGTGCTCCGCGCGCTCCCATCCGTCCCAGAAGCCGGAGAGTCCACGCCCGTCCCGCCTGCGCCCCCGCAGCCAGGACTCCGCCCGCGGGGTCTCCATCCACAACAGCCGTGCCAGGTGCGGGCGCAGGGCCCGCCGTCCCGCGCCCACCCCCTCCACCAGCAGTACCGGCGCCGGCTCCAGCACCCGCTCCGGTCCGAAGCGGCGCTCCACCCAGTCGTACGGCACCCAGTGCGCGGGCCGGCCCTCCGCGAGCGGCTCCAGCACTTGGACGCGCAGCCGCTCCTCCCAGCCGAACGGCTCCTCGTGGCTGGCCACGTCGTCCAGGTGCAGTACGGGTGCCCCGCCCAGCGCCTCGGCGAGCCGCCCCGCGAAGGTGCTCTTCCCGGATCCGGCGTGCCCGTCGATCCCGATCAGGCGCACCGGCCCGAGCGAGGCGGGCAGGACGGCGAGCTCCCGGGCGAGTGGCTCAAGTGACTGGTGCGGCTCCACCCGACCAGCGTAGACAAGCCCGACACGACCCGTGGCTTGGGCCCTCGCCCGCCGGGAACCTGGAAGGGTGACACCACCGAAGCGCCGACCCACCCCCGGGGGACCACGCGATGACCGCACCCACGCCACGCAGGGCCGTACTCGTGGCCGCGCTCGCGGTCGCCACCGCGGCCACCGCCGCCTCCGTCCCGGGCGGCGGCTCCCCGGCGGCCGCCGCCGGGGCCCCCCGCGCGCAGGGCCCCACCGTCGACAACCGCTTCTGGTTCTCGTACGCCCACTGGCGCGTCGGCACCCACCGGGGCACCACCGCCGTCGCCGGCGGCCGCCCCGGCCTCGAGATCCGTACGGCCGTCGGCCGCACCGAGTACGCCGACCCGCACACCGGGCGCAAGAGCACCTGGGAGTACGCCACCTGGACCTCCCCGGTGCACGGCTCCACGGTGCCCGCCACCGAGGTCGTCACCTCCTGGAACGCCCGCACCCCGGCCGGCACCTGGATCCAGGTCGAGCTGCGCGCCACCTACACCGACGGCGCCACCGGCCCCTGGTACGTGATGGGCCGGTGGGCCTCCGGCGACGCGGACATCCGGCGCACCTCGGTGGACGGCCAGACCGACGGCCGGTCCACCGTCTGGACCGACACCCTCGCGGTCGACGCGCCCGCCGCGGCCGGGGGCCTGCGCATCGCCGGCTGGCAGCTGCGCCTGACCCTCCACCGCCGGCCCGGCGCCGGCACCGGCCCGACCGTGTGGCTGGCGGGCGCGATGGCCTCCGACGTCCCCGACCGGTTCACGGTCCCCGCCTCCCGCCCCTCCGGCACCGCCCACGAGCTCGCGGTCCCGCGCTACTCGCAGCAGACCCACACCGGGCGCTACCCCGAGTACGACAACGGCGGCGAGGCCTGGTGCAGCCCCACCTCCTCCCAGATGGTCATCGAGTACTTCGGCCACAAGGCCGACCCCGCCGCCCTGGCCTGGGTCGACCCCGCCTACTCCGATCCGCAGGTCTGCCACGCCGCCCGCTCCACCTACGACGCCGCCTACAAGGGCTGCGGCAACTGGTCCTTCAACGCCGCGTACGCCGCCACCTACAGCGGCCTCGCCGGGGTCGTCACCCGCCTCGCCTCCCTGACCGACCTGGAGACCGTGGTGAGGGCCGGCATTCCCGCCATCACCTCCACGTCCTTCCGCGCCGAGGAGCTCACGGGTGCCGGCTACGGCACGGCGGGCCACCTGATGACCGTCGTCGGCTTCACCGCCGCCGGGGACGTGGTCGTCAACGACCCCCACGCCCACGACAACCCGTCCGTGCGCCGGGTCTACCGGCGAGCCGAATGGGAGAACGTGTGGCTGCGCACCAAGCGCACGGCCGCCGCCGGGAAGATCGCCTCCGGGAGCGGCGGGGTCTGCTACCTCTACGCCCCCGCCCTGCCGGGACCGGGTCAGGTCCGGGCCCTGCGGGCCGTCGGCGTGCTGTGAAGATGCGCGAAATTGCCCGTTGACCAGGCAGCCCGGAAGGGCGGAACATGAGGGGGTAAATGGCACATAAAGGCTTCTCGTAGGAGGCGGCCCGCCATGACCACCCACCCCAGCATCGAGCACCACCCCGACCTCGCCGAGATGCGCACCCGGTTCGAGCGGGTGACCACCACTCCCCGTGCGCAGGCCGTCGAAGCGCTGGCCCTGATAACCGGCATATACCTGGCCGCCTCTCCGTGGATCGCGGGATTCGGCATCCTGATCCCGTTGGCGATCAACAATCTGATCGTCGGCCTGGCGTTCTGCCTGTGCATGGGCGGCCTGGGCTCCGCCTACGAGCGCACCCACGCGATGGCGTGGACCGCGGTCGTCCTGGGCGCCTGGACGATCATCGCCCCGTGGGCCATCGCCGGTGAGATGGACGCCACGCGCGCGGTGGTCAGCAACGTGATCACCGGCATCGTCGCCCTGTGCCTCGGCCTCGCGATGGCGGCCATGGCCGGCCGCAGGGGCGAGACCCGGGTCTGACACGGGACCCGTCCGACACGAAAACCGTCGCAGAACGACGCCGGAAGGAGCCGGAAGCCGGGCCCCGGCCGCACCGCGCACCCATCGCAGCGGCCGGGGCCCGGCGGCGTGACGGGCGCCACCAGTGATCCTCGTCTCCATTGCCGCGCCTACCGCGAATGCCGCGAAAGCTGGCACATTGGACACCATGACCGCAGACGCCGCCGCCCCGACCGCATCCCCCGGGAACCTCGCCCGCACCGGGGGCCCCAAGGAGGACTCCACCTGGCTGGAGCACGTACTCGGCTGGACCCTCGTGGTCGTCGTGGCCATGTTCGTCACCCAGGTCGGCTGGCTCTGACGCCTCGCCCCAGCGGGGGACGGGCCTGACGCCCCGGTCTGCCATACTTCGGCCATCCTGTGGCAGTGCGAGGCTGGGGCCGAATTTGAACAATAGTCAACAGCGTGGAGCGACCGGGCGCTCGCAGGTGCGCAGGGCCGAACTCATAGCCATCGGGCGCAAGTTGTTCGCCGACACCTCCTACGACACGCTCTGCATGGACGACATCGCCCGACAGGCCGGCGTCGCCAAAGGGCTGATCTACTACTACTTCAAGAGCAAGCGCGGCTACTACCTCGCCATCGTCGAGGACTCCATGGCCGGACTCGTCGCCCGCGCCGGCGGCGACACCGGCCTCCCGAACGCCGAGCGGCTCCGCCGCACCCTCGACGGCTACCTCGAGTACGCCGAGCACCACCACGCCGCCTACCGCACCATCGTCACCGGAGGCGTCGGCTGCGACGCCGAGGTGCTCGCCATCCGCGACACCGTACGCGAGGAACTGCTCGCCGCCATCGCCGAAGGCGCCTACGGGCGCCGCACCCTCCCGCCGATCGCCCGTCTCGCCCTCGTGGGCTGGCTCTCCGCGGTCGAAGGGACCACCCTGGAATGGATCGGCGGGCCGAGCGCCCCGGACCGGCCCGGACGTGCCCGGCTCGGAGCCCTGCTGGTACGCCAGCTGCGCGCGACATTGGCGGTGATCGAGGAGTTCGCCCCGGAGTGTCCGGCACCTCCCCCTGCCGAAGAGCCGTTCGAAACGGTCGGTGATCTTGCCCCGGTGACGGGAAGCCCCTGATCGGGCATACTCAAGCCGCCGCAGCCGCTGAACAGCCTCTTCCGTGACCCGGGAGGGCAGCCCCGGCTGCACAGAGCCCGAGATCCGGCGGCGCGTCCCACACCTCACGCGCCGCCGCCGTGCCCGACCAGGGAGGAGAGCGCCGCCATGACAGACCGCGCCCCGCAGCCGGTGGACCGACAGCTGCCCACCGAGGAGTCCCGCGACCTCCTCGCCCTCGTACGTGAGATCGCCCAGCGCGAGATCCGCCCCAGGGCCGCCGAGGAGGAGGACTCCGGGCGGTTCCCCCGAGAGGTCTTCACGCTGCTCTCCGAGGCCGGGCTGCTCGGCCTCCCGTACCCGGGTGAATACGGCGGCGGCGAGCAGCCGTACGAGGTCTACCTCCAGGTCCTCGAGGAGCTGGCCGCGGCCCGCCTGACCGTCGGTCTCGGGGTGAGCGTGCACTCCCTCGCCTGCCACGGCCTCGGCGGCTACGGCACCAAGGAGCAGCAGGCCGCCCACCTGCCCGCGATGCTCGGCGGCGGCCTGCTGGGCGCCTACTGCCTCTCCGAGCCGGCCGCAGGCTCCGACGCCGCCTCGCTGACCACCAAGGCGGTCCGCGACGGCGACGACTGGATCATCACCGGCACCAAGGCCTGGATCACCCACGGCGGGGTCGCCGACTTCTACACCGTCCTCGCCCGCACCGGCGTCGAGGGCCCCAAGGGCATCACCGCCTTCCTGGTCCCCGGGGACGCGGAGGGCCTGACGGCGGCCGTTCCCGAGAAGAAGATGGGCATGAAGGGCTCGCCCACCGCCCAGCTGCACTTCGACGGCGTACGCGTGCCGGACTCCCGCCGCATCGGCGAGGAGGGCCAGGGCTTCTCCATCGCCCTGGCCGCACTCGACGCGGGCCGGCTGGGCATCGCGGCCTGCGCCATCGGCGTCGCCCAGGCGGCATTGGACGAGGCCCTCACCTACGCGTTGGACCGCAAGCAGTTCGGTCACCCCATCGCGGACTTCCAGGGGCTGCGCTTCATGCTGGCCGACATGGCCACCAAGATCGAGGCCGGCCGGGCGCTGTACCTCGCCGCGGCGCGGCTGCGGGACGCGGGCAAGCCGTTCTCCCGGCAGGCGGCCATGGCCAAGCTGTTCTGCACGGACGCGGCGATGGCCGTCACCACGGACGCGGTGCAGGTCCTCGGTGGCTACGGCTACACCGCGGACTTCCCCGTCGAGCGCCTGATGCGCGAGGCGAAGGTGCTCCAGATCGTCGAGGGCACCAACCAGATCCAGCGCATGGTCATCGCCCGCCACCTGGCCGGGCCCGAGACGCGCTGACGCGGTCCGCCGCAGGACGGGTCAGTACAGCCCGCTGCTGGTGGAAGGCCAGACCGGAGAGGACGTGAGGTGCGACCACTCCGGGTCCCGCCGGCCGGGCAGGGTGCGGCCGGCGTCGGCCCAGCGGGCCAGCAGGTCACGGTAGATCGGTGGATCGGGCACCTGCTGCTCACGTTGCGGCTCACGCCGAAGGGGGCGCTGAACCGATTCTTCGAAATCCGAGGACATCGGACGGCGCCTTCGGCCCGTTGAAGACTGAAGCGTGCTCATACCGGGCCAACGCCGGACCGAAGCCACGGGTAATCGCCCCCGCCGTACGCGTATCCGTTCGACGGGTCATCGGCTGGCGGGTGCGGCGGGGCGCGGCGGTGGTGGAAGGCGGGGCGGGGGCGTGGGCGCGGGTCGACTTCGGGGCCGAAGCGCAGCGGGGCGGTGGTGTGAGGCGCGGCGGCGGTGTGGGGGCGGGGGCTGCTCGGGCGGTGGTCAGGGTGGCGGATGGGGGTTTCCCGTCAGTCCCATCGTCTCTCCGTGTCGTGCCGGTCCCTCAAGGGCGCTCCTTCGTCGCGTCGCTTCGCGATGGCCTTCGG
>NZ_JOBX01000092.1:0-24157 GCF_000720645.1 Streptomyces sp. NRRL S-378
CGCCCACCCCCCGGCGGCAGCGACGCCGCGCCGCCCCGCGGCGAAGAAGACCGCCAGGCCCGCCACCACCCCCGCCACTGCGGCCGATTCCCGGTTCCCGCACGGCCCGCTCGCCGTCCTGGACGGCGACGGCAGCGCCTACGCCATGAACGGGACCGTGCTGGACTGCCCCGCCACCACCATCACCGAGCTGGTGGAGTGGACGCTGAACCAGTCCGGCCTCGGCGCCCCGCGCCTCAACCGCAACGGCAAGGACTCCGACCCCCTCGTCGTACTCACCGCCTCCGCCGCCGTGGAACTCGGACTCCCCGAACGCCTCGAAGGCCGCGAGGAGCGCCGCTCCCTGCGCCTGGCGGACGACCACCCGGTCGTGCAGCAGATCGGCAGGGCGAGGTGGCAGCTCACCCAGCGCGGGTTCGGCCCCTGGGCGCGCATCTACCGCAAGACCGACGGCAGCACGCGGCAGTGCGTACAGCTCGCCGTCCTGTCCTGGGACGCCCTCGATGCCCGCTCCTGGCCCCGCGTCGCCACCCTGCACCCCGCCGACATCGCCCGCGTCCTCGGCGTCTACGCCGGGCGGGTCATCACCCCGCGCGGCTCCACCGCCGTCTGCGGCCTGGAGCTGATGACCGCGCTGCGCCCGCCCACGCGCGCCGTGCAGGAGAACGGCACCTGGGTGTCGGGCCACAACCCCGGCAGCCTCGGCTCGCAGCCGCTGGACCCGGCACCGCCCGAGGCGATCGCCGAACACCCCGTCGTCGTGAACTCCGGCTGGACGGGAGGCTTCCTCAACGAGGAGGCCTACCAGTGGGTCCGCGACCCCGCCCTCCTCTCCGACGAGGAGTGCCTGCTGCCCTACGCCGTCGGCCTCGACCTCAACACCGCCTTCCTCGCCGCATCCGCACGCCTGACGGTCGGCCTCTCCGCACCCGACCACTTCCACCGGCCGGTGTTCAACAAGAAGATCCCCGGCTCCTGGCTCGCCGACCTCTCCCACATCGACCTCGACCCCCGCCTGCCCTCCCCGTTCACCCCCGACGGCACCCGCCCGGCCGGCCCGGCCTGGTACCAGACCCACACCCTCGCCTACGCCCAGGAACTCGGCCACGACGTCCACCCCCTCGAGGCCTACCTGCGCCGCGAGACCGGCGCCTACCTCGACCCCTGGCACGACCGCCTCAAGACCGCCTACCTGGACACCCTCGCCGACCTCGGCGTCACCCCCGACCTCACCGACGCCGACTTCCTCACCGCGATGGCAGTCCACCAGCAGACCGACCCGGCCATGGCCGCCGTCCTCGCCGCGATCAAGGCCACCGTCAAGGGCGGCATCGGCAAGCTCCGCGAACGCCCCCAGGGCCGCACCTACCGCAACGGCGACCCCTGGCCCGCCATGCAACGCCCCACCTGGCGCCCCGACATCCGCGCCGCCGTCATCTCCAAAGCCCGCGTCAACATGCACCGCAAACTCGCCAACATGGTGAAGCTGACCGGCCTGTACCCCCTCGCGGTCCTCTCCGACTGCGTCGTCTACCCCTCACCCGGCCCCTCCCCGCTGGACTTCCTCCCCTACGCCGCGCCGGGCAAGCCGCTGATGGGCGGCTTCCGCCTCGGCCCCACCCCCGGCCTGGCCAAACTCGAGGGCGTGCAGGAAATGTCCTGGGCGGTCGACCTGATGGAGAAGGGCCTCAACCCCGCCCGCCACATCAAGGGCGGCGACGCCGTCCTCGACGACGGCGAATAGCGCCCATGCCGAGGAGCCGAACCGCTGTGGGAGAGATCGAGGACGCCCTCGTCCGCGCCGACCAGGAGGCCTTCACCAAGGCCCCGCCCAAGACGTTGAAGGGCCGGATCAACTTCCTGCTGAAACAGCTCAAGACCACCCGCGCGGTCGCCGCCGAGCTCGGCGTCAGCCAGCGGTCGGTGGAGCGTTACCGCAAGGGCGACCGCAAGACCCCGCCCCAGCCGGTCGCGGACCGCATCGAGGCGGCCGTACGCGCCCGCTGGCAGCCCGTGGTCCGCGGCCGCCGCCGCAAGGAGGCCGCCACCAGCACCGGCATCACCGTCGAGACCCGCGCCCGGTTCGGCTACACCGCCCCCGTCGGCACCACCGACGACGGCCGGGTGCGCCGCCTCACCGTCCACCTCCCGCCCGCCTACGCCCAGCGCCTCTTCGACGCCCGCGCCCGGGGTGCCGACGACCGCGACCTGCGCGCGATCGTCGCCGAGGGACTGCAGGAGATCTACTTCAAGGACGGCGGCACCCGGGCCGACCAGCTCCGCGTCGAGTTCACCGACATCGACTACTTCGACGTCTCCTTCTGAACCCGGCCGCGCAGCGCCGCACACCGCGAACGCCGGATCCATCCGCCATGCCTCCACGACCCACCCCTGCACCACCGCCATCGACCGGAGCCGATCATGCCCGAGCCGAGCGGAAGCACCGTCCCGGAGGGCTAGCGAGGCGTGGTGTCGCCGGCCCTGAACGGGCCCCCGTGGCCGGGCACGATCAGGGACGCGGCTGCCAGCACCCGCAGCCGGGAGGCGCGCAGCACCTCACGGTCGGGGGCCACCGGGTCGTCCGCCGGACCGTTCGCGTGCCACCACAGGTCCCCGGCGAAGGCGACCACGCCCGACGCCGTGCCCGCCAGCAGGGTGATGTCCTCGGTGCTGTGGCCCGGGGTGCGGATCAGCCGTAGCGACGGGGTCAGTTCGTAACCCTCGGCATCCCGGTTCCTCCACTGATCGCCGCGGTACTCCACCTGGTGATCGTGCACCCGGGCCCGCCCGAACAGGCCCACGTTCATGGTGTTGTCCGGGTGGTGATGGCTGAGCACCACATCCGTGATGTCGTCGGGCCCGAGCCCCAACTCGGCGAGCGGGCCGAGGATGCGGCCGGGGCTCGCCACCATGCCCGGGTCGAAGACCACATGCCGGCCGGCATCGGCGATGTAGGAGACGGTGGCGGCGACTCCCGGGCCGGTGGAACCGACGTATCCGGTGGTCAGGATCGTGTACACGGCGCTGCGGCCGAGCGGTGCGTCTGTCATGACCCCGATCCTCCCGGGCACGCCCGTCGTGCACGAGTGGCACGGTTGCCACCGATCACAGGATCAGTGCCACACTGCAGGCGTGCCTCCCTTCGCGTCCGTCGCCGCATACGCCCCACCCGGCGTCGGCCTGCTCGCGGTCGGCATCGCCACCGAGGTCTTCGGCCCGCACGGTGCGCAACTGCCCGGCTTCGACTTCACCCTGTGCACCGAACGGCCCGGCCCGGTCCCCACCGACCTCGGCGTGCCCCTCACCATCACGCACGGCCTGGACCGGCTCGCCTCCGCCGATCTCGTGATCGCCCTGCCGTGGGCCGGCTTCCGTACACCACCCCCGCCCGCCGTGCTCGATGCGCTGTCGGCCGCGCACGAGCGCGGCGCACTGGTCGCGGCCCACTGCGTCGGCGCGTTCGCGCTCGCTGCCGCCGGCCTCCTCGACGGACGGCGGGCCACCACCCACTGGCGGTTCGCCGAACTCCTCGCCCACCGCCACCCCGACGTCTGCGTCGAACCCGACGCCCTCTACATCGACGAAGGACGCATCCTCACGGGCGCCGGAGCCGCTGCGGGCTTCGATCTCTGCCTGCACCTGCTGCGCCGCGAGTACGGAGCCGCAGTGGCCAACGCCGTCGCCCGGGACGTGGTCCTGCCCTCCCACCGCGACGGCGGGCAGGCACAGTACCTGGCCGCCCCCGTCCCCGCGGACTGCGGCGACGACCGTCTCACCGAGGTACTCGCCTGGGCCCGCGGAAACCTCCACGAACCGCTCCCCGTCGCGGAACTGGCCCGGCGTGCCGTGATGAGCAAACGCTCCTTCGCCCGCCGTTTCACCGCCGCGACCGGCACCACCCCCCACGCCTGGCTGCGGAACCTGCGCCTGAGCAGCGCCGAGGAGCTCCTGGAGACCACGGACCTGCCCGTCGAGGAGATCGCCCGCCGCGTCGGATACGGAAGCGCGGCCGTCCTGCGGGAACAGTTCGTGCGCCGCAGGGGAGTGCCGCCCCGCTCCTACCGCCGCTCCTTCACCACCACGCCCTGACGGACCAGCGCCCCGGCCGGCAGCCGGCACACCCCGCGTACGGGGCGGCCTCCTCCCACCGCACACCACCCGCCCGCGCCCCGGGCCCGCTCCGGCCACGGCGGTACGGGGCGGACCTGAGCCCCGCCCCGTACACGGCAGGACGCGGAACCACCGCGGAATTTTCGTCCAGGACAAGGGCCCGCGACTCCGGCGAACCTGGAGGCATGCCCAGAGACGACACGGACGACACGGGGGGACACGCCCCGCAGCGCACCGCTCACCACCGCTGGGACCGCGCGGACTTCGAGGAGGTGTGCCGCCGGGCGGCCCTGCGCGTCACGTCGGTCACCCTCCTCGCCAGCGCCGCCCCGTACTCCCCGATCGAGGCCGTGGCCGACTGCCCACGGACCACCGCGCCGGGGAGCACCGCTCGTGCCGGGGGAGCAGGTGGTGCACGCGGGGCCGTCTGTTCCCGGGGCTCATGGTTGGCTCTGCAGGGCACCGGCACCTGCACCGGCCCTGGCCCCCGCGGTGATGATCTCGGCGAGCTGATTGGCGAAGGCCGCGTTGCACCCTCCGAGCCGGACGAAGCCGTGGCCGGCCACCGGGCCGTCGTTGCACAGCGAAGGAAGGGTCAAGCCGGCGAGTGCGAGCGCGGTCTTGAGGTTGGCGACCGCTTCTTCACCGGCCTGGAAGGCGGCATCCTGGAGCCGCTTGTAGTGGATCCGTTCGGTACGGGTCAGTTCGTAAGCCATGCTGTATGGCTCCTTTCGCAGTGAATGCGGCGTGGAAGCAAGGCGCTTGCCCAGCTCCCGGATCCGTTCGGTCCGGCCGCCCGGAGGCGGCCCCGGCTGCGGGACCGGCATCCGCCGGTCCGTCACGGCTGCCGGCGCCGGGACTTCCGCTCCCGGCCGTGGCGTGGACGTAGCGGGTGGAGGACGTGCCGAGAGCACTTCGCTCCGGGCCGTGGCGCAGAGCCCGAGGGGCCGCGGCGCAGCCGTGCCCGATATGCGCAGGGCCCGTGACTATCGGTTTCGATCTTCGTTTCAAAGGTGCAGGCAGGCACCCTTTTACGCGTGGGAAGGAGCGGGTTGTCCAGCAAGTTTGGCGGCTGCCCCAGGCTTCCCGCTCCGCGACAGCCCGCCACGGGATGCTGCTCACCCCCGACGGTCGGCCGTGGCCCACGCCTCGCCACCGCGTCGGGTACCCCGCCCCCTCGGCAGTACGGCGCCGCGTGCCCGGCACGTGCGCGGCGGGACCGCGCAGCCTCTTGCCGGACAGACGGCTCCGGCGTGCCGGGGCCGCCTGCGCATCGCCGACTCGCGGGAAGCGGCGCCGGCCTGCGCGCACGGGACCGTCTCACACGGACGACCGTTAGGCGCCGAACCCCAGCCCGCGACTGCTGGACGACGGCCGGCCGCTCTTGCCGGCCCCGGGGTACCCGGGACGGCCGCCGGCCGGACCGGTCCAGTCCGCGGGGGTGGGCCCGGGTCTGAGCGTAGGGCCCTGCGGGTTGCGGTGTCTCGGAGCGGCCTGGCGGGGAGGCCGTGTGAGGGTGATCTGACGCACCAGCTGCTGGAAGCAGGCCAGCGTCGCGACGGCAGGAAGCGCGGACGACATTCCGGCAGTGAGAGTTCTGGGCGCCTGGGCCACGCACAGGAGCGTGGCCAGAGTGGAGAACAGCAGGACCATCGACCAGGAATGCAGCGCGCGGCGCTGGTGCAGCGCAGATCTGAGGATGGACAGGGAAGCGACCATCCAAGGGCCGTAGACCAGCAGGGGCCACCAGCTCACCACGCCGCGGGCCGTGTGCAGTCCGGCGCTGTGGCGCAGCGTGTCGCAGATGGCCAGCCCACTGAGGACGCTCACCAGGGTGGCGATGACGGCGACCAGCACAGCGGTGCACGTGCTGCCCGTTTGCAGCAGGGTCGCCGCCAGCGACCGCGGCACACCCCGGCGGTGCCCGCCGGAGGTCTGTCTGCGCTGGCCCTCGGCGGTGGCCTGCTCCAGCCCTGTGCCGTGGCCCATGCTGCCCGCCGGGCTCACCACGTCGCCGTAGGGGGTGCGGCCGAACGGCCCGGGCGCGGAGCTCTCCTGCAGTAGGCCGGCGAGCTCCTCCGCCGGATCCCACCCCCCGTTCACTTCATGGGACCATCCGGGCTGCTCCCCTGGAGCGTGCTGCGGTGCCGGGTCCGATCGACGCCAGAACACGGTGGTGTCCTGCTGGGGCTGAGGGCCGTGCATGTCGGGGTGCTCGAGCGGCTCATACACAGGGGAAGCCGTCCGAGCACCCGCCGAGGGAAGCCGTGGCCGGCCCGCCGAGGGAAGCCGTGGCCGGCCCGCCGCTCTCCGGCCCCAGCCCCCGTTCGAACTCGGCCTGAATCCTCCTCATCGTATGGAGGAAGTCCTCAAAGGCCGCGGACGAGAATCTCAGCTCGACTTCCTGGTTCTCGTGTTCCAGCATCGCGTTCTCGGATCCGCTGGATTCTGCCGGGCGCGGAGTGAAAGTCCACTTTCCGATCCGAGTGGTCCCGGGGGAGAAGGAAGGGGGCTTTGCTGTTGTCATATTCCGTAAACGCTGCCGATCTTGGTGAGGGTATGCGCCATCCGGGTGATGGTGTGAATGCATAGGCGCAACCCGGCCGCCCCGCCTGTTCCGGTACAAGCCCCGCCCCAGGTGAATCCTTTTCTCGCCGGATGATGCACGCCCCGGCCGCCGCGGCGACGGCTCCGCCCCTCCGCTCCCTCGCGGGCATCGGAAAAGAGGCTGAAACGATAAAGGGGTGGAATGCGTGCATGACTGCAACCGGAGTACAGGGCGCAACTGTGCATATGCCCCTGCGTTATGCCCACCGACTGTCGAGGGCGCCGACCATGTGCGCCCCGCGAACCTCCAGCCTTCGAAAGGTCAGCCGTGGGAGACCTCTTCCTGTGGATCGTGCTCATTTCCACCGCACTGGGCACAGGTTGCACTGCTTGGATGTCGTCCGGGAGCGTAGGCCTGTGGCGGGTGGACGCCCTTGAGCTGAGACGTCAGCGGCGCTTCGAGCAGGTTCTGTCCTGTCACGTGGACGCCATCAGGCGCTCCCGCCGGAAGGCCGCAGCGCCGACGGAGGTGTTCGGCGTACCGGCATCCCTGGGCACGGAACTGCTCGGAGCCCCAGCGGCCGCACCTCCGGACGCCGCAGCGTGGCACCTGACCGGGTGCCGGGCGGCAGAATGTGCTACCGAACGGACAGTCGCCGCCGTCGCTGCCGAATCCATGAAAACCCCGGCAATCTGTGCGTAAAAGTCGGCGGCAAAAACCCCGGCAATCTGTACATTGCTGGATTGTGCCGACAGCCGGCAGGTGCTGGTCCGACTGATTACGGAATTCCCGTGAGGCCTGCCGTGAATCCGGAATGTTGAATTTCGGATCACGTTCCGTGGCGGATCCGCAGAGCGGAATCGCCAAAGATCTTCGGCAGGATCTCTGCTCCCCCACACCGGCGGCATCGGGCCCGGCACGCCCACGACCAGCAGGCGGGCGGTTCGGCCGCCGTGCGAAACGAGATGAGATGGCTGACAGCGCACGACAGGGTTCACCCCGCGCAAAGATCATGTCCACGCCACCGCCCTGCGGCCGGCTGCCGCACAGCGATTCCGGGCCGGACGGTTGCGCAGGCACGACCACCTGCCTCCACCCCTGCCACTGCACCTGCGACGGGGACGTCCTCACCGGGCCGGCGACTCTGGCGGCCCCCTTCCTGCGCCGCCTCCAGGCCGGCGGCGGCGACACGACGGGAGGTCCCGTCAGCGGCTCCCTCACGACGGACGTGCTGATGTTCATCGCCCGCTCGCTGCAGGACGACGGCCCCGCCCACCTCGACTTCGCCGACTGCGCCACAAGACTGGGGTGTTCCGTCACCGAGGTGCGGGGCGAGGCCGCCTGGCTGGCCGAACACGAGTTCCTGGCCTGGGACGCCGACACCGACACCGACGCCGCCGGCGCGGTGGCACGGCTGTGGGTGAACCCGTCGGTCACCTTCCTGCCGTGGACGGATCCGAGAGTGGCTGCCGCACGGCACCGCTTCCCCTTCATCACCACGGCCGACAGGGGCATGGCGGCCGAGGAACCGGTCATCATCCGCCCGTACGACGCGGGCCGTTGGCACACGGTCTACCTGCGGTACCTGGAGACGACCCGGACTCCCTCCCTGGCACTCTCACCCCCGTGCTGCCCGCAGGGACGGTACGAAGCCCGCTGCCACCCCGGCCACGGAAGAGCGCGCCCGAGCCCGGCGAGGACACATCCAGGGCACCTGACGCCAGGGCACACGGGCTGGCAGGCTTCGCTCACAGGGTGGGGGACGGGTGGTAGCGGACCCTGGGGCCGGGACGGTAGCCCCCCGGGAAGCAGGGGCGGTGGGTTCCTTCTGCGAGGGCGAGGAGGAACTCGGTGACGGCCGCCGCCTGCGCACAGCGCCCCTTCGCCGCCCGCGGCCGGGGCGCCGCCGACCGCGACCTGCGCGCGAGCGTCGCCCGGGGAGTGCGCAGGAATCCCGGCGGTCTGCCGGCCCGGGCTGCAGGCGCGGCAGCGACATTCTGTTCCGGGGACACCTCGGCCTGCGTCGACCCCGACGTGAACCCCCGGCCGGCGATCGCCGGCCGCCCGTCCGGCCGGGCGCGAACGCGCGGGCCACGATGCCTCCCGCGCTCCCCAGGTGCCGTCGGCCCGAGCGGGATCCTCAGGTCCAGGGAAGCGTGCGCCACGGGCTGGCCGGGTCCGTGGTCAGCGCACGGTGGGTCGCGAGGACCGTCTCGTACCACTCGCCGAACTCCTCGTCGTCGAAGTGGAGGCAGCGGCCCAGGACATAGGCGGCAGAGAAGTCCTCCCACGAGCGGTAGTTGAGCTGGACGAGACGGCCGGCCCGCACCACGGCCGCCTCCGCCTCCTGCAGGGAGCACAGGCGGGCGGCGAGTCCCCAACGCGCCATGGCGGAGGCCCGGCCGTAGTCCCAGGCTTCGACGCTCCGGACGAAACCCCCCTCGGGCAACAGGCCGTCGGCGCGGAACCGCGCCTCGTAGCGGGCGATACGGCCGATCAGCCGCTGAACGCCGGTCACCTGGCCCTCCAGCTCCGCGGCGCTGACGGCGCGGCCGGGAGCGACACCGGCGGCGGCCTCGGCGCGCCGGCGCACCACGTTCCCCGCGGCCTGGCGCCAGTGGTCGACCTCGACGGGGCCGGCGAAGTCCAGGGCCATGGAGCGGCGAAGTTGCAGGACGAACTCCCAGACCTCGCTGACCATCCCGGCGCGCAGCAGCTGTTCCTGCGTGTCCAGCCAGTCCTCACGGGTGGTGACGCCCCACCAGCGTTCCAGCGTGCGCTTCTCGTCGCGGTAGCCGCAGCCGTGGTACGCCATCGAGTTCCAGTAGCGTCCGTTGCGCACGTTGATGTGCGCGCCGGCCGCGAGACCGAAGGCGACGGAGCCGGTGCGGGGGCCACCCACCTCCAGGGTGTGGACGACGTCCCGGGCCAGCCCCGGCCGTTCGACCGGGGCGGAGTGACGCTGCCACAGGGCCCGGCCCTCCGGCCCGGCCGGCAGGACGCCCTCGCAGGGGCTGCCGGGGTTGACCACGAGGTAGGGCGGGTCGCTCTGGTTCCAGACCTTCGCGAACCAGCCCAGGTCGTAGCAGTTGTAGACCGGGTCGGCGACGGGCGGCGGCAGCATGCCGCCGGTGTAGACGGCCAGGCACATGGTCTGGGTCTGCGGGTTCCAGTAGGGGTGGAAACGGGTGTTGCCCGCGTTCGCGTCGGCGTACGCCCGCGACTGCATCATGTACAGGTCGGCCCGTGCGACGAGGTCGTAGTACGCGGGCCAGTCGCCGCGCACCTTCGCCTCGTACAGCCCCCGCTCGACCGCGCTCGGCGCCTGCCAGCCCCGCGCCGACGCCGACGGACCGGGCAGGGCTCCCTCCTCGTGACCTGCTGTCAAGCTCATGGGTCAACCCTAAAGGCTTGTTCAGCGCCGTCGGCGTGCCGGTTGCCGGTGGTCCCGCTCCGGACGGCCGGAAGAGGTGAGCAGGCCCTGCACGAGGCCTGGCGTCGATGTACGCGACGTACTCCCGGGCCCCGCCGGCCGCCGGTGGACGCACCCGGCACCCCACTCGTCGTCGCAGCGAAGACACTGTGCTCCGGGGGTTTCTTTACGAACGGAATCGAGTCAAGGGGCCCGCCGGCCGGTGGGCAGGTCCGCGCGGACTGCCCTCACCCGGGAGGAGCGCCTGGAAATGCCGCCGCCCTGCCGGGTGGGCCGCCGCCGCACCCGATGGCCATCAACTCCCGGTGTATACGTATGATCACATGCGGAAACGCGACAGGCCCGTCGTGCTTCCGACCCTGCTTCACCCCTTCCCCGACGCGTCGGCGACCGGGGTGGAGAGGTTTCTCCCAGGCCCCGGCGACCGAGCCCGGGCCGACGACATCAGGGCGGAAAATTGCACATGAACATATTCACCCGCCGCGTTGCGACCGTGGCGGCCACCGGCGCGCTGCTCCTGGGCGGCGCCCTCACCACCGCCTCGACCGCCAGCGCCGCCACCATCGGCAGTGGAGCCTGCACCCACCAGATCAAGATCAACACTGACGTGTACACGGCGGTGAACTTCCGTACCGGGCCGGGCACCGGGTACACGGCCACCGGCCTGCTTTCCAAGGGCACCGATGTGTACTGGCAGTGCAACAAGGGGAGCAACGGCAAGCCGGGGGCTTGGGGCTACGTCACGGTGAAGTCCGGTGCCCACAAGGGCAAGAAGGGCTGGGTCGCCGCTCAGTACATCAACGTGCCCATGCAGCTCGACTGACATCCACCGGCCGCGAACGCCACCCGCTCGGGCCCTTTCGAACCTCCTGGTTCCGAGCCGTCACCTTGCACGTGCGTCAGGACCGGGACGGTGGAGGAGCCAGGGACCGGCCTGCCCGGGCGACGTCCCCGGGCGACGTCCCCGCGCGGCCGGCCCCCGGGCGGCCGGCCCCCGCGCGGCGGGCCCGGCGCGGGGCGTAAGGGCGAAGTGGGGCCGCTGCGCGGCCTCCGGCGCCGTTTCACGTACGCCTCCTGGATCCGCCGGCCGGCCTCGATCAGATGACCGTCGCATCAGGCGAAGCGACTGATCTACGGGAGGGCATCGCGTGGCCCCCCCCGGGCTCCCTGCACGCACGCACCGCTCCGAGGCCGCTCCCTGCCCGCCCGGCGTTCCGGCCGCTCGCACTGCGTTTGCCAGCCGCT
Source organism: Streptomyces sp. NRRL S-378 (assembly GCF_000720645.1). Classification (NCBI taxonomy): domain Bacteria; kingdom Bacillati; phylum Actinomycetota; class Actinomycetes; order Kitasatosporales; family Streptomycetaceae; genus Streptomyces; species Streptomyces sp. NRRL S-378. Next base: position 11,337 of record NZ_JOBX01000092.1, read on the forward strand.
ACGACCGGCAGGAGACTGGTGGTATCAGCGTGGCCCTGCAGGGGGAATCGGGGCAGGCCGGCGCCGGACTTTTCCTCCACTGCCGCCGCACCCGCGGGTACCCGCTGTTGTCTGCATGTGCCGCGCGGCCCCCCGGTCTGTTCAAGGCCGCGGCAGGCTGCGCCCGGCCCCTTCGAAGGTCATGGAAGCCGCCGCGCGGGTGGGTTCGAAGCCGGTGTCGGCACCTCGGCCCCCGGGCCAAGCGATCACCCCTCGGTCCTCTCACTCAGGAGGTATCCCATGAGCAGGACCCGCCCGATCAACTGCATCATCCCCCCGTACATCCTCGAAAAGCTCATGGAGAGCGGCGACCGTGACGTCCGGCAGGCCGCCTTGGCCACCCTGCTGACCACGGCACGCCTGCGGGGTGAGCGATCGGTGCGAGCGAGTTTCGCCGCCGCGGCCGCGCCCGGCAATGGCCGGCGCACCGTATTCGACTGCGAGCACACCGAATCCTTCACCGGCGCCGTCCTGGGCAGGTCGGAAGACGGACCGGCGTCCATGGACGACTCCGTCAACCGGGCGTTCGAAGCACTCGGCCTGACACGTGACTTCTTCAAGGAGGCGTTCCAGCGCAACTCGATCGACGGCCGGGGGATGCGCCTGGACGGGTTCGTCCACTTCGGCCTCCGGTACGACAACGCCTTCTGGGACGGCCAGCGCATGGTGTTCGGCGACGGTGACGGAGACACGGTCGGCGACCTCACCGGCTCCCTCGATGTGATCGCCCACGAGTTGACCCATGGAGTCACCGATTTCACCTCGGGATTCGAGTACCACAAGCAGTCCGGGGCGCTGAACGAGTCGATGTCGGACGTCTTCGGGTCGCTGGTCAAGCAGTGGTCCCTGAAGCAGACGGCCGAAGAGGCGGACTGGCTGATCGGGGCCGAGGTGTGGACCCCGGCGATCGAGGGCGATGCCTTGCGGTCACTGAAGGCCCCGGGCACGGCGTTCGCAGGTGACCCCCAGCCCGACCGTATGAGCAAGTTCGTCCACATGCCCGACACCGTTTTCGGTGACTGGGGTGCCGTGCACTACAACTCCGGTATTCCGAACAAGGCGTTCTACCTGGCCTCCGTGGGCATCGGCGGATTCGCGTGGGAGACCGCCGGGACCATCTGGTACGAATCGCTCAAGGCATCCGCCGCCGACGACCAGTTCCAGGACTTCGCCGACACCACCTTCCAGAAGGCCGGGCAGTTGTTCGGCGTCGGCAGCCCCGAGCAGGCGGCCGTGATGGCGGCGTGGCAGGAAGTGGAGGTCCCCCTGAGAAGTGTCCCGAGCGGCCTCGCCCGGGCGCGGAGCCATGCGTTCAACGGGCACGGTGGCGCAGGCCGGGAGGACGGGCTGGCAGCCCTGACCAGGCAGATCGGCGCACTGAGCGACAAGGTGACGGGACTGGCCAAGGAAGTGACCGCGCTCAAGGGCGCCAGGTGACCACCGCAATGCCCCGCCGGTCGAGGGGCTGCGCGCCGTGAGGGTGACTCTGGAGTCGTACGGCGGGCTGGCGGCGGCGGCAAACTTCCGCCGCCGGCCCGACGTGCTGGACACGGACGACCTGCCCGAAAGCGATGCGGCCGAGCTGGCCCGGCTGGTGGCGGCGGCCGAAGCGATGCCCGCGGAGGAACAGGACGGGCGCGGCAGGGACGCGATGAGCTACGTGATCACGGTGGAGGTCGGGGGCCGCTCGACGGTTCTCACCCAGTCGGACACCGCCAAGTCCCCTGCGTTCGCGGCCCTGCTCGCCTGGCTCCGAGCCCACTTCGCGCAGCAGCGGTGAAGCCGAACGCCGGCCATCACGAACGAGCGCGGCGGCCCAGCCGGCCCGGCCCCATCGCAGCGGCCCGGGCCCCATCGGCCCGGGCCGCGCCGAGTCGGCCCGGGCCGACGCCGGCCCGGTTCACGCCAGGCCGGCGTGTGCCAGGGCCGTCGCGTTTCACACGGCCCGCTTGACGAGTTCGGCGATGCGTGTCTCCACCTCGGGTGTCATCCGGGTGAGGGCGAATCCGGCGGCCCACATGGGGCCGTCGTCCAGCTTGGCCAGGTCGCTGAAGCCGAGGGTGGCGTAGCGTGCCTTGAACTTTTCTGCGCTCTGGAAGAAACAGACGACCTTGCCGTCCAGAGCGTAGGAGGGCATGCCGTACCAGAGCTTCGGGGCGAGGGCCGGGGCGTTGGCGGTGACGACGGCATGGACGCGCTCGGCCAGGATCCGGTCCGGGTCCTGCATTTCGGCGATCTTCGCGAGGACGTCCCGTTCCGCCTCCGCTGCCTTTTCCGCGGCGGTGCCGCGGCGTGCGGCCTTCTTCTGGTCCAGGGCGTGGGCCTTCATCGCGGCCCGCTCCTCGGCGCTGAAGCCCTCGTACGTGCTGCTGCTGGCGGTGCCGGCCATGGTCGCTCCTCGAGTCGCTGGTGCTGATCGGCCCGGTCTGTTCCCGGGCCGGTCGCCGTGACCACAGAGTGCCCCGGCGGGGCCGCGTACCGCCTCCGTGCCGGCCACGGAGAACACCACGGACCTGGACCCGGTGCCGGCCCCCGGTGGTGCGTACGGGCCCGTCGTCATCCGGCCCGCCACGACGGGCCTGGTCGGCCTTGCAGGCCCCGAAGTCACGCTCTCGCCGCGTTCGAGGGCCGCGAGCACCTTCGGCAGCCGGGCGCGCGTGACCGCTCGCAGCACGCGCTCACCCCAGACGTCCGTGCCCCGTTCGTCCGTGCTGGTCGTCCCCTCGCTTCGCGCTGCGTCCGATCCCCTGCCCGGCCCCTCCCCGCGCCAGGTCCCGGGTCAGCCCGCCGCGGCGAAGGCGCCTTCCAGACGCGGTACGTAATCGGCGAGCGCGGGGCCCCAGCAGCCGTAGTTGTGACCGCCGTTGCAGCTCGGGGAGAGCGACGCACCGTTGCCGTAGTCGACGAGCCGGCTGGGGATGCCCAGCCGGTCCAGGCGGCCCTTGACCGTGTGGGAGGCGGCTGCGGTGTGGACGTCGACGAGGTCGTTGTTGCCGGTGTAGAGCGTGATGCCGGTGCCCGACAGCCGGGCGAGGTTGGCCGGCGGGGCGGCCGGGTCGACGGCGTTCCACACCGGGTCGGCACCGAACACCGGGTACGGGGAGCCGAAGATCGCGTCGCTGTCCACGACCGGGCCGTAACCGGTGCACCGGCCGGAGCCGGCCGAACCGGAAGTGGTGCTCGCGCACCAGGCTCCCGTGACGTTGAGTTCCGTGGCCAGGACGGCCGCGCGGTGGCGGCGACCGCGCAGCACTCCCGTCAGGAGGCCGGCGACGCCATCTGCGGTACGGGCAACCGGGCTGCACTGTCCAGCGGTGTGAAGAGGCTCTGGCACGGCCACCACACCGGGGGCCGGGGACGCGAACGCGACGGTACGCGACGGGACGCGACTGCGCCCGCTGGCACGCCACGGTGGCGGGGCCGGCAGGACGGTCCCGTGCTGTTCCGGACACGGGGCCCGCTGACGCTCGCGCCCGCGCCCTACGTGGCCTCCGGACACCCCGGTCCGGGGGCCGAGGACGAGGTCACCGCCGCACTGCGCCGGATCGCCCGCGGCGTCGGCGTCGGGCCGTGCACGCACACCGTCGGCTGGGCCCCGCGGGCTCACCACCGGTGCCGGGGCCGCCACCACGGACGGCCCCGGCACCCGGTGTGCCCCCAACATGCTGCCTACCAGCCGCAGTCGGGCACTCCCGCGATCTTCTCGCCGCCCTGGATGTAGATGTTGTTCACCCAGCCGATCGTGCCGTCGGGAAGCCTGAGCAGCGTCCACCAGCGGTTGCGGTACCCGCTGTCGACGATCTCCTCGCCGGGGTGCTGGCACATGCCCTCGGCCCTCGTCCGCGACACCGTGGCGACGATCTTCACGCACGAGCCGCGGGAGGGGTAGTGGACGCAGTCGGCGTCGGCCCCGTCGTAGCGGACGTTCACATTGGTCGCCCATATGTAGACCGACGTCGCCGCCGCGGACGCGGGCGACGCGGGCGAGGCAGGCGACGCAGGCGGGGCGGGCGAGGCGGGCGTGGCGGTGGCCGCCGGGGGGCCGGCCTGGGCGGCCGCGGGCGATGCGACGGCCGCCGGCGACCCCAGGGCCAGAGCCGCCGCGGCGGCGGCCGCGGCGGTCGTCACCTTGAGAAGACGTCGAGTGTTCACGGGTTCCTCGCGTGTGGTCGGATGATCGGCTGAACGGTGGTGACGGGCGCTGTCAGGGGGCGGATCTAGATGAACTCGCAGTGCACGGGGTCACCGGGGCCGTAGACCGGTGCGCCGGGGACGGGGGAGTTGTTCGAACCACCGCTGGCGTACACCGCGGAGATCCAGCCCAGCGTCCGGCCGGGAGTGATGATCTGGACCCAGTACGTGTTGGTGTACGGGCCGTCCGTCACGCGCCCGGCCGCGCCTCCGTCCATCTGGCAGTACGCCTGGACCCGGACGTTGGTCAGCCGTTCCGTGGTCGCCAGGGAGCAGGTGGTGCTCTGGCAGGTGCGCACCCGGACGTCGGAGGCCCACACGTGCACCGATCCGCTCGGCGGGTGCGCGGCCGCCGGCTGCGCACCCGCCATCAGGATCGACGCGACGGCCAGGAGCAGCCCCGCGAGTGCCCGCAGGCCGGCGGTGCCGAAGCGTCCGCTCCGGCGCGTGGTCGGTGACGAGTGCGTCATCGTGCGTTCCCTTTCCCGAGGTGTGCGGCGAGCGGCGGGTGCCGCGCGCTTCCGACCTCCTGACGGGAACCGGTCACGTCCCGTATGAGCGTCGCGCCGGCGGAATCGGCCCGCCCCCGAACGACCGCCACGCGCCGGCCGCGACCCGGCAGCCGGCCCGGCCGACTGTTCCGATGTCGCCGAGCGGGTCGCGCAGGACAACGCCCCGAACCCGACGCCGCCCCGCAGCCCGCGCCCCGCAGCCCGCAGCGGCGCCAGGAGTGCGGCGTACGCGCACCGGCCGCGAGGAGACCGGAGCGCCCCCGGGTGCTCGCCGGTCAGCACCTTCGAGGGGCCCGGATCAGGCGGTTCTGGTGCGACCGCCGAGCCACAGTGCCGTTTCGTGCGGGCTCCGCAGACGGACTACGCACAGCGGCGCGAACCGCGGGTCCGCGGCGCGCCGTTCGATTTCGGCGCGTCGCTCCGCGAACCGGGACCAGGCCCACCAGACCGGGTGGTCCGCCCGGAGCCATTCGCGCCAGCCCTCCCGGTTCCCGCCGAACAACTGCTCGCGCCGCAGGCTCCGCCCCAGCGAGCGTCGCAGGACGCGCCGCATCACCAGGCGTCGCGGCAGGTCGAGCCACACCACGGTGTCGGCCCGTTCCCACATCAGGTCGCGTACCGCCGCGGGCCCCTGTCCGTCCAGTACCCACCGGTCCCCGGCCACGATGCGGGCCGTGTCCTCGGCGAAGGTGGAGCTCACCTGCCACTGCGGTCCGCAGAAGTGCAGGGCGTCCACCTCGTGGTACGGCAGACCGAGGTCCCGCCCCAGAGCCCTGGCCAGGGTGGACTTTCCCGCTCCGCTGATCCCGAGGACGAGCACCCGTTCCATCGGGGGATCGTAGGACGGCACCGGGCGGTCCAGCGCAGGATCCTTCGGAAGCCGGTCGCGCAGGGTCCCGTACGCACAAACGCCGCGAGCGGACCGCGGCCCCGTGAGTCGGCTTACGGACCGGTACGGGATATACCCAACCGGGAAGGGGGGAACAAGATGGTCCCCTGTCTGCGAAGCCGGGGCCATCCGAGGGGGTCCGCCGGCCGCCCGGCCGGCACTGCACCCCACGGTCAGGGTGTGGTTTTCGTGGTGTCGAGCCGATTGACGCGCGCTACGTTCTCCCGGTCCTCGGCGTCCGCGCTCGCCTCGGCGGCGAACCAGGCGTCGAGGATCTCCTTGAGCAGCGGTTCCGAGGTCAGGCGCAGGCTGAGCGCGAGCACGTTGGCGTCGTTCCAGCGGCGCGCACCGTCCGCCGTGTAGGCGTCCGTGCACAGGGCCGCGCGAACGCCGGGAACCTTGTTCGCTGCGATCGACGCACCCGTACCGGTCCAGCAGCATACGACCGCCTGGTCGGCGTTCCCGGCGGCTACCTCGCGGGCCGCCGCCTCCGAGCAGGCTGCCCACTGCGGATCATCGCCGGGGCTGAGCGCCCCGTACGCCACCACGTCGTGTCCGCGGTCGCGTAGGTGCCCGAGGAGTGCGCGAGCCACGGGTTCGTCCATGTCCGAGGAAACAGAGATCCGCATGCCCCGAGACTAACCAGCCGCGGGAGGACGGTCGCCGCAAGCCGGCATACGAGACCCCCGTGTACTCGCCGGGCCTGGAGGTTCACGCGGGCGACTCTTCCTGCAAAGACACCCCCGCCACGGCGGCCGGGGCGCAGGCAGACGGTTTCTGTCGTACGGGCCGGGAAGTGGTGCTGCGGCGGGCACGGAGTCCGCGGACGCCCCTCGCGGCGCAGCCGGCGGTCAGGACCGCGAAGCCGGTGGCGACGAGCCGGAACCAGGTGTCCGCGAAAGGTGACGCTCCGGAACAGGCCGCCGACGAGGAACAGCATGGCGGCCGTCTCCAGCAGTTCGAGACGCGCCCGGAATCGCAGCGCCGGCTCGGGTCCGCGGAGCCGGCCGACGATGGGGACGAGGCCAAGGGCGTGCAGAACGGCCAGACCAAGAGCGACCCAGACGTACCGGTCGGGTACGTGCACGGTCCGCAGCGTACTGTCCGGCCGCCTCGACATGATGCGCCGGGCTGCTGCCGTCGGGTCCGTTGCCCGGGGGCGGCGGTCCGAGCGCCGGCGCCGGGGGTTCGCCGAACGTCCTGCCCCGGCCGGGGAGGACGCCTTTTCTCGCAGCAATTCTGAGAAGGCATCACGTCCGCCTCCTCTCGGGGCCGCCTGCGGGCCGCTTCATGGCCGGTCAGCGTGCGGAAGCGAATCCCGCTCCGGATGCCGTGCGGTCCGGGTCGCCGCACGCTGGGAGACATGCCGACCAGACGGAGACCGTGATCCCCCGTGTCGCCGCAGGGCGGCCGCAAGGTCACCGTGCACGCAAGGACATGACAGCACCGGAGTCGTCGCCCCTCGCGGGGAAGCCGGTCCAGCGCATCTTCAAGAGCATCCATCAGCTCCTGGACTCGAGTGCGAACGTGCAGACCTTCGTGATCGACTCCAAGATCCCGAGGGGCGAGATGGAGACGCAGCTCGCCCCTCTTCATCCGCACGCCGCACGGAGCAGCAGTACGATCCGGACTTTCTCGAACCCTGGGAACTCGACTGAGCCGCCCGTACGGGAGGCCATGGACGAGCACTGGAACCCGTCGTGGCCGAGCGGAGTGGCAGCGGTCCTACGCTGCGCGGCGTGAGCTCGTACGCGACGAGGAAGGCCCGGCGGACGTCCTGCCCGGGTTCACCGTTTGCAGGACGGTCGTAGGGAAGCGGCTGGTTCGGCAGCGGAGACGAAGATGCCGGTTCCGATCGGTCGTTGAGGTCGGGCGGAATTCCGTCGATCGGGGTTCGCGTTCTGTGTTGCTGACTGCCTTTTCCGGTACCGACCTTGGCGTAGATCGCCCGGCGGCGGCGCTGCCTGCGCGACGCTCCTGCCATGGGGGTGCGGTAGACGGGGCGGTCAGTGTTCGAGGTCGGCGCGCATGGCGGCGAAGAGGCGGGCGGCGTCGGCCGGGGTCGTGCGGGGGAAGAGTGCGACGGCGGCGGTGGTGGTGTCGGACCAGCCGCAGATGACGTCGGTGGTGCTGGCGGACTCCGGCAGGCTGAGGCACTCGAGGGATCCGCCGAAGGGGCCGGGCTGGTACGGCTTCGCGGTGGTGGGGGTGCCGGTGGAGCCGTTCTGCAGCGCGTAGTCGATCAGGCCGCGCCAGAGGTGCTCGCGACGCTTGTTCGGGTCCTCGGGAACGCTGTCGACGCCCACGAAAAGGATGCGGCGGCCGGAGGTCTGCCCGGCACGGTTGTAGTCAGCGACCACCAGGTGCATGCCGTCACGCATCTCGCCCGGGTCAACCGGGACGTCGGAGACCGCGCCGGCATCAGTGGCCTTGGTGAGCCCGCCGGCGGTGGCGGCCTCGGCCAGCGTGCGCTTGCCCGAACCGGCGGGCGAGGTGGCGGAGGCGGGCGCGGAGACGGTGGCGGAGGCGGCGGGAGGAGCGGGAGGGGCTTCGGCTTCGGCTGCGGGCTCGCAGGCGGTCAGCGTCAGCGTGGTTGCGAGGGCGATCGTGGCGAGGAGGGTGCGGGGACCAAGGGTGGGCATGGCGGAGTCTCCCGGGGTGTGGTGGTCGGCTGGGCTGCTGGGCCCCATGGCCGCACGCTAGTGGCCGACTGGGCGGGCTGGTGCCCCGAGCCCAGTTCCCTTACAGCACCGGGACACGGCGGTGACGCAAGAGCCGGCGATGACAGGCACGGTGGTTCGAGTGTTGCGGGCCGCGGCCGGTAGATAGCTGGACCGGGGGAGCAGTGGTGATGAGGGCGGCGCTGTACGGGCGCCGCTGTGCCGGCGGGGACGGCGGCGCGTCGGCTCGTGGGCCGAGAGGGCCGGGCACGAGAGGAGTCCCCGACACGACTGTGATGAGCAGCGACGGCGCCGTCCACACGGCCGCCGGCATGCTCGGCTACCTCGCCTTGGGTGCCGCCCTCGTCGTGCTCGCCGGCTCGCTCGCCGGCCGGGGCCACGACGGGTGGGCCGTGGCCTCGCGTCTCGTTCCTGGCGCCGTCCTCGCCGGCTTCGCGGCCTCCGCCGCCCTACGTCCCGGCTTTCACAGCCGGAGCGGTCCTTGTGCCTGCTGTGGCTGACAGCGGTGACGACACGCCTGGCTACCGACCCGGTTAACACTGCCCCCTGACGACGACCGCTCCCGCTACGCCCCCTCGCCGATGACTTCGACCCGTAGTCGGGCTCGAACGCTGCATCGTGCTATACCTCGCCCAGGCGGCCCGGGAGGCTGAAGAGCGGGAAGAGGCGTTCGGTGTCACGGTAGGCCGCGATGCCGCTGATCCGGTCGTCGCGGAACTCGAGGACTTGGAGAGCCCAGGGCAGCCGGTGCCGTCAGCCTGGGGCGGTACTGGCCGAACCCGGGGGAACCGCAAGGTGGCCAAGGCGGGGCGTGAGCGGTTCGATGCCGCGTTCAACAAGGCCGTGGGCGGCACCGCCGTCGCGCGGCGCGGCACCGACGAGAAGACGCAGGCGGCGCTGGGGCGGCTGACCAAGACGGCCGCCCGCAAACTCATCACCGCCTTGGTCGGCCCCTGCATGGCCGACCCACCCCACGGCTCCTACCGGCAGCCGGGACCGGCTCACCGTGGTTGTGACCACCGGTCCGGCAGCCCCACAGTCCACCACGGCGGCCGCCCCGCGGATGCCCCATCCTCTACAGCGCGTAACGGGCCAGTGCCGACGAACAGGACCCGTACCGAGCCGGGAAGCCTAGCCTGGTACGCCACCGTCGGCCTGCACCCCGGGAGATCCCGCGGTGCTCTGCGGGGCCGGTGTCCCCTCAGGTGCCGACGGCGGTCACACCGAACATGAGGGTTCGGCGGCTGACGTCGTAGTGCACGGTCGGTGTGCTGCTCAGGAGATCCTGGAGGACGTCGGCGTCGTCGGCGTCGACGGTCAGTACCTCTTCCCAGGCTCCTTCGTCGAGGACGAGCTGCAGGGTGATGGTGCCGCTGGCGCCGGGCGCGCCGGCCACCCAGCTGAACTGGTAGTGGCTGAGCTGGCGCACCTTGATGCTGTCGTCCGTGACGGGCTGCGTCACCTTGGTCGTGGTAGCTCTGGCCATGGCCTGTCTCCTTGTGTGAATGACCTCTGGTGCGGTGGGCGGATCGAACTGGGGCCAGCGAGCAGCGGACAGGGCAGCGTCCGACACAGGGCCGAATGGGCAGGCTGGCTTGTAAGTTCAGCAGTAGCCGGCCACCGGGCCGTGGTGGCAGGCACGGCGTACGGCGGCCATGCTTCTGCCGCCTGCCATGGCCAGGGGGGAGGCGGCGCGACGCAGCATTCCCGCCTGCTGCTGCTCGGGGCGCTGCTGCTCTCCGTGCAGCGCGTTGAGGACGACAATCCCGGCGGTCAGGGCCGGTACGGCCCACTGCAGCAGCGCGAGGTGGCGCTGCGCCTGCCCCAGTTCCACCGGGTGGTCGGCGGCAGCCTCCCGATCCTCGGAGTCCGGGGACGAGGCGAGCTCGATCTTCTTGCCCAGGACACGGCTGTAGGCGGTGGCGGCGAGCGCGGCTCCGGTGAGGACCGTCTTGGCGAGGGTGGAGGCGCCCACACCGCTCTGGTACGCCACGCGGGCGCTGTTGGCGCCCAGGAGTCCGGCGCCGCCTACGAGGTGGGCGCCGATCGCTGCCGCGTTCACCGGCGTCCAGGCAGCCCAGCCGGCGCTGGCGACCCGCGCGGCCAGAGGCGGCTCCTTCACGGCGTTGCGCGCCGCTCCGTTCAACCCGACGGCCCCCATGAGAGAGCCCCCGAACCAAGCCGCCAGGCCGATGTCATGCAGACTGCGCATGACCGTGTTGCGTTCAGACATCTGAGTCCTTCCCACACAGGCGTCCCTGCGGGCGCAGGGCACCGGACTCAGGCTTATGGTGATCGACGGCACCTGCCAGATGAGGCGCGCAGTTGGACGAACCCCACCCCCCCCGCCGGAGGAGACGGGGCAGTGCCCAGCACCGGCCGGCTCGTGTCGGAGGAAGCCGGTGACCAGACGCCCTGCGGCGGGGAGCGCGCGATCTGACCCTCGGGTGTCTGAACCAGCCGGTGCTGTCCTTTCACCGGTCGGGTCCGCCGCTACGGGCGGGGGCGGTGCAACGGCGCCCACCCCCGAAGGGTTCGGCTCACCGCCTTTGCGTAACGGTGGCGCCCGGGCCGCGTTGAGCACGGCGACAGGCGCACGAGTTCCGACACCCCCACGGCGGAACTCGCGCGGGTGATGGCCCCGACTTCGCTCCCTGCGTCGGGGCCGTCGTCATTCCCACCCCGATCGAGGCGCTCGGGGGCGCGGGGAGGATTGCCGCGCCTGGCGGCCCGCAGGGCCCGGAGGCGGACCAGCGGTGTACGCCGCTCGCCGTAGCCGAGTGCCGGGCACTTCTCATGCCACCTTGATGATGACCTTGCCCGAGGTGTGACCGTTCTCGACGGTGGCGAGTGCGGCCGGGGCGTCGGAGAGCGGATGGACCGCGGTGATCACGGGGGCGAGGACTCCGTCGAGGGCCAGCCGGGCCGAACGCTCCAGGTTCTCGCGGTCGACGCGACGCTCGACGAAACGCCCACCGAGATCGGTCACAGACATGTCGCCCACAGCGATGACGTTGAGGGGATTCCGGGCCAGCGGAGCGACCGTCCGCAGCGAGGTGCCTCCGACCAGGTCGACGATCGCGTCGAAGCCGCCCGGAACCAGATCGCGTGCCGCGGCGGCCACATCCTCGGCGGTGTAGTCGATGAACCACACCCCAATGCCCTCGGCGTGCTCGCGCTTGGCAGTACTCCCGACGCCGATCACGCGCAGCTCGCGGCCGATCGCCAATCGGGCGACGGCGAGGCCGACCCCGCCCCCGACCCCGTTGACCAGGACCGTGGCACCGGCCGGGAGGCCGAGCTGGTCGAGCACGTCCACCGCGGTCGTCCCGGCCACTGGCAGCGTTGCCGCCACGGTTGCGGACAGACCATCCGGGATGCGTGCGGTGTTCGGCGCGGACAGCACCGTCGTCTCGGCGTAGGTGCCGCCACCGGTGAGTGCGAAGCCGAAGACCGCGTCACCCACCTCAAGCCCGTTGACGTCCTCGCCCAGGGCGAGAACGGTTCCGGCTGCCTCCATGCCCAGCACACGGGGAAACACACGCCCGCCGTCGAGCCCGTCGACCAGACCGGAGCGCAGAAGGTGGTCGAGGGGATTCACGCCGGCGACATCGACCCGGATCAGCACCTCACCGCGACCGGGTATGGGATCGGGACGATCGAAGAACTCCTGCACCTCGGGCCCGCCATACCTGCCGAAACCCCATGCCTGCCCCATCCTCTGCCGCCTCTCGTCCGACCGACCCGGTGATTCCGGGCGCTGTCGCCATCCTCACCTCTGACATTGATGTCAGGGGCAACAGGCTGAGATGCAGATCACAGCATCAGGTCGACTGCGCCACCGGCTCCGGGCCCGTGGACAGCTCCGCCCGGTACCGGCTGTTGGCCCTGATCAGTACGTCGAGTGCATCCCGGGTCTCGATCAGGTGCGCGATGTCGGCGTCGACCCGGTCGCGCTCGCGCATCATCGCCGCGAACGTCTCCTCGGCGACGCCCAGGTCACCCGGGACGTCCACACACGGCAGCACCGTCGCGATCACCCGGCTGGACATACCCGCGTCGAACAACTGCCGGATGAGCGATACGCGCTGGACCGCAGCATCGGAATAGTGACGCTGCCCCGCGTCGGAGCGTGAGCTGCCCAGCAGTCCCTGCTCTTCGTAGTACCGCAGTGAGCGCGGACTCACGCCCGTGCGCTTCGACAACTCGCCTATCCGCATCCTGGAGAGCCTACGCCCGCGCGTGCCCCAGGCTCGGACCGCCGAGGGGGCGCGGATGACGGCTCGGGCGGTCGCGGTCTGGGTCAGGCTGAGCGGACGCTTCTCGAGCTCACCGGTTCGGCCCATTGTCCGTGACGGGCGGGCGCCTCCGGCCGTTGTGGGGGACGTCGTCCGTGCCGTACTTCCCCCACGGCAGAGTGAGTTCAAGGAGATCTTGATGTTCCGTTTCGCCAAGGCCGTAGTCGTTACCGCCGCCACTGGTGCCGTCCTGGCAGGCGGGGCCGGCATG